>JBAPTR010000082.1:0-49322 GCA_049282265.1 Desulfatiglandaceae bacterium | reverse complement strand
TGAACGGAGGATCCTTTATGATACTCTGAGCTGCAAAAACAAGCATTTCCCTGGTCTTCCTGTTGACCTGATACCCGTTCTCCATGCTGACGAAAAATTTCTCGAGGCGTTCGGGAGTGACGTCGTCTGAGATATCTCCGGGATAAAAACCGGCTCGCGCCCTGCCAATGGCATCATCATCGATGTCCGTAGCGAAGATCTGGACACGCAGTTCCTTTTCCAGCTCATCCATGCATTCCTGAATCACCATGGCCAGGGTATAGCTCTCCTCACCCGTGGCACATCCGGGGACCCAGACGCGCAGATCATGGTTATGGGGCATTTCCTGGAGCAACTGGGGAAGGGCCTTCTTTTTGAGGGCCTCGAAGGCATCGCTATCTCTGAAAAAGCTGGTCACTCCGATCAGCAGTTCTTTGAAGAGGGCTTTCACCTCCTTCACACTCTGGTTAAGATAAACAAGATAATCCGAGATGCCGTCGATCTGGTGGACGTCCATCCTCCTCTGAAGACGCCGGACGATCGTGTTCTCCTTGTACATCGAGAAGTCGTGTCCTGTTTTGGATCGAAGCAGCATGTAGATTTTCTGGAGTGTATTGGCTGGTATTTCCTCGTACGACCGGGACGTCGGCACCGGTTTCAGAACAGAACGATTCGCATATGCCTTGAGCCTTTCCGCCATCTTTTCCGGTGCCAGGATATAGTCGACCAGGCCGGTAGCTATGGCATTTCTGGGCATGCTGTCATATTTGCAAGTGGCAGGGTTCTGGACCATGACCATCCCCAGATTTCCCTTGATCGCCTTCAGACTCTCGGTGCCGTCCATCCCCATCCCGGAGAGGATGACTGCGATGGCCTTATCGCCCTGGTCTTCCGCCAGGGACCGCAGAAATAAGTTCACGGGCGCCCGGGGCCCTGATCCAATTTTCGCTTTTGCCAGGAACAGTGTTCCGTTCATAATGCCCATGTCCTTGTCCGGCGGGATAACGTAGACAGAGTTCCTTTCAATCCTCATCCCGTCTTTCACCTGGGCCACCTTCAATCGGGTATGTTTCTGTATCAGTTCGGACATCATGCTGACGTGGGTAGGATCGAGATGGGTGATGACAACAAAGGCCATGCCTGGATCTTCCGGCACCTTCTGGAAAAACTTCTGAAAGGCCTCCAGCCCCCCTGCCGAAGCCCCCATGCCGACGATGGGAAATCCGATCGGCTTTTTCTTCGCTCTAGCAGCTCGGGATAGTTTCTTTACAGGTGCCCTCTTTCGCGAAGCGGTTTTTTTCTCTTCTGGTGAATTGGGCGGAGACCCCGAGCTTACGGATTCAGGCTTTTTCTTTTTGTTGGGCATGATCAACTCCTTTCCTCCAAATAGATCTGCTCGAACAGGTTATGGAGGATGGATACGTCGGATGGCGGGATATCCGTTCTTCCAAGGCCGTGATCGCAAAACACCACACTCTAATAAGGTCACAGGGCTTTGTTTCCTCAAGAGCCGGCCTATCAGGCTTTACAACCTTGCGGTGAGATCTGTCAAGCTTCGTCCGCGGAAAGCTGTCGCTGCGCTGGTTGAGTTGGAAAAAGCATGTTCTCTATAGGAAGAATGATACAAAAACTCCCTCATGTCAAGTGCTACGGTCTTGATGAGTTTCAAGAAAATCGTGGCTCCCGGCAGCCAGCTCCTTAGATCGCGCCCAGCGGGGGAATGCTTTGATTGTGGACCAGGGACGCCGGGTTGGACTTGCCTTGAGTCTCTAAAACGTGTAGAAGTATCATTTAAGAGGGAGGGGAAGACACCATCATGCGTGTATTGTTCTGGTACTGTGACCGGTTTGCGTGGAAACCCACCCTGCAGACCCAGGAAGATGCACCTCAACCAACTGCCGAAGAACACGAAAAGGTGGTAGTGGCCTTTATTCACGTGGAGCCCGGTGATGTGGAGGCTGGAAGTTCGGCCGAGACGAAGCTGGTCAAAAATGCCAAGTGGCTGGCCCGGAAATGGGAGATTCACCGGGTCATCCTCCACTCCTTCTCACACCTGGCCGAAGAAAAGGCCGATCCCTCGCCGGCCAAGGCCCTCCTGGATCGTGCACAGAACCGTCTTCAGGATGCAGGGTATGAAACCATCCAGACCCCATACGGCTATTTCAACGACCTGGAACTCAAGACCCCAGGGCAACCTCTCGCAAGGATTTACAAGAACTTTTGACCGACTTGAGTTAGATTTAGGGCTCGAGCGCCTTACCCACCAGGTCCCGACGATTCGGGATTTACCGCGTTACGTGGAAGATTGCTGAATTCATCCAAATACTGTTGTAACCGTAAAAAGTCCGTCCGTAGACTTTTTACTAACGGAAACCGAAAAATGTGATTTTCGGTTTCCTTACAAGTCAACGGTTTACAACACAACCCATTGATCTGCGTGCCCGTCCATGGGCACGATGATGACTTTTTGCGAAGTCATCAAATACTGGACTCGGAAAAAAAAGGAATGCGCATGGAAGGGTGGACCGACGAGGAAATAGGGAACAAAGACATCATGGCGCCTTGCGGGCTCTATTGCGGGGTTTGCGGCGTCTATATCGCTACCCGGGACGGAAATGAAAAATTCAAGGGCATCCTCGGGAACCTCTACGGATCCAGACCCGAAGACACGGAATGCAGGGGGTGCATGCAGCCTGACCCCCCCAAAACCCTTTACACATTCTGTCAAACGTGCACCATAAGGAATTGCATCAAGTCAAAAGGATACTATAGCTGCCATCAGTGTGAAGACTGGCCGTGCCCGCTCATCGAGACCTTCACTCTTGCCACCGGCCGCCGCGTGATGAAACGAGCCATTCCCGCGTGGCGCGCCAAAGTCGCCGAGTTTGGGGATGAAAAGGGCAGCTTGGAATGAGCCCGTTCGGAATGTGAGCGGTACCACTGCCCTGGCTGTGGCAAACCCCTTTTCAGGGGCGCGCAGCGTTGCAAATACTGCCGGGAGGCCGTAGCGGACCAATTGGACGGCTCCCTCTGATTTCGGGAACCGATACTTATCTCCGGTTCGGTCGGAGAGGCGATAAGTCAAAGAAAGCCTCCTGCCCGCCGGGTGATGTGACGCGAATCATGCGGTGCCACAATTCCTGCGATTCTTGCCATCATTCGGAATGTGGACCTTCTTGCATTTTTGTTCAAGAGATCAGTAGTGTTCCCCCTGGGATACTAGCCCACACGGATATGTTTCCCGATCCATTCCGGCAGATGATGCAGATTGTAATAGTGGCCCATGGTAAAGTAGCAGGTGGAAGAGCAATAGGGCAGGCACTTCTCCTTCACCCGCTTCAGGTCCTCTTCATCAAACTTGGGATCCCATATTCGGCCCCAGTCATGCTCATAGCTAATGAGGTCAAATTGCAGAAAGAAGACGACGGGTTTAAAACACGCTCAACAACTTGAGCGACATGACGAGAATGGCGGCGATCAGGACGGTTCGGATCAATTTGTCTCCCTTTTTGACAGAGGCCTTGGCGGCCCACCAGCCACCGAGCGCGTTGCCGGCTGCCAGGCTCAATCCCAGAGCCCATTTGACATTTCCGGTTATGATGAAAATCAGGAGAGCCGGAGCGGTATAGACGAGAATGATGAATACCTTGTGCATGTTGACATGCACCAGGTCGAATTTCAAGAGGTAGTTCAAGGCGGCCATGAGCAGAAACCCCACACCGACTTGAATGAAACCACCGTAAAAGCCTATGAGTATCATGGAGAGAGCAACCGTCCACCTGATTTTCTTATCTTTGGTGTTATCAAGCGAGGGCTTTGATCGGGGAATGATCATGGACAGGATGATCCCGATCATCACGATTCCCAAGATTTTCTGAAACAGGGTGTTGCTGATGTTAACGGCAATGAAGGCCCCCGCTATCGCGCCCGGCAAGGTGAACAGTGAAAGCTTCAGGCTGAGATGAAACTGCTGATACTTCTCTCTCTTAAATGAATAGACCGCCGCCATATTTTGAACGATGATGGCGACACGGTTGGTGCCGTTGGCCAGGGCAGCGTCCAACCCCAGAAAAATCAAGGTGGGCAGGGTTAATGTCGATCCTCCCCCCGCAGTTACGTTCATGAATCCTGCAATCGTACCGACACCGAAGAGGATGCATATCGCATAGATTTCCGGCATGATTTTCTTACCCAATCCACGGTTAATGTTGACTCAACACACCGTCTCCCGAAGTGGACACCGAAAGATTCCTCCCATCCGGGAAAGGGGAGACCATTATCACATTTCGACCTATTCTTGCAATCGCTAAGAAACTCCCCACGCAAAGAAGGTCACCGCAAACATTATGAGAGTGATTTTATCAAATTGGAACATGAGCTTTTTAAAAACAGGAAAGGAATGTTCCACAGGTTGAGAAGTGAGGCTTCTCTGAACTACCGCCTTCTTATCGTAGTGAAAAATTTCGAGGAAATGGATTTCGTTAGGACTGGCAGGCGTAACATGGCAAACTCATGGAATTGGGTTCATGGCAGAAGTAGAAAGAAAAGACAGGGTCATTACGCGTGGATGTCTATCAGATTTCCGGTGCGCCAGGTGGCTTTTTCCATTCGACCTGAAGAACCGTAAAGTGCCTTGACCCTGTTGAATTCGCGCCCTATGAACACGACACCATCCTTCCGCCTTTCGGAGCCGTTCAAGCGTCCCTGGGTTTCATGCCCCTGGATTGGCAAGGCCGGCGGTATGGCATAAATGGGTACAAGAGCTCTTGTAGTACTTATGTTTGTCTGCACAGTCTTCTCAAAAGAAATATGTTGTATTAATTCAGTAAGTTCCTAACCGAAAATTACTGAGAGAAAATACCTTTATCCACTGGTTTATATTGGCAACATTCATGCCACAAAGATTATTGGCACAACTTGTATAGATATCAGCAAGTTAACACAGCTAATTGAGAGACAAGACATGAAGTGTGTAAATAAGTACCAGTAAAAGGTGTAACAAGTTACCACTTTTTGGCAACCAATTTAGGCAATCTTGCGGATTCTTCCCATGATCCGGATTACTAGAATTCAACCTGTACGCCCAGTTCAACGACACGCTCCGAAGGAATTCGAAAGAATGTTGTGGCATCTCCGGCATTTGTGGACAAAAAGGCGAAGAGTTTTTTGCGCCAGCTGGACATGCCGGGGTCTTTGGTAATGAGTAGCCTTTCTCGGCCCAGGAAGTAGGTGGTTTCATCCGTCCTGATTTTCTCTCCCTCTAAGTCGAGTCTGGCAAGGGCGATGGGAATATTGGGGCTCTGGATGAAGCCGTAATGCAGTGTCACCCGGTAAAACCCGTCCCCTAAAGGCTCCACGGCAGCCCGTTCATTGACCCGTACATAGGGAATTTCCTGCGTGGCTACGTGCAGCAGAATCACCTTTTCGTGCAAGATCTTGTTGTGTTCGAAATTATTGATAAGGGCTCCAGGGGTACCCGATGGGTTGCCTCCGAGGAAAACAGCCACTCCGGGAACCCGCACGGGTTCCTTGTCTCTCACATTATGGAGGAAGTCGTTGATGTGGAGCACCCGTGCGTCGAGATTTTTTTTCAATTGCTTGCGTCCCATTTTCCAGGTCGTCATCAGGGAAAAGACAAGGGAGGCGATCAACAGAGGAACCCAGCCACCGGAAGGGATCTTCGTTACGTTCGAGCTGAAAAAGCCCAAATCGATGAGAAGAAAGCCCGCACTGATGCAGAAGGCCTTGGGCAGACTCCAGTGCCAACGGTGGCGGGCAACGAAAAAAATGAGAGCCGTGGTGATCACCATGGTGGCGGATACCGCAACGCCGTATGCGGCCGCGAGGTTGTTGGAATGTCTGAATCCAAGTACCAGACAAATGGTCCCCGCAAAGATGGTCCAGTTCACGCTCGGTACATACACCTGCCCGACCTGTTCCGAAGAGGTATGCAGGATGGCAAGTCGCGGACAGTAACCCAGCTGCACGGCCTGACGCGTCAAAGAGAAGGCACCTGAAATCACTGCCTGGGAAGCTATGACCGTCGCAGCAGCGCTAAGGACCACAAGGGGGTAAAGGGCCCATCCCGGGGCCAATCTGTAAAACAAGTTGTTCACTGCCTGCGGGTCCCGGAGAAGCAGTGCCCCTTGACCGAAGTAATTCAGCAGGAGTGCCGGGCATACGAAACTGAACCAGCCCAGGAGTATGGGGCGTCTTCCGAAATGACCCATATCCGCGTAAAGGGCCTCTCCGCCGGTCACCACGAGAAATACGGTGCCGAGGACCGTGAAAGCGCGCCATCCGTTTCTGGAAAACACCTCGAAGGCATATCCGGGGTCAACGGCGGCGAGGATCTGCGGTTCATGCAGAATGGAGCGGATACCCAATAAGGCCATCACAATGAACCATAGGATCATGACGGGTCCGAAAATTGCCCCGATTCCTGCTGTGCCTCGACGTTGAAACAAAAAAAGCGAGGTAAGAATGACAAGAGATATGGGTATCACGTATGGTTCAAAGAAATTGGTGGCTACGGTGAGACCTTCGATGGCGCTCAAGACTGAAATGGCCGGGGTAATCATGCCGTCTCCATAGAGCAGGGCGGCGCCGAACAGCCCGAGCATGCCGAGGAGAAGGGTGGTTGAGTGACTCTTTCCTTTTGTCCCTGTCGCCAGCGTACCCAAGGCCAGTATACCCCCTTCGCCCCTGTTGTCGGCACGCATGACAAAGGTCAGATACTTCAGGGAGATCACAAGAACCAGGGACCAGAATACCAGTGAAAGGATTCCCAGAACATTGTCTGTTGTGACGGAAAGCCCTCCGCCTTCGCGGAAACATGCCCGGACAGCGTAGATAGGACTTGTCCCGATGTCTCCGTAGACGATTCCCAAGGCCGTCAAAGCCAATTTCAGCAGACGTGCATTGGGTGCCCTGCGGTCTTCACGTTCCGCTTGGTCTGAATCGTTTGAATAATGCATAAATATTCCAGGGACACCATATTTATCTCAGGTTCGGTCCCGGTTCCGGAGCCCCAGATGTCCGCTCCGTTCTTCCTTCACCCGTGCCCATCAGTTTGATATAGGCCTGGTAGTCATCCTCAGAAAAGAACCTTTTCCGGCGGCGGTTACCCGGCCGGGTGATGAGATGCGGGTAATCCCATACCACAATTCTTGCGGTTGTGCCATGATGCGCATTATGGAACTTCTTGCATTCTTGATCAAGAAATAAGTATGATGACTTTATAAAGAGCTGTTTTATGCCTCAAGCGGCAGCCTATGCAGAACGAAGTGGAGGAGAACCTGAGCCCTGGTGAATGAAACGATCTCCTTGGAAGCTGGTTTATGCCTCAAGCGGCATTCATTAGCTTTTTATGATTCCGTCAAGTATAGTGTCCCCGCTATAGGGGAAGGAGTTTCGTAATGACCCAAGAAACGCTATATCCGGATTGGAAAAAATCGTGGCTTATTCAGAGGAAGGACCGAAACCCCAGGTATTGGTGAAACTGGAAGGGTCCGGCCGTATGATCGTAGGAGATGAGAGTTTTGCGGTTCATGCCGGTGCGACGGGGATCGTGCCGGATGGCGCCAGGCGCGGAATCGAGGCCGACACGCAACTTGCATTCCTAGCGGTACGCTTATCTTAAGCACTCAGCCTACTTCAGATAGGGGATAATCAAACTGGAGAAACGACTCGTGTCATTTTTTAAAAAAAAGACACTCACGGGGCTTGCCCGCACCTGCGGGTGAGCGGCAAAAATCGGTCCGACGGATCTGTCGGACGCACTTGCAGGGCTGGTTCCACCCTCTGATCCAAATTTGCTGGTCGGTATCGAGACTTCCGACGATGCAGCGGTGTATAGGCTCAGCGATGAGATCGCCATGATCAACACGATCGATTTCATCACCCCGCCGGTGGATGATCCTTACTGGTTCGGCCAGATAGCGGCCGCGAACGCCATTTCGGACATCTACTCCATGGGAGGCCGCCCCCTGACGGCCCTGAACGTTGTGATGTTTCCCTCAAAGCTGCTTGATATGGGAGTGCTGAAGGAAATTCTCCGCGGCGGCCATGATAAGGTGGTGGAAGCAGGTGCCTGCCTCGCTGGAGGGCACAGCGTGGACGATGAAGAGCCCAAATACGGTCTTTGTGTAAACGGCATCATCCACCCGGACCGTATCGTCACCAACGCCGGTGCACGGCCGGGTGATGCCTTGATCCTGACGAAACCGCTCGGCACAGGCGTTTTATTCAACGCCGTCCGCTCCGGCAAGATGGGTTTCCCGGACGTTGAGCGTGAGGTACTTCCTTCCGTAGCGAGCCTTAACGGTCCGGCCATGGAAGCCGCACTAAGGTTCGAACTCCACGCCTGCACGGATATCACCGGTTTCGGAATAGCCGGCCATCTGCTTGAGGTTGCCCTTGGGAGCAACTCCAGGGCTATTTTGAGGTATTCGGATCTGCCGCTGTATCCCGGTGCAATTGATATGTACCGAAAAGGCGAAACCACCGGCAGCAATCGGGGAAATCGGTTGATGGTCCGGAAAAAATTGGAGATCCAGGCGTCCCTTTCACCCATTGAAGAGGAAATGCTCTTCGATCCCCAAACTTCCGGTGGCCTTTTGTTCTCGGTGCCGAAAACCGAGGCTGAAGCGCTTGTGGCCGCACTCTCCACCGCCGGGGTGCAGTCGGCGGTTTCTGTAGGTGAGATCATTGAAGGGCCTCCTGGAATTTTGATCGTCTAATTCCATGGACATCTATATCCGGACCGGATGATATGGTATCGTTTTCGTGAATCGCGTTTCCAAAAACATATGGCCATTCTGAATCTACAAGATGTAAGCATCCACTTCGGCGGGCCGCCCCTGTTGGATAGGGTGACATTGCAGGTGGAGAAGGGGGAGAGGGTCTGTCTTCTGGGGCGCAACGGGGAAGGCAAGACCACCCTGCTGCGGCTTATAAGCGGCAAGATCGAACCTGACAGCGGGGCGATCACCCTTCAGAAGGGGATCACCGTGGCAGGTCTTTCCCAGGCGCTGCCGTCCGATCTGTCCGGGTCCGTATATGATGTGGTTGCGGAAGGGCTTGCCCGGATTGGGCCCAACCCGGAAACGGAACCGGGATGGGGAATCCGGCGTCAAGTCGAAATGGTGCTGACACGCCTGTCTCTGGATGCCAAAGTCCGGTTTGAAACACTCTCTGTGGGAATAAGGCGCAGGGTCCTCCTTGCCAGGGCCCTGGTTGCGGAACCGGACATCCTCCTCCTGGATGAGCCCACCAACCATCTGGATATACCCTCCATCGTCTGGATAGAAGACTTCCTCGGGAAGTTCCGGGGCACCCTGATCTTTGTCACCCACGACAGGCTGTTCACGGACAGGCTTGCCACGCGGATCGTTGAGCTGGACCGGGGCCGGCTCATGAGCTGGGCGTGCGGATACCGGACATTTTTGGAGCGCAGGCAGGCGTCCCTGGAGGCGGAAGAGGCACAGCGGGGCCGGTTCAACAAGAAGCTGGCAAGGGAGGAGGAGTGGGTCAGGAAGGGAATCAAGGCAAGGCGAACGAGGAATGAGGGCAGGGTTCGTGCCCTCATGAAGATGCGGGCGGAGCAGCAGGCCTGGCGAAGACAGGGGGGCGCGGCCAGGATACAGATCCAAGAGGCTGAGCGCACGGGAAAGCTCGTCATCGAGGCAGTGGGGATCACCCATGGTTACGGCGGAAACCCCTGCATAAAAAACTTTTCCACAAAAATCATCCGGGGGGACCGCATCGGCATTATCGGACCCAACGGCATCGGCAAGTCCACCCTGCTCAGGATCCTGCTCATGGATATGGAACCGAACGCCGGACGGGTCAGGACCGGGACGCGGCTCGAGGTGGTCTATTTTGACCAGCTCCGTGAGCAGTTGGACCCGGACAGGACGGTTGAGGAAAATGTCGCTGACGGAAAGAAGATGATCCCGATCAACGGCAGTGATCGACATGTGATCGGATATCTGAAAGACTTCCTCTTCGCGCCGGACCGGGCCAAAAGCCCTGTGCGCATCCTGTCCGGCGGAGAAAAGAATCGCTTGCTCCTTGCCCGGCTTTTTGCGCGTCCCTCCAACGTGCTCGTGCTGGACGAGCCCACGAATGATCTGGATATGGAAACCCTTGAGCTTCTCGAAGAGCGGCTGCTGGACTATTCCGGCACCATCCTTCTTGTGAGCCATGACCGGGAGTTTCTCAACAATGTGGTGACCAGCACACTGGTGTTTGAGGCGGGGGGTGTTGTCAGGGAATATGCAGGAGGATATGACGACTGGCTCCGCCAGCGCCCCAGGCCGGCCGATCCAAAGGAGTCCGCCGGCACCGGCACAACCGCAAAACCCAAACCCGAAAAAAGGCGGGGGAAAAAGGATGGGCCCCGGAAGCTCACCTTCAAAGAGGGCAAGGAACTGGAGGCCCTTCCGCCGCGTATCGAGGGCCTGGAGCAGGAGCAGAAAGGCCTATTTCAACAGATGGCGGATCCCAAGTTCTACCGGGAGGAGGGAGAGAGGATCAGCCGGGCACAGGCCAGGATAGACCAACTCGGGCAGGAGCTGAAAGAGGCATACGGGAGATGGGAAGAACTGGAGAGTATCAAAGAGGCAAATCCGTAAACAGGGGAAATAACGCAAGCCCTTTCTTTAGACTTTTTCTTGAACTCAACACCATTATTCTTCCGGCTATCAACAACCTTCCTTATTGCCTTCTCAAAAGGCCCCCTTTTTCCCGGGCAACCACCCCTCATCCCCACACCACAATAATTAGGAATGGCCCCTTCACCCTTTTATGTTTCTCGACCGGAAAATGGAAAAACATTTGATCTATACCGAGCTTAAAAAAAGTTTGACAGATATAATATGATAACATTATAATATTAATACAATTAGCATATGATGAGAAATTGGAAAATACAAAGGAGGAAAAATGGTAAAGGCGATTCTCGGCTACAATATTGTGGCAGGTATGTCAGTAGAAGAATACGAAAAATGGCTAAGGGAAATCCATATACCGGACTTGGCGAAGATCCCGGGACTAAAAAAGCTCGTGTTGAATACTGTTCAAGGGGCAATCAGGGGGGATGAGAATTTTTATCGAATCGCGGAACTTCATTACGATTCTATGGAATCTTTCGAAAAAGCCAGAAAATGGCGTGAGAAAAACCCGGTTTCAAAAGAAGGAAGCCCAGAAGGGAAAACAGATTTCAGATTTTATGTGATTTGTGAGACCGAGGAATTTCATTTTGGGAAATGATATCGCAATCACTCTCCATTCCAAAGGCAGATTTGCAGGGTACTTCTAACATTTTACAAAAGGAGGTTTGGGATATGCCAACTTATGATCTAATTATTAAGGGCGGGAGTGTGGTTATTCCATTTGTGGGTGTAAAAAGGATGGATATTGGTATCAAAGGAGAAAAGGTGGCGGCATTATCTGATAACTTAGCGAATCATGATGCAGAAAAGGTTTTGGATGCTGCCGGTAAATTCGTGTTCCCTGGCGCGGTAGACTCCCACTTCCATATTGGTATCTACAGGCCATTTAAAGATGATGCGACCAGCGAATCAACATCGGCCGCTTCCGGGGGTGTCACAACCATATTGAGCTATTTTAGAACCGGACACAGTTATCTCAATAAGACTGGGCCATACAAGGAAATCCTCCCGGAGTTGCTGGACCTATCCAGGGATTCCTTCTTAACCGATTATGGATACCATTTAGCCCTCTTCACGGATGAGCATATCAGCGAAACGGAGTGGCTTGTGAAAGAAGGCGGGGTCTCTACTTTCAAGTACTATATGTTCTATAAATTGCTCAATCTGGCAGGCTCTTCTCCTGATGCCCTGAATTATTTGATGATCGACAACCCAGTGGACTTGGGTTTCCTCTACAAATTCATGAAAGAAGTGAGCCGGGTAAATGAAATTTATAAGAATTATGGAAGGATAAGCCTAAGCGTTCATTGCGAAAACCCCGAGATTATCAGAGTGACTAACGCAGAGGTTAAAGAACATCCCAGCGGAAATGCTCTGAAGGACTATAGTGATGCACGACCACCATGGCAAGAGGAGCTTGCCATAAACGAGGTAGCAATAGAGGCCAACCATACCAACTGCCCTGTCAATTTACTCCATTTGAGTAGCCAAAAGGCCATTGAGGCAGCAAAAGATGTTTCTTCCCGTTATAATAATATTGAATTTTTATTGGAGGGAACGCTCCATCATTTGGGACTCTCCAATGATATGGATCTGGGCCGCCTGGCAAAGGTGAATCCGCCCATTCGCAGTCGCGAGGATGTTGAATATCTTTGGAGATCCGTACTTGATGGAACCATCAAAACGATTCTGAGTGACCATGCATGTGCAACAAAAGAAATAAAAAAGGGAGATCTATGGACCTCCCTGCCCGGATTCGGTGGAACCTCGCTGATGTTTCCGATTCTCATCACTGAAGGGTATCATAAGCGGGGACTGCCGCTCCAAAGAATCGCAGAGTTGAGCTCGGCTACCCCCGCACGATATCACAATGTGTACCCTAAAAAGGGTGCCGTAATGGTTGGTAGTGACGCAGATTTCGCTATTGTAGACATAGACGAAGAAAAGGAGGTGACACTCGACAACCTTCATACAGCCCAAGATTTTAGCCCTGAGGAGGGCATGAAGTTGAAAGGGTGGACAGAATATACAGTTTTGAGAGGTAATGTCATCTTTGAAAAAGGCACGGTGATTGGGCAGCCCGGTTATGGAGAGTACATTAAGCGGCCGGTAAAACTTCATTACAAAGTACAAGGATAAGGTGGAGATTTTTTCAACTTAAACTTGCTTAGAATACTCATCAAGAGGCTGCCTTAGCAATTGGGCATTGACGATGCTAGGCAAAAAAAGACGAGCACAAATTTACGGAGAGCATGAAAAGGCGTTTTCTAAAGTAATGGAGGATCACCATTAATTTAATAGAGAAAGAGATACCGCTTTACTATCAACTGGCAACAATTCTCAGGAGAAGGGTCTTGTCTGGAGACTTCCGTCCAGGTGGTCTCTTGCCAAGTGAGGAGGCTTTGACCAAAGAGTATGAGGTCAGCCGGATTACTGTCCGTCGCGCGTTAGCAATTATGACGGAAGAAGGCCTCATTGTTCGTAAAAGGGGAAAAGGGACATTTGTTTCAAAAAATGCCAGGATTCCAACTTCTCCTAGGTTGAGTGGCTCGATAGAAGACCTCATTTACATGGGTATTCAGACGGATGTAAAGGTCATTGGAAGTTGTTGGATGAAGCCTAATAGTGCTGTAAGTGAGGCCCTGCAGCTTGATGAGGGAGAAGAGGCCCTTCGGCTCGAAAAAATCAGACTCGTTGAAAATAGCCCGTTTAGCCATGTATTAAACTACTTACCTCCCAGCATTGGCAGAAAAGTACACTTGGATAAAATAGCTGAAAAGCCATTGCTGATGATACTTGAAGATGATTTAAGGATAAAAGTCTCCGAAGCGATTCAAACGGTTGAGGCGGATGTGGCTGATGCTGAAGTGGCCGGCCTCCTTGAGATTCGAGTGGGCGAGCCCTTGCTGAGGCTTGAGAGGATTGTTTTCGACGTGAAAAAGAAACCGGTGGAGTATGTGTCTGTCCTGTACCGAGCTGATAGATATTTCTTTACGGTGAATCTAACGCGTAAAAAGGTGGGGGACTCGGGGGGTTGGGAGCCGATTTAGCAAACAGATTGAGTAATTCAAATTGGATTGTTAGACAAGAGGAATCGCTCCGAGTTGCAAATTGCCTTTTGAACATTATTTCAGGAGACGTTGGAAATGAGTGTCGCACTGGAGTTGGCAATACAAGCGAGAAAGCTGACCTTTCAAGATGTGCCCGATGATGCAGTTCACCAGACGAAGCGCGTGATGCTCGACACATTGGGTTGTGCCATAGGGGGTTACGAAAGTGAAGCCAGTAAGATTATTCAGGAGTTCGTTAGAGAGGCTGCTCATCCCGGTGAAGCTACGGTTATTGGAAGCGGATTGAGAACCTCATGCCTGAATGCAACACTGGCTAATGGGACTATGGTACGGTACCTGGACTACAATGACACCGCCTTTATCTTGCAGGATCAGACCTATCGGACTGGATATCACCCTAGCGAGGTCATTCCCCCCATTCTTGCTTTGTGCGAGCGACAGCATTTATCAGGGAGAGAAGTTATCACAGCCATCAATTTGGGCTACGATCTCTCGCTTGCTTTTTTGGAAGGTGTTCGTGGCGCAGGAATGGAAAAAAAGGGATGGAATGGAGATACAAGAGGTGCCTACATCATGCCCCTGGTTGCGGGTTATATCCTGGGACTTACTGAAGAACAGATGGAAAGTGCGGTTGGTATAGCTGGAAGCTGCCATGCTGTATTGGGAATTCTTGACACACCAGCTGAAGAATATACCATGACCAAAAACATTCGGTTCCCTAGCATGTCTTATGCCGGTATTATGGCTGCACTACTGGCACAAAAGGGATTTACCGGCCCTTCCGGCATGATTGAGGGACACGACGGTTTTGTCGAGGTGATTATGGGGGGCCAATACGATATTGATAACCTATTGTCCTTCAGAGACAGATTTGCTGTTCGCGAAACATGCATAAAGTCAATTATCGCTGATTTTTCATCACATGGTCACCTGACTGCCACGCTGACGCTGACCAGGAGACATGATATCAAACCTGAAGATGTGGAAGAGGTCAAGATTATTACCAGTAAGCGTTGCGCCGAGCACACGGGCGATCCAGTAAAGAAATATCCACAGAACAAGGAAACAGCTGACCACAGTTCCTATTATCTTACAGCCATCGCTATTATAGACCGCCAAATCGGACCCGACCAGTTCACGCCGGAAAAATACAACGATCCTCTGGTTCGTAATCTTATTGACAAGGTTGTTTTGATTGGTGACCCCAGCTTGGATAAGGCCCGTCCAGCCGGCATATCAAAGATCAAAACCAAACAGGGTAAGGAATATGAACTGCGGGTAGACTATCCCCGGGGACACGCGCGCAACCCTATGACGGATGGGGAGGTCATTGATAAATTCAGTGTGATGGCATCTAAATATATGAAGGATGAAGACATGAGACGGTTGATCGAAACGGTCTTTAATCTTGAAAAGCTTGACGATATAAAGGAACTGAGTGAGTTGATGGTGTTTAAGAATTCTTGAAAGTTCCGGTTTCTTCAGTTTCTTGTTGACGCAGCTTAATCCGTCCGCACATCCTAGGAGAAAATTTGGAGGTTATTGATGGCGAGACTTTATGAATATCAAGGTAAAGAGATATTAAGAAAAATGGGCATTGCTGTCCCGAAAGGGAAGTGTGTAACGAGTGCCGAAGAAGCACGAATTACGGCTCAGGAGATTAAAAAACCGACGGTTATAAAGGCACAGGTTTGGGTTACTGGGCGTCTTAAGGCGGGAGGCATCAAATTTGCCATTAGCCCCGAAGAGGCAAAGGAGGCTGCCGGCGAACTGATAGGCAGTGAAATCAGAGGGCAGAAGGTAGTGAGTGTCCTCGTTGAAGAACAGCTCGATGTGGACAGAGAACTCTATCTGGGTGTTATCGTGAGTAATTCATATAGAATCAAAGGGCCAGTTCTGATATTCAGCTCTGAAGGTGGCAGCTCTATAGAAGACGTTGCTGGAAGGAATCCTGAAAGGGTGGGTCAATTAAATGTAGATTGCCTCAAGGGGGTTGGCCTTGATGAGGCTAGGCAAATGATAAAGGGAGTGTCCTTCGAGGGCAACGGCCTTTCCGAGGAGGTTATTGAAGATCTATGCGACGCTATCTGCAAACTTTATAAGACATTTGAAGACTATGATGCCAGGAGCATTGAAGTCAATCCTTTAATTTTGACCAAGGACAAGCGAATCTTGGCCGCTGATTGTCACGCGGCTATTGATGACAATTCTGTTTTTCGACACCCGGAACTTGCCATAGCATTACCCCGCGACATGGATAGGCCGCCCACAGAGCTCGAAAAACAGGCTTGGGGTATTGAAGATGGGGACTATCGTGGCACTGGGTACTTTGCTCAAATGGTTCCAAAAATAGAAGGTGAAGGTTGGCTGGGCTTTCATGGCATAGGTGGGGGCGGTGCCATGCTGGGTGCAAGTGCTTTTGTGGCGCGTGGACTCAAGCTTGCCAATTACGCCGATACCAGCGGCGACCCTCCCGCCAGCAAGATCTACATGGTGATCAAATGCATACTCTCTCAACCCATCGACGGATATGTGCTTATGGGTGCCTGTCTTGCAAATCAGGAACAGTGGCATCATGGGCACGCCTTGGTAAAGGCTTTTAGAGAAGTAGCAGAAAAAAGACCCGGCTTTCCCGTTATCATGCTTATAGCGGGAAATAAAGAGCAGGAGACCCACGAAATTATCAGGGAGGCTTTCAAGGATCTGCCGTTCAGGTGGGAATTGTATGGAAGGGACCATATTTACGACACAGAATTTATTGCGGATCGAGTGGACGCATTGGTAAAGGCCTATCAAGAAGAAAAAAAACAGTCACAGACGAGGTAGTGGAGCGATGACCGAAAGCGAGCTTAAGTTCCAAACCAGAAAAACCAAGATTTCTATTGATTACAGTCAATGCATCCCTGCAAGAGAGAATACCCCAAACCCCTCATGTGGATTTGCATGTATTAAGGCCTGTCGGTTATACGGTCGGAATATATTAAGAATAGAGAACAACCGACCTGTGCTGGCGGTCACCGAACCAGATGAAATAAAGCGTTTGGATAACGAGTGCCTGAGCTGTGAGTATAGCTGCCATCGTTATGGGAGCGGCTGTATAAATATCGACATTCCTTTGGGGCAAAAGGCTTAGGAATATTCTTGAAAGTCAGGCTTCAACTTTTCCGGAAAATCACATTCAATCTTGTGCGTAAGTAGTCAACATCAAAAAATAGCAGCTAGGTGTTGGACCTGAAAGCGGCAAAAAAAGGGAGCTATCTATGGCGATACTCATCGATGAAAATACACGGATGCTTATACAGGGTATAACCGGGCGTTTCGGGCAGGGCGTAGCGCGGCGCATGCTGGAAACAGGGGCTAGGGTCGTCGTAGGGGTGACTCCAGGTCGCGGCGGTCAAAAGGTTTGGGGCATCCCTGTTTACGATACCATAAGAGAGGCCTTAGATGCCGTGGGGCCAGTTGATGCTGCCGTTGCAGTCGTCCCCGGTCCCAATGCAAAGACAGCGGTAATCGAGGCTTTTGAAGCAGGGATAAAAACAGTATTAATGCGAGTTGAGCGGGTCCCGTTACATGATGCCCTTGCAGTTATTGCCCATGCAAAGAAGCGTGGGATCCGCCTGATCGGCCCGGGTTCAGCAGGGGTTGTGAGCCCTGGTAAGGCGTCTTTTGGGGGATTAGGTGGATTTATCGGTTCTTCAGATCTGCCAAGAATTGCGTTTAAGCCAGGACGTATTGGTGTTATTTCCCGTAGCGGTGGACAAACTTCTACTCTTAGCTGGGCGGTCTGCAGCGCGGGGTTTGGGATCAGCACGGCGGTCCATTTGGGTTCTGAACCGGTTCTAGGGACTACTTTACCTGAATTGCTCCCTCTCTACCAGGAAGATGAAGGGACTGACGGTGTTGTCTATTTTGGAGAAATCGGAACAGTTATGGAAGAAGAGGCCACGGATATAATCAAATCTGGGGGATACACAAAACCCCTGATTGCCTATATTGCAGGGAAGGGACTCCCCTCGGGATTGAGATTTTCTCACGCGAGCGCAATTGTCGAAGGTGGGAAGGGAACAGCAGAGGGGAAAATAAATGCACTAAAGGAAGTAGGCGCCCACGTGGTAGACAGGCCGGGAGATATAGGGTCTGTTCTTCAGAAAGTTTTCAGGAAACAGCCAGGAGGAATTTGATGGCGAGAATGCTAAGATCAATGCTGTATGTGCCGGCAAATAGCTGGAGAATGATAACCAACGCAACAGCTGAGGGCGCGGATGCCGTTATACTGGACTTGGAAGATGGCTGTCCCATGGCGGAAAAAGAGACAGGCCGGGTTTTTGCGAGAGACGCCATTGTCCTCTTCAAGGGATTTCCTGTAGAGGTTGTGGTCAGGGTTAACGCTCTTGAAACAGGCTTGACCGAAACAGACTTGAGCTATGTCGTGTGTCAAGGGCTTGATGCCATTATGCTTGCAAAAACAGAATCAAAAGAGGATGTTTTTGCCGTCGATAGGCTCTTGGAAAAAGAGGAGCAAAAGAAAGGAATCGATGAGGGGAGCATTGCGCTTATTGCCCTTATTGAATCGCCCAAAGGCATCATGAACCTGGCTGAAATTGTGGGGGCTAACGAACGTGTTATTGCGGTTGGCTTCGGAGCGGGTGATTATTCGAGAGAAATGGGGGCAGGGATGGGTGTGACAAAAATTTCTCCTGAAGAATACTTTTCCATGATCCTTTATGCACGATCCAGCATTGCCACGGCAGCCAGGGCCGCCGGGATCCAAGCTATTGACACGCCTTTTTTCGGTCTTGTCATTGATCTTGAGGGCCTTCTGAAGGAGTCGGAAAAAGTTAAGCTTTTGGGTTTCTCAGGAAAGCAACTTACCCATCCTCGTCACATTGGGCCTGTAAATGAGATGTTTTCCCCAGCAAAAGAAGATGTTGATTTTGCGAACACCGTCGTAAAAGCATATGAAGAGGCAAGAGCCAGAGGCCTGGGCGCCACGACTATTGGTGGAAAAATGATTGATTATGGTTCGTTTAAAAGGGCAGAGGCATTGCTCTCCTTTGCAAGCGACATAGAGCAACATCGAAAAAAGAGGGAAAAGGTTTAGTATGAGTACGATTTCCGCTAAATATGCTGATTTTTCAGTTCGTACCCGGTTCGAGGATTTGGACCAAAAGATCATCGACCAGGCCAAGATGCTTATCCTGGATTTGACAGGTGTATCTTTGGCTGGTTACGAGATGATGGAATTTCCGCGGCTGGTAGTTGACTATATGATAGAGTTGGGAGGAAAGCCCGAGGCAACCATACTGCACACAAAACGCAAATTTCCTGCTATTAATGCCGCCTTTGCGAATGCTGCCTGTGCTCACGCCCTGGACATGGATGATGGACATCGCTTTGCCGCGCTTCATCCGGGTACTGTGATAATACCGGCGGCAATGGCTGCTGCCGAGCTGGTAAAAGCGAGCACTAGGGAATTTATTGCCGGCATAGTTGTCGGTTACGAGATTATGATTCGAATAGGTATGGCAATCAGTCCCTCCAGCCTGAATCGGGGTTTTCATATCACAGGAATTGCAGGTTCCTTTGGAGCTGCAGCGGCAGCAGCCAATATCATGGGTTTGAGTCATGATGAAACCGTTGGAGCTTTCGGTATGGCTGGTCTTCAGTCATCAGGCCTGATACAAGTCAACCATGAGACTGAGGGCGCCAAGGTAAAGCCCATTAATCCCGCAAGGGCAGCCATGTCAGGCATCTTATCATGCATATTGGCTCAAAGGGGAGCACATGGTCCGGAAAATATTTTCGAAGGAGAAGATGGTTTCTTAAAGGCTGTAGCGGATAAGGTTGAGCATGATCTGCTTGTTCGGGACCTTGGTCAGGAATTTGAGATTTGCAAGGTTTATCTTAAACTTTACGCTGCCTGCCGCCACGCCCATGCCTGTATAGATGCCGCCCTAAAGGCGAACGAGGACTCAGGAATTGATATTGAGGATATTCGAAAGATTAACGTTGAAACGTATCCAGCGGCGGTCAGGCTTGCCGGAATCGTCCACCCGACTACGGCTTCAGCAGCGCGTTTCAGTATACCCTTCTCTGTTGCGCTGGCCCTTATAAGAAAGGACGCAGGAACTGACAAATATACCGAGGAAACCGTGAATGATGAAAAGATACAAAGGCTTGCCGGCAAGGTTAAACTGGCAGCGACTACCGAATGGCAAGAGGTGTACCCTACCAAGAGAGGCGCCACGCTAACTATCATAGATAAGAATAATGCAATTTGGTCCGCCAGAGTCGACCTTGCCAAAGGCGAGCCGGAGCGCCCGGCCAGCTCGGAAGAGATTCATAAAAAATTCATTGGAAATGCAACCCAGATCCTTTCTGAAAAGGAGGCGGAAATATTGGGAAGCAAAATCATGAAACTTGAGGCCTCATTCCTCGATGATATTATTAGGCTCTTATGATAGATAGTTGAATGCCTCTTGTGTTCAATACTAAAGGAAAGAATAACCAAAATGAGCGTAACAAATAATTATAGAGATAATCTTGTAGCATATGTAGACAATCCTGATAAGATTCCCTGGGATATTGAGGTGGATGTGCTTGTGATCGGCTGCGGTGGGTGTGGACTTGTTAGTGCTCTGGCTGCTACTGAACACGGGGCCAGAGTGTTATTGGTAGAAAAAGAAAAGATAGCAGGTGGGAATACTGCTCTCAGCCAAGCCATGTTTCCAGCAGCAGGAACCAGGTTGCAAGAAGAGAAAGGGATTGATGATTCCCCTGACTTGATGGCAAAAGATATTCTGCATAAGAATATGCGTGAGAGCGATCCAGCCCTCACATTGCATGTAGCTCGGGAATCCTCAAAACTGATAAAATGGTTAACTGAAACCATGGGCATTCATTTCGAACTGGATACCGATTTTCTTTACCCTGGCCACTCGCAATACCGCATTCATGCCAATCGAACACGGAAAGGGGCTCACTTGATCAATGAACTCCTCAAGGCCACTTCACGTTATGAGAACATAGATATCGCATACAACGCGCCAGCAAAAAGGCTCATCGCAACGGGTTCGGAGAAGTCGGTAGTTGGTGCAGAGGTTGAGATTGAAGGCGTAGGCGTGAATTTGGCCAGAGCCAAGAAGGTTATTCTTGCTCTAAATGGGTTCGGGGCTAATCGTGAAATGCTTGGGAAATACATTCCCGAAATGCAGGACGCCTATTACTTCGGTCATGAGGGGAATACCGGTGAAGGCATTCTGTGGGGCGAAGCGCTTGGGGCGCAGCTAGAAAATATGGGTGCGTACCAGGCTCACGGGTCAGTGGCTCACCCTCACGGCACGCTTTTAACTTGGGCCGTAATAAGCCTTGGTGGCTATCAAGTCAATCTGCAGGGAAAGCGCTTCGTAAATGAATACCATGGCTATTCTGAGCATGCGTTGGATGTTTTGAAGCAGGAAGAAGGGGTGGCCGTAGAGATCTTCGACCAGCGTATTTACAATACCGTAGCTGATTATGAAGACTTCCAAAAATGTGTCCAGATGGGTGCAGTAAGAAAATTCGGTAGCATCGAGGAATTGGCTGTATCCTTTCGCTTGCCGCCTGAGGCAATCGCCCGCACCCATGAGGCATTTCAAAACGCTGTAAAGGGTGATGCCAGGGATCCACTTGGTCGAACTAACTTCGGAAATCCACTTGAACAACCACTCTATGGTGTAAAAGTTACAGGAGCCTTATTCCATACGCAGGGTGGACTAAGAGTGAACAAAATGGCGCAAGTCATTCGAAGAGATGGCTCCCCGGTACCAAATCTGTACGCTGGAGGAGGCACGGCTGCAGGTTTTTCAGGAAAATCAGGGCCTTCCGGTTATCTTTCAGCCAACGGTCTCTTGGCCGCACTTGTTCTGGGGAAAATAGGAGGAGAGCAGTCGGCGTTGGCTGCTTTGGGAAAGGCGTGAACCGGTTTGTTATGGGTGGGTAATTGGAGCACACCGCTCACGCTTGATTAGATCTTAAACCTTTAGATACGGAGGGTGTAGCCATGCAACATCGTGAGAAGAGCTCTGAAAAAAAAGGGATGACACGTCGGGACTTTATCAAAGGCACTGCGGCAATGGGGGGGGCCGCTGCCGCACTCGGTTTGATTGGTTTCCCCAGTGTGCTTAGAGGGGCCACGCCACCGGAGATTGTTATCGGTGCCATTCACCCGCTTTCAGGATTTTTGGGATTTGATGGTCAAGAACTCAAGAAAGGGCTTATGCTGGCCACTAAAGAAATCAATGACAGTGGGGGAATCAAATCACTAGACGGCGCAAAACTGAAACTGCTCAACGAGGATAGTGGAGGCAAACCCAATTTGGCAGTCCCCGCCGTAGAGCGTTTGTACAGGGCTGGAGCTGTAGCTATCATGGGTTGCTATCAATCAGCTGTAACTCTGGTTGCTTGTGAAATAGCTGAAAAATATCAAGTCCCCTTCGTGGTGACTGTGGCGGTCGCGGATGAGGTGACAGCACGGGGCTTCAAGTATACTTTTCGCGTTCAACCCGACGCGGAACAAATGGCAGCCCAGACAGTCAGATATATCAGTGAGATAGCTAAGGCAGCGGGCGTAAAAGTGGAAACCATAGCGTACCTGCACGACAACACGGAGTTTGGTAGTTCCTTATCAGGCCATGTAGTGAATTATGCACCAAAATATGGCATGAAAGTCGTCAAAAACGTCCCGTATTCACCTAGCGCCGTTGATGTGTCTACTGAAGTGGGTAAGATAAAGCAGGCTGGTGCCGATATCGTAATGGACACCGGGTACTTTGGCGATGGGGTACGCGTACTAAAGACCATGAGGAATATGAGGCTCAGGGCAAAAGGTATTATTGGTTGTGGGAATGGGGCTTTCAGTGCGCCTAAGTTTGTCAAAGAATTGGGAAAAATGACGGAATATGTAATGGATGGCAACTACGGAGCCAATCCCAAGAGCGCCCTTTCCAGAAAGGCTTTTGCCCACTACAAGGAGATGTATGGAACGGGAATGGGGCCTTCAACAGTCTTTGCTTATGAGGCGGTTTATGTGGTGGCCGATGCCCTTGAGCGGGCCAAGTCCCGGGATCGCAAGGCTATTAGAGATGCCTTGACCAATACAAACATGACTGATCACATCTTGCCGCAAGGGCCCATTGTTTTTGGACCGGATGGGCAGAATAAGAACGCACAAGCGGTGGTCAAGCAGGTTCTTAATGGAAAAGTTGTCGTGGTTTGGCCGGAGGAATATGCTGAGGCCAAGTGGGTTTTCCCTCAACCGGCTTATAAGTAACATGGAGGCATCTTCCAGAGAGCGGCTTTTCTGCCGCTCTCTGGTTTCATCAATAATGGATTCAAGTCTATGACCTATTCATTCGTCTTGCAGTCGCTCTTGAATGGGCTTTTGATCGGGGGCGTATACAGTCTAATGGCTATTGGGCTGACGCTTGTTTTTGGAGTCATGAAAGTAGTTAATTTTGCCCATGGATCCCTTATCATGCTAGGCATGTACACTTCATACTGGTCTGTTATGATGTTCCATCTGAATCCTTATGCCTCTATTTTGATTTCATTTGTTGTCTTGTTCATCATTGGTGTTGCTTTTCAGAAATTTCTAATCAACCCCATTCTTGACGCCCCTGAACATAATCAGCTCCTGCTGACCCTGGGCGTCTCCCTCTTTCTGGAAAATCTTGCGGTTTTTCTCTGGTCACCCGACTACAGGGTCATGCAGACGCCCTATTCCGAGATCAATTTCTATATCGGCGATATTTCCATATCTTTGGTTAAGCTCTTGGCTTTTGGCGTTGCGATATTGTTGGCAGCCATAATTTATCTCATACTTACGAGGACGGACCTAGGGAAAGCAATTCGTGCCGCCAGCGAAGAGCCCAGAGGTTCTCTTCTTATGGGGATCAATATTCAACGAATTTATATAATCACTTTTGGAATTGGGGCCGCATGCGCCGGCGTTTCAGGTGCAGCTATCACCCCTTTTATACCAGTCTATCCTTATGCAGGATGGCTTTTCGTTATTACGGCTTTCGTTGTGGTGGTTTTGGGGGGTATGGGCAATGTTCCGGGTGCGTTTGTTGGCGGCCTCATTATCGGGATAGCTGATAGCGTGGGAGCAATCTTTCTGCCCGGTGGGATGAAATCCATCATCTCGTTCATCATCTTTATACTTATTCTTCTCTTTAAACCCACAGGATTATTTGGGAGAAAAGATGCCTGACATTCCAGAGCAGACCGGTTACCTGAAACGAAAGTTTTACCCCCGGACATGGATCACAATAGGAATTGCACTGGTGGTTCTTCATATCCTGCCTTGGGTCGTACCGAACATCTTGCATATCATGATCATGATTTTTCTTTACACGATCATGGGGGAGGGATGGAATGTTTTGGGCGGGTATGCGGGTCAATTTTCCTTCGGGCATTCCGTATTTTTTGGGATTGGCGCCTACGTCTCGACACTTCTATTCATTCATTTCGGCCTCAGCCCCTGGTTTGGGATTTTTGTTTCTTGCGCTGCAGGGATCATTTTCGGACTATTTTTCGGTTTTCTCAGCTTTCGTTATCATCTCAAGGGTCCGTTTTTTGCTCTCATCATGCTGGCTTTTGCCGAGATCTTCCATATGATTGCTATGGCCTGGTCTGCTGTGGGAGGCGCTTCCGGTCTTTTAATTCCGTTAAGAGGGAGTTGCCCTTCGCTTATGCAATTTATCAGCAAAACGCCTTTTTACTTCATCTCTCTCTGGCTGATGCTTGGTTCCCTTTTCCTGGTTTGGTGGATCGAAGGTACCCGTATGGGCCTCTATTTTCTGGCCACAAGGGAGGAGCATGATGCGGCCGAGGCACTGGGCGTAAACACCTTTAAAACACAGATGGTAGCAATGGCAATAAGTGCGGGTATGACTGCGATAGGAGGCACCATATACGCTCAATATATTCTTTATATAGGCCCAGACAGCACCTTTGGCGTGGCAAACTCGGTTGAGATCATGCTCCCGCCAATCATCGGAGGGCCGGGTACTGTCCTGGGGCCCTTGCTGGGGTCTGCACTCTTGACACCCCTTTCCGAGGTGACTCGGCTGGCTTTTCAATCCTATAGTGGTGTACATCTAATGATTTATGGCGTGGTCCTGGTGATCGTCATTATGTTTCTTCCAAATGGAATCCTGGGGTTTGCAAGGAAAGCGCTCTCCGGGTTCGGGTTTAGGGGCAAGTTGAGCACATGAAGAATTTACTGTTAGATGTGGCATCCCTTTCAAAGTCGTTTAGAGGCCTTAAAGCTATTTCGAATCTTTCGGTGAAACTGGTACCTGGAGAAATTTTGGGCCTTATAGGTCCAAATGGCGCCGGGAAGACAACCCTTTTCAACCTCATAACCGGGTTTTTGAAGCCTGATCAGGGCACCATAAAATTTCTGCAAAGGGAGCTGGTGGGACTGACTCCCCATGAGATTTGCAAGATAGGCATTACCAGAACTTTCCAAATCGTCAAACCCTTCAGTGATCTTTCGACTCTGGAGAACGTGGCGGTTGGCTGTTATAATTGCACTGCAGATATAGGAGAAGTCGAAAAAAGTGCCTGGGAAATCTTGCAGTTTGTTGGTCTTGACAAACAGGCCCTTGATCCAGCAAGTAACCTCTCGACTCCAAACAGGAAAAGATTGGAATTGGCGCGTGCCTTGGGCACCAAGCCTAAACTGTTACTTCTTGATGAAGTTATGGCCGGGCTGAACCCTAAAGAGCAGACAGACATCATAGAATTGGTCCATAAGATTCGAGAAAAAGGGACTTCCATCTTCATTATAGAACATCACATGCGGGTTATTATGGGGCTAAGTGATCGAATTGTCGTAATCCATCACGGCGTGTGTATCGCTGATGGAGAACCGCGTGCCGTTTGCGAAGACAAGAATGTCATTGAGGCTTATCTAGGGAAAGGGGCGTATTCTTGTTGAGCGTAGACCATATCGACGTCTTTTACGGACAGGTCCAAGTCTTGAGGGCGGTGACTTTTAATATTGAAGAGAAGAAAATCGTGTCCCTTCTTGGAAGCAACGGCGCTGGAAAAACAACTACTGTTAATGCCATTTCCGGTATCATCTCCGCACGGAAAGGCTCTATCCGGTTTATGGGACAGGACATAACCCATAGTAAACCCTATTCACGTGTGGGAATGGGGTTGGTTCAAGTTCCGGAGGGTCGTAGAATCTTTCCAACTCTCACATCCCTGGAGAACCTTGAAATGGGATCATATTTGAAGGGACCGAAATCTTTTCGCAAACAATCTCTCAGAATAGTGATGGAAATGTTTCCTATCCTTAGTAACCGAAAGAAACAAACGGCAGGCACTTTGTCCGGCGGAGAGCAACAGATGCTGGCCATAGCGCGTGGGCTGATGTCAAGACCGAAATTGCTGATCCTTGATGAGCCATCCCTGGGCCTTGCCCCAATTATTGTTGATGAAATGTTTAGTATTATTGAAAAGATAAATGGTAATGGGATTACGGTTCTTGTGGTGGAACAGAACGTTTCACAGGCCCTTGCCCTTTCCCATCAAAGTTTTGTCTTGGAGGAAGGCCATATTGCCCTCTCCGGGACAGGAAAAGACCTTTTATCAAATTCCCATGTCAAAACACTTTATCTTGGCTTGTAAAAGAAGAACGATTTTGAAGAGACTTATACCCCGTGAAGCCCCAAGAAGCCGTAATTTGCAATGCAATGTACGTAAGTTAACCCGCAACTCAGGTTACTGACAGGAGAACTGAAATGAGAGATTACTTGGATCACATAACCAGCTATGTTTGCGATACATCCTTTGATGACCTTCCCCCCGAGGTCATTACTCGAGCCAAAGAGGTATTGGCAGACACCATGGCGGTAATTGCGGCCGGGTCGCAGGAGGACGAAGTTAAGTCCCTGATCAAAAAGAAAGTCTATCCGGGGGGGCCATGTGAATCCACACTTCCTGGAGCGGGAATTCGAACCGAAATGATCAAGGCCGGATTGATTAATGGAACAGCAGGCACTTTTCTTGAGCTTGATGAAGGCAATCAATTTGCCAGAGGCCATGCGAGCATACACGTAGTACCTGCTGCCTTGGCTGTAGCAGAAAAAAACAGGCTTTCCGGAAAGGAACTACTGACCGCTCTTGTGCTTGGCTACGAGGTATGTGCTCGAATTGGTATCGCCTGCAAGATACGCATGTCGATGCATCCTCATGGGACTTGGGGTACTGTCGGGGCTGCAGTCGCTGTGGCCAAATTGATGGGCTACAAAGAACCTGCTATGAAAGAGATCATCAATGTAAGCTCATCTCTTGGCCTCGCAACGAGCCGTCGAACGATGCTTGAGGGAGGAACGGTTCGTAATGTTTATGCCGGCGTGAGTGCCTATATGGGGATTTTCGCACATGATCTCGTCCAATCCGGATTTACCGGAGAAGCAGACGGACTGAAGACCATATTTGGTTCAGTAATTTCGGACTCTTTTAATCCGGAGATTATGACAGAGGCACTTGGCAGGCGATTTGAAATCACCCGAAATTATTTTAAGCTTCATGCCTGTTGCAGATACAACCATGGCAGCCTGGACGCTTTAGAGAAGATCATTGCCGGGAGGCGAGAAGGAGTCATCAGACCCGACGAGATAGACAGCATTGAAGTTAAGACCTATTCACTGGCTGCACAATTGTGTGACAAGAACCCCGGTAACACATTGGCAGCCAAATTTTCAATCCCCTTCGCCATATCAACATATATTGTCCATGGGGAAGCTGGTATTGAATCCTTCAAGGCTAAGGCTGTTAATGATCCCACTACAAGGGCCTTGGCGCAAAAGGTGACTGTCTCAGAGGATCCTGATCTCACCGCTATGATGCCGGATAGAAGGCCATCCCGGGTTCGCATCAAACTTGTGAATGGTGAGATGATCGAAGCGGAAACATTTATGAATAAAGGAGATTTTGAAGACCCATACGGTGCTGATGATTTGGAAAAGAAATATTTTAGGCTAGTCGATCCTATTTGGGGACAGGAAACGGCTGAGAAGGTCTTTTCACATTTCATGACTGCCGAGGAATTGGAGGATATTAACCAAGTGACAACCCTGTTAGCCCCGCTGGAGTAGGCATATCCTATATCTCCCACGAATCCTTAGAAACGATGACGAAATATCTTGGCCTGCTTTCGGCGCCTGTCAGTCATGGAATCGTAAAAAGTGCGATTTCGGTTTCCTTACAAATCAACGAGTTGCGTTGTGCCCCATTGATTTTTCTGCCCGTCCATGGGCACGATGATGACGTCTTGAGACGTCATCAATATGGGTATCACAAAGGAGCGGATTCCGTCTGAAGTAAAACAATGGCTCGATCGCTTGATTATAAGGATGGTATCCGGATCTGCATCCCATAGGGTCTAACTCGGATTCATCACTCGTCCCCGTTTACTGAGGAATTGATGCCAAAGTATGGCTTAAGCTCTATCTTTTCGGTCCATCCCCTGTAGTACTTGAGTACATGGGACTTCAATTCATCCATGGCCTGAATCAGGGCTTTTTCACCCTCAGTCCTGGGACGTGAGGCTGCCTTCGCGAGGCGGGATGCTATGGCTTCCTCATCAAGTGTCAAAAGTTTTCCATCTTCAACTACAATTTGTCCGTTCACCATAACGGTATGGACATGGCTGCCCTTTCCGCGATAGAGGAGGGTCTCTATCGGATCGTGACAGGGATCAACAAATGGATAGCACATCTTTTTATGATCCAACAGCACCAGGTCCGCCAGACGCCCAGGCTCAAGCCTGCCCAATTCCTGTTCAAAGCCTAATAACTTGGCATTATTCTCTGTCGCCATTTGGAAGACCGTCCGTGCAGTCATATGGGGTGAACTCAATTCCAGGGAAGGGATGCGATGAAGCAAAAAGCAAACCTTCATTTCCTGGATCATGTCGTCGTCGTCATTAATGGATTTGCCATCCAATCCCAGGCCGACCAAGACACCGGCTTGCAGCATATGGAATGCCGGGGAGATTCCATTCCTAACTCGAAGATTGCATGAGGGGTGGTGTGTCACAGCCGTGTGGGTTTTCGCAAGGAGTTCTATATCATCTAATGTTGGCCATACACAATGGCCGATGACGAGTGGATAGCCGAGGAATCCTATATCGTTCATGTACTCTATGAGTGTTCGCCCCAGGAACTTGAGCCCGTAAAATTTTTGAAAAACAGATTGTACGGCGTGGACGTGAATAGGAGTGTGCAGGCGTTCAGCTGCTTGCTTTATTTCATGCAGGAGTTCTTTTGTGCACCATTGCGGCGCAAGTGGTCCAAAACCAATTCGACACATAGCGTCACTGTACCGATCATGAAAATCCTCCACCACTTCAATAAAATTCTCAGCAGAAAAGGATTTGGCAGGAGAAGGAGAAGATAATGCCTCCTTTAGATTAGGAGGCAATCCTTCCATAAATGCCTTGTTGTCTCCATAGATAAACGGGTTCTGATTTCGAACACCCGGATTGAACTGGAGCCTGATCCCAGAATCACGATATGCCTTTAACGCTTCCTTGAATTCTTCTTCATAGAGCACAGGATCTTTGAGAATATGGTTGTGCATAGTGGTGGTTACACCGGATTTCAAGAGTCTCGCTGAAGAATAGGCAATATCATCATATGTGGATATTGGAACGTATTTGCGCGTATCCAGCAACCACGATTCAAGAGTGTTATCAAGGGCGCCGCGTTGGAAATCGCTCAACCCTCGGCCATGGCCATGGCCATTGATCAGCCCAGGTATTAGAAGAAATTGATCGCCCCCAATCTCATTGGCATTCGGATACCGTTTTAAGAGCTCATCATAGGTCCCAGTTTCTTTAACTATCTTGCCTTCGACGACTATAGCACCATTGGATATGGCGGGACGGTCATAGGCAGGTACAAATTGGCCTGCGCGCACTAAGGTAACGGCTTGTTTCATACCCATTTTCCTCTTCATTGTCCTAGATATAGGGTGATAAGAATCCGCTTTTCGGAATTGGAGTATAGGTAATTTCGAACAGTGTGTCAATAATACTGGCGACCTTTACATCCGTTACCTGTTTCGAGACAAAGGATGCTGCGAGGACCGGAGGCCGGATATTTCTCCAGGAAGTAAGATATTCCAGGATTTACCTTCCTCAATTTTTTTTTCGATCTTTTTCTCCTTTCCAACGAAGTCGTCTTATTCACCGGAGCTCAGGAGGAGAACCTGAGGGTCTTTTTCAGACACTTTCTCATAGTGGATTTGGCACCAGACGCCGACATGGACGGCTATTTGGGGTTTACGCCTCCGGAAGCTTTGGCGCTCACTAATAGCTACTATTGAACACCAAATTGGCGTCCATCCCCTGCGGAGTGTTTAGAAAGGGTCTGAAAATGAGTGTCAGGTTCTCCTCCACTTTTTTGCTCATACGTTGCCGATTGCGGCATAAACCAGCTTTTTACGAGCACATTGCCATTTGAAATGGTAAACTCTGAACCTCGATTCTTGCTTACCTCTCGGGAAGACCGGTTGATATGAATCTGCAGACCCACAACACTGGGAAGGAGACGTAGTCCATGGAGGGAAAAACCTACCGCTCGATATGCCAGTTTTGTCATACGAATTGCGGCATTGTGGTTCACAGAAGTGGAGACGGATCGATTTCCGTGAAGGGAGATCCGGGACACCCTATGAACAGGGGGCGATGCTGCCCAAAAGTAGCCGCGATTCCGGAAGTCATTGCATCTGAGGATCGACTCAAAGTTCCCATGCGGAAAACCTCTAGGGGTTTTGAGAAGGTTTCTTGGAACCAGGCCCTTGAATTTGCCGCGGAGCGGTTGGGCGAAATCCGGGAGCGGTTCGGACCCCTCAGTCTTGCCCGTTGCGGCGGCGCGCCGGTATCCTACCAGTGCAGGGACGGTTTCCTTGAATTCACGGGGGCCTTCGGGTCACCCAATTTTACAGGAGCGGCAAATCTTTGCATGGTCCCAAGAATGACGGCCTTCATGGCCATTACCGGCGGGATTCGAGCGGAACCCGATTACGATCATACTGGGCTGGTCCTCTTCTGGGGGAGCGACCCCTTGACATCGGAGCGCTTTGGGAGCTACGCGGCCTATAACGGGCTGGGACAAATCATTCCACGTCTGAAAGAGCGGGGGACGCGGATGATCAGCATCGATCCCTTTCATTCAAGGACCGCTGCTCAGGCTGATGAGTGGGTGCGGATCAAACCGGGAGGCGATGTAGCTCTCGGCCTTGCCATGATTCATGTCATCATTCGGGAATCGCTCTATGACAGGGGCTTTGTCGAGGCCCATACGAGCGGTTTTGATGCCCTGGCAGATCACGTTCAGGCTTTCACCCCCCAATGGGCCGAAATCCTGACCGGAATCCCGGCAAAGACCATTGAAAACCTGGCCAGGACCTATGCGACCACGAAACCCGCGACCATCTATGAGGGCAACGGCCTGGATATGATCGCAAACGGTGTGGATGCTGTCCGGACGGTGGCGATTCTGATCGGCCTTACAGGAAATCTGGATGTGCCGGGCGGCAATGTCTTTATGCCCTTTGCGCAGCAATCCTCTCTGCCCACCCAGACCGTGTCCAGGGAGCGCAGGCTCGGTTATGAGCAATTTCCCCTGTTCATGGAAGTCCCCTTCCCCGCGGTTAAGGAGGCCCTTCTTAGCGAAGAGGAAGGTCGTCCCCGGGCCATGATCGTCCATCACTGCAATCCCGCGCTGATACAGGCGAACGAAAAAAGGACGAAGCAGGCCCTGAGAAAATGCGATTTTCTTATGGTCGCCGACATTTTTCCCACAGCGACGACGGCTTTGGCCGATCTGGTTCTTCCCATCCAATCAGACTTTGAAAGTTTCGGGTACCGGGCCTATTCAAGCACTGAGGGCGGATTCCTGGCCCTTGCGCGGCCGGTGGTCCCTCCAGTCGGAGAGTCACGGTCCGTATTTGAAGTTGAATATGCCCTTGCCGAAAAATTGGGGCTTCACCAGGAATACCCTTTTCATGATACCCTGAGCTGGCTGAAACATATGATTCAGCCCACAGGCATCTCCTTTGAACAGCTGGATAAAGAGCAGGTCGTTTACGCGACGCCGCCGGTCCGATACCGAAAGTATCAGGAAGGGGGCTTTAACACCCCCTCCGGCAAGGTGGAGTTCTACTCAACTGTATTTGAGGACAAGGGATACGACCCGCTGCCCGTCTACTCGGAGCCCGCAGGTGAACCCTTGGATGAAGCCCTTTGTTATGGCAGAGGGTTTCCCCTGCTTGGCTGCACCAAACGGCCGGCCCAGTTCGTCCACACAAAGTTCAGGAATATCGAGGCCCTCACAAAATCCTACCCCGATCCCCTGGTCTGGCTGCATCCCCAGGATGCTTCGGAAAGAGATATCGCTGACGGCAATGACGTCGAGGTAAGCAGCCCCCGAGGGCAAATCACCCTCAAGGCAAGGCTCACCAAAGACACCCAGCCGGGATATATCTGGATCGATTTCGGATGGGGAAATCCGACGGACGGTAAAGCCAGCATCAATATCCTTGTGGATGACGCCAACTTTGACCCCGTATCGGGCGGCACACCCCACCGTCTTTTCGAGTGCGAGATCTGCAACAAGTCATGAAAAATGAGAAGGATATTCATTCGGAAATTCTTCAGCTAAATGCTGACTGCCGAGAACGGCCGACGCAACGGCCCCACTCAGCGGACTGTCGTATTCCTGCTCGACGAGTGACAACATGAATCAATTCAATGTGCACGTTTCAAGAACTGATACCCCTTCGTCCTTTCTTAGCCCGCGAGGATACCGGTTGTCCTGATCCAGGGCAGCTTCCTTTTCCTGAAGAATACGATCAGAGGGAGGATGACCACGGCAATATCCAGGTAGAATGATGGATAAAAGAGAAGGACACCGCCCACTATCAGAATAACCCTTTCCCACTTGGAATACGTTCGCGTCGAATAACCTATGACACCGGCATTCAAGAAAACGATCCCCGAAAAAGTCAGAATAAATTTTGAGGCGATGATCAGAATGCCGTGGAGCAAGGTATTGTACTCCAGGGTCGGCAATATCAGTGTGGCCGTTCCATAATAGGAACATATGAATGACAATCCGATCAAATATTTGGGAAGAGCGACCAGGGCCGAATAGATCCCTGTCTTGATGGGATTCGTCTCAAATACGGAGGAGGCGGCATAAATGGATAATCCGACCGGCGGAGTAACCTCAGCCAGGACCGCGTAGTAGAAAAGGAACATATGCGTGGACAGGAGCGCGGCCTTATCCGGAATTCCCGCGGCAACCGCCAGCTGTTGAATTGCAGGGGCTGTCAGGGCTGCAGTCAATACGTAGGTTGCCACTGGAGGGACGCCCATACCCAGAATCAGGCTGAAGACAGCCGCAAAGATGAGAGCAAAAAACAGATTTCCATGGGACAGAAGCGTCAGAAACGCAGAAAACTTGGCTGCCACACCGCTGGTGACCATGACCGTCATCACCACGTTTGCGCAGACCACGGCAACCCCGATGGGGATCAGGCTTCTGAAGCCTTCGGCCAGTCCCATGCCGAGTTTCTTTATGGGCGGCCTGATCTTGGGATCGATGTAAGCGATGACTATAAAAAACAAGATGGCGGCCAGAACGGAAACATTTATGGCAAAGCCTTTATAAATCAGAATAATGATCAATACAATCGGTACAAATACATAAGCAAATCTTAAATCATACCTTTTATTCACATGTGCGGCCACTTCTACGGGCTCTAATTTTTCTCTTCTTACGTAGAACTCATTATACAGCCATATTCCTGACAAATATAACAACATCGGACCTATCGCCATTACAATGATCCATGTATATGGGATGGAAAGAAGCTCTACCATTATAAAAGATATGGATCCCATGATAGGGGGGGTAACGTATGCTATGGAACCGACGGTCGCGACTATCCCCGCTGCAACATATCGGTCGTATCCCGCTCTTTCATATAGATCCTTGGTAATGGTGGCAACGAATTGGGTATCTGCTGCGCCGGACCCTGAGAACAGCCCCATGAAAACAGCCAGGATACTTGAAGTTCTGCCGGGTGAAGCGGGGCTCTTTCCCACAAGGGTCAGGGCAATGTTTGAGATAATCCTTCCAAATCCCAAAGCGCTGATCACCGCGCCAAGGGTAGTGAAATATACGAGGTATTTGAGCGAAACGCCTGTGATCATGCCGAACAGCCCGGCTTCGGTCTCGCAGTAGAGTTTGCCGAGAAGCATATCGATACCGAAACCGGGCCCGGAGAAAACTCCGGGTATGTAATTGCCGTAAATATTATAAATCATGAAGCTCAAGACCAGGATGGGGAGAACGGGCCCAATGACCCTGTAGGTGAGTCCAAGAACCAGAAATGTCTCTCCAAATGCCATGACCAGGTCGAGAGGTTCCGGAATCACCGCCCTGTAGATCAGGGCGTTAAAGTTTTTTGCCATATAGATAAACGGAAAGATAATCAGGATAGCCGATACCAGGTTGAGGAGATGGAGCTTCTTGGGAAAGAAGACAGGGGCAACGGCCGAAATCCAGAAAATACACGCAAAGAATTTGAATTCTGCATCAATATCCAAATCCAGGAATGCGTACAGGAGGACAGCGGATAAGAGGATAAAAACCAGTCCCCCGATCTTGAACGGTTCAGGATCGTTATGGAAATTGATCAGAAAGCCTAAAAGAACCAGGAAAAAGACATGGGTAGCTCTCTGGAGCTGTATAATATTGAGGAGTTCAATATGATGTCCGGACCATGGGGTAAAGGGGTGAACCACAATATACAGGTGATATATTGTGGCGATAAACAAAATGGTGTAGATGATCTTATTTAGAAGAGTCCTGTACTCCACAATAATTCAACCTTCAACGAGTCATTCTTGATGTCGAACACTCTATCTCCCAGTGTCAATTTCATCCCTTTCATCGAGCTGAACGATAATGAGGTCCTCCTCTCTTTTTTCAGTCTCTCATTGATGTCGTAGGTGCCGTCGGTATAGTAATTTTCGGTCGCTTCATTGGTTTTCATATGAAAATCATTGAAATCCTTTGAAAGAGAGAAAGAAATATCCACCTTGCCTCCCGTCACCGAATTGATGAATTCGACCTCCCCCCTGTCCCAACTCCAAAACAGAAAAAACGCCTTTCCCTGGTCCGACGTGATCATGACGGGTCTTGAAAATTCGACCAGACACAGGACAATGGGGGTAAAAATCAAAAAGAGGACAAGCGTCCTCTTCTTGATCTTCTTAATAGCCGGCAATTATTTAACTGCTCCGATTTCCTTGAAATACTTGATGGCACCCGGGTCGAATGGTATCGTTGTCTTGCCGATGAATTTTGCCGTATTCTCGGCGGTGGTCATCCTGGCCGGTTTGATGGCCCGGTGGAGTTGATCCAGGTGGCTGAATACCGCTTTAACGATATCATAGGCGATGTTGTCCGGGAGACTGGCGGGAGCCAATACCCGGTTCCAGAATTTCATGGTAGGGGTATCCGATTTTGATTCATAGACTTTGCTGGAAATGACACCGCTTTCTGCAAGCCCTGAAAAATGTTTATCAAAATATTTGATGATGTTACTATTTTCGGGAATGGTTACAAAGGATACGGTCTTATTCTGTCTTTTCAATGTGGTGGCCAGCTCCACAATGGAACCTGTGGGCAGTCCTCCGGACCAGAAATAGGCGTCGATCGTCCCGTTCGATAGGGCCTCGGCTGATTCCTTGGCTCCCAATTTCTCCCACTTTCTAAACGAGGCGGGTTGAACACCTCCTGCCTTCAATACCAGCATGGCGGTATACTCGGTCCCCGAGCCCGGCGCTCCGGTAGAGACCCGTTTGCCTGCCAGGTCCTTGACCGTCTTGATACCCCTGTCCGCTGTGGTGACAATCTGCAGATAATTGGGATACATCATCCACAGGATTCTTGATGGGGCATGTTTTTTCTTAAATTTCGGATGAAGACCCGTGTAAGCCACATAAGCCGAATCCGGCAGAGAGGTTGCACAAAAATAGAGCCCCTTTGCGGGATTCGTCTTGTCCCTCAAGAGCAGGTTGTCGTCGATGGATGCGGCTGTTTGAATGGCAGTGGCCTGATACGGCGTGTTTGCAGAGATGATAGCGGCTACCTGAGTTCCATAATAGAGATAGACGCCTCCGATTCCACCGGTTGCAAAAATAATCTTGACTTGTTTCGCAGATGCGGTAGTCGAAAACGCCATCAAACAGATCAAGACCCCTAAAATAAATCTCTTCTTCATCTCAACCTCCTCCTGATTTTTGTGTTGTAATGATGGTTATGGAATCTTCCGATTCCGAGGCAACAGGGCAGAGACTGGTGACTATTCATGGTCAACGCCTCGAGGCCCTGTTGCGATGCATATATGGGCTGGCCCTACCACCAATACTCCAGGCCTGGTTTTTGTCAAGTGAAAAGTTTTCAGCTTGATGCGGTGGGTCGTTTGGCCGTCGCCATATGTCTACCTTTCCGGCAGCAGGAGTGTGAACATGGCGCCCTTGCTGCGTTGCCTTCGATCGCTCCTCCTTGCAACGCATTCTTCATACGACGTCGTTGCACCTCGGAAGCCCCGTTATTAACTGGATTTTGCAGGCTCACCTTGCAGACATCTGACACCTTGCCGGTGAGCAGGAATGTCCCCAAACTACCCGGTGAAACGCATCATACGCGAATCAGACGGTGGATTTGGGTTATGGCCACAGGGTTGCTCTTTTGGTTTCAATGTGGTGATATGTTTTTTAACCCAAGAGACCGAAGGAGATTCTGATGTTAAAAAATACGTTCATCCATATACCGGGTATCGGTCTTAAGACTGAAGAATGCTTGTGGGACTCAGGACTTCTTGATTGGGATGGTTTCGGAAAACCCGTTGAGATCAATCTGTCCCATAAAAAACTGGAATCCATTGAGCGATATCTTCGAGGATCAAGAGAACACTTCGAGACAGGCGATCCCAACTATTTCGAGATTCTATTGCCATCGAATCAACGCTGGCGGATGTTCCCTGAATTCAGAAATTCCACGGCGTATCTCGATATTGAGACAACAGGTCTGGAAACGTGGGGGGCTGAAATTACGACCATTTCCCTGTATGACGGGAATTCCGTCTCTTGGTATGTGAAAGATCGGAACCTCGATGACTTCATACATGACATTCAGAAGTACAAGGTTATCGTGACATACAACGGCAAATCTTTTGATATCCCTTTCATTGAAGGCCACTTCGGCACCAGCCTGACCCAGGCTCACATCGACCTCCGATACATCCTGGCAAGCCTGGGATACAGAGGCGGCCTGAAAGGATGCGAAAAACAATTAGGGATTGACCGGGGTGATTTGGATAATGTTGACGGCTACTTTGCCGTCCTGTTATGGTATGACTTTCTGCAGAACAGGAACCAAAAGGCATTGGAAACGCTGCTTGCCTATAACATAGAGGACACCGTTAACCTGGAAACACTGATGGTACTCACTTACAATATGAAATTAAGGGGTACACCGTTTTTCCGGACACATCAATTGCCTGAACCAACACGTCCAAATATTCCATTTGAGGCAGATCGGCAAACGATAGACAGGATTAAGAGGCAGATCTTTCGTGAGCCGGGTTTTGCATCAACCTTCGCGACGAGATGGTGAAGATGACCGCGGACATAAGACGCCCGGGGAAATACCCGCAGGCATACTGAAAGAGTATGTCGAGGATATTTCCCCGGCGCAACGAAGTAGACACGGGCAGATTCGCCATCGGAGTACCCCGCATCGCGGGATGAGAAATCCGGACTACTCCTTGATCAGTTTCTTGAGTTCTTCCAAGGCCTCTTCCGGCATCTTGAAGGAATGTTCCGGGCCCGGAAACGCCCCTTCCTGAACATCCTGTTTGTAAGCGTTCATGGCCTCGAGGATCGTCTCCCTGATCTTCGTGTATTGCTTAACGAACTTGGGAACGAATTTGTCAAAGAGTCCGATCATGTCATGGGTGACCAGCACCTGGCCGTCCACATGGGGGCCTGCTCCGATACCGATCACCGGCACGCTGACCGACTCAGACAACAGTTTTCCGAGGGGTGCGGGTACAGCCTCCAGGATGATGGAAAAAACACCGGCCTGTTCCAGTGCCCTGGCATCATCGAAGATCTTTTTGGCCGCTGAGGCGTCGCGTCCCTGCATCTTGAACCCGCCCAACGCGCTGGCCGTCTGGGGCGTCAGGCCGATATGCCCCTGGACCGGGATACCCGCCTTGACAATGGCCTCAACGGTGGGTGCAAAATCCACCCCGCCTTCCAGTTTAACCACATCGCACCCGCCTTCTTTGAGCAGGCGGCCGGCATTGGTGATCGCTTCCCTGATGGATGTGTTATAGCTCATGAAAGGCATATCCCCCACCACCAGAGCCCCTTTGCAGCCACGCATCACCGCCTTGATATGGTGAATCATGTGCTCCATGGTGACCTCGACCGTACCATCCAGGCCCATGACGACCATGCCCAGGGAATCGCCCACCAGGACAATGTCAACCCCCGCCTCATCGGCCAGCAGACCGAAAGGGTAGTCATAAGCCGTGCACATCACGAGCTTTCGGCCCTCCTTCTTGGCCTTCCGCACATCCATGATAGTAACCTTTTTTACGCTCATTTCAAAACCTCCCTAAAAATGTTGTTAAAAACCGGCCATCGCCCCAATGAGATTCGTCGCGACAGCACAGGGTGCAGCAATCTACCGGTTGGTTCTCCACCATGACCGGATTATCACGCTTCAGGGGCTTCAGGCTGCAAATAATACAGGGCTGAAAGGGCATAGATCCGAGCGGTCTCGAGGAGTTGGTCCAGATCCACCCACTCATCCGTCTGATGGGCCACGTGTCGCGCACCGGCCCCCATGGTTACGATGGGAATTTTCTTGAGCTGCCACAAGAACGTGCCATCTGTGGCGCCCGGAACACCGGCATGAACGGGTTCCTTCCCGCTGATTCGTCTTGTGGCCCAGTCCGCCGCAAGGACTATGGGGTCCTGTTCTTCCGTCCGCGTGCAGGGACGGTCGGTGATAAAAACCACCTCTACCTTCAGATCGTGCCGCCGTTTCACCGCAAGTTGGCGATCATAAACCTCGTAATGCTCAAGGACCTCCTGCTCCACCTGTCGGGCAAGGTCCGCCAGGCCCTCCCGGATCCCATCGTGCGATTGACCGGGGATGGTCCGCACATCCACAAGCAGCACGGCCTCCCCGGGCATCACATTGAGCTGTGGCGCCCCCACTGAGGGGGCCTGGATCACGGTGGGTGTCATGCTGGGCCACCCGAGATGTTCATCCCGGCCGAAGGCTTTCACCGCTTCCCATTCCATTTTGTGCAGACCGTCGATCAGCCGACTCAGGGCCGGCGCACAATTCAGGCCGGAAAGGGGCATGGCGCCATGACTCATCCGCGCCTTTACGGCATACCGTACGCGGATTGCACCCTTTTGAGACGTGCAGATCAGCCCGTTCTGGGGTTCACAGATGACGGCGCCCGTCACTTGGTCCGCACGACCCCGCTCGATAAAGTCCAGCACGCCGATCATGGCGTCCTCTTCATCACACAGGACACCACCCATAATGCGCCCCACCAACCGAACGCCTGAGCGCTTCAGGGCCGCCATGGCTATCAGCATGGCAGCGAGGTTACCCTTGGTGTCATTGGTTCCCCTGCCGTACATTCGCCTTCCGACGATCTTCGCCCCAAAGGGGGCATGGTGCCAGGCGGCAGAGTCTCCCGGCGTGACGACATCGGAGTGTCCCTCGAACAGGAGGGTCCGCGCTCCGGGATCGGCCGCCCAGGTGATAATCGTGTTGGGCCGTCCCGGGGCCACCTGATCCATTTCTACCTGAAAGCCCTGTTCTTGCGCCCACACGGCCACCATTTCCGCGGCCTGCTGTTCACTGGTACCGGCATCCTGATCCCAGACGGTGTTTATCCGGACAAGGGAAGCGGTGAGTTCAGCCAGTTCCTCAGGATTAATTTCGTCCAGTACTTTGCGAACATGTTCTTCCAGATCCATATCATAACTTCCTGATAGAGCTGCAAAACAATTCATGGACGGACTGCCAACGAAGTCGTCTCATTCACCGCGCTCAGGAGGAGAATCTGAGGCTCTTTTTCGGACACTTTCTCATAGTGCACCTGGCACCAAACTCCGGCATGGACGGCTATTTGGGGTTTACGCCTCCCAAACCCCATGCGCTTCAATGAATTCATGCTAAACCCCAAATGGGCGGCCATCTCCTCCGGGGTGTTTAGAAAGGGCCTGAAAAAGAGTGTCAGGTTCGGCTCCTCTTCGTACCTCATAGGCTGCCGTTTGCGCCATAAAGCAGCTTTTTACGATATCATCAATAGTGCTTCTCCAAAGTCTCTATCAAGGCGGTAAGAGCCTGATTTACCGGTGTTTTAAGGCCCAGATCGCAACCCTCCCGAACAATGAACCCGTTGATCGCCCCGATCTCAGTTTGACGCCCGTTGTCCACATCCTGTCCCATCGACGACCGGTTGACGGCCGTGGCCTCGGCAACCGCCAAGACATGTTCCACCATGTCCACCCGGACGCTGATCTCCCGAGCTTGCGCCACATCCATGGCCTCTTCAACAGCTGTGCGACTCAGGTTCCTGGTCACCTCCAGATCGAGGATCTCGCCGTTCTTGATGGAGGTCAGAGCCGTGATGGCATTGATGCCCACGTTGATGAGCAGTTTATTCCATACCACTCCGCGCACGTCTTCCACGGCTTCGCACGCAATCCCTGCACGGTTGAACAGGTCGGCAAACCGCACTGCCCGCTCGAACCCTTCTTTTGCACGGTTCCAGACGCCGATCGTCGTTGGACCCACACCCGCGTGCCGGATGCTTCCGGGCCCAAGGAGGGTGGCCCCGTGGGATGTGGTTCCGGCCAGGACCCGGGCCGGCTCAACGACCCCGGCGATGATGTCGGCATTTCCCATGCCATTCTGGAGCGTCAGAACCATCCCGCTCGCCCCTGCGAGGGTCCCGGCGACTTGCGCCGCCGCCTCGGTCCGGGTTGATTTTACAAAAACAATGACCAGTTGGGCCTCACCGATTTCACGGGCATCAGTGGCTGCCTTGATCCGGACCCTGCGCGTCTTGCCCTCACGCTCGATCTCGAGCCCGTTCCGGTTGATCGCATGCACGTGTTCCGCCCACACATCATTCAGCCAGACTTCATTTTCTGCCTCTGCCAGCAGTGCGCCAAAAAGGCTGCCCATGGCTCCGGAACCCACAACAGCGATTTTCATGTCTATTCTCCTCTTTCCATCCTCTGCATTTTTTGAATTCAATAAAGCTTTCAGTGAACAACAGTGTACTACTTCGCAACCATTCTTGCCAATATCATCGTAAACGGCGAATAAAAGCTGATGATCAGGAGATCGACCAGCAGGATCAACAGAAACGGCACAATACGACGGCTGACCGCCGCCAGGCTGTCCCCGGAAATGGAACAGGAAACAATCAGGCAGATACCCATGGGTGGTGTCAGCATTCCTATGGCCAGGTTCGTTACCACAATCACGCCCAGTTGGATCATGTCAATATGGAGGGATGGCAACAGGGCGGTGATCATGGGCACGAGCAATATCAAAGAGGCGGTCGTTTCCACAAACGTACCTGCGATGAGCAGGACCACATTGATGAGCAGGAGGAGGTATACCGGGTCTTTCGTCAGGCTGAGCAAAGATCCCGCCAAACGTGCGGGGATGTCCTCAATTGCGGCAATCCAGCTGAAGACTGATGCCGTTGCAATAATAAACATGACGATCCCCGATGTAATGGCCGCGTCCCTGAAAATGGGGAACAGGTCTTTCACCTTGATTTTTCGATAGACCAGCATGCTCACCACCAGGGCGTAGACAACCGCCACGGCAGCCGATTCCGTGGCTGTAAATACCCCGAAGAGAATGCCTCCCAGGATGATCACGGGCGCACCCAGGGCCAGCAACGCCCTCTTGAACGTTGCCCACACTTCCTTCAATGAAAAAACAGCGGTACCGGCATACCCCTTCCGTCGTGAGATAAGGGTGGCAACAGCGATGAGTGACATACCGATCAAGATTCCAGGTAAAATACCGCCTGCAAAGAGTTGCCCGATCGAGGCCCCGGTCAGAAAACCGAAAATAATCATTGGAATGGAAGGTGGAATGATGACGCCTATGGAGCCTCCCGACGCCTGAACCGCCGCTGCGAAGTCCGATTCGTACCCTGAATTCTTCATGGCCGGTATGAGGATTGCACCAACAGCAGCTGCATCGGCGGCGGCTGAACCGGAAATACCCGCAAAAAACATGGCCGACACAATCGTCACCGCAGCCAATCCGCCGGGGAGCCAGCCGACAAGGGAATTTGCAAAATCAATGATTCTCTCGCTGATCCCGCCTGCCTCCATGATGACCCCGGTAAACATAAACAGCGGGACCGCCATCAGATAGAAGGAGTCCATCCCGCCGAACATCTTCTGCACAACCATCATCAGCGGAAAGCTGCCCTGAACCGCGATCCCCAGTAAGGACGCCGCGCCGATGGCAATGGCGATGGGGGCGTTGATGGCAAACAGAACCAACAGAGAAAAAATAAGGACCTCAATGATCACGGCTTCCCCTCTTCAGTTCGTTCAGCAGAAAGGTGAATCCATGAATCATGAAAATGAGGCCGCTCAAAGGCACAATGCTGAAGATAATCCATTTGGGCAAATAGAGTGCCGGTGATATTTGAAGCCTGACGAAATACGCGAAGCGATACCCGTAAAAAACCATAACCGAGAAGAATGCCAGGGAGACAAGGTGGACGACGACCGCAAATATCTTGCGGATGATCGCCGGCATTCCGGAGGTCAATACATCAATACCGGGATGGACCTTTCTTCTGTAGGCCACTGACGCGCCCAGGAATGACAACCAGACCAGCTGAAAGCGGGCCAGCTCCTCCGACCAGAATAGGGAGTGGTTCAGCACATAGCGAAAGAAGACCTGTGAGGCAACCACAAGGGTCATGGACAATCCCAGGCCGAACAACAGGTATTCAATCCAGTGATTCAGTTCCAGGCTCAATCTTTCCAGGGTGGACACGCTTTCCGCCATTAACTCTCCTGTCCTCGCAGGGCTCACTATTTTGTCGCTTCCATAAACTTCACGAGCAGCGCATGGACCTTTGGATCTTTGTACAACTCTATGTTTTGCAGCCCTGCAACTTTGGCGCGGAAGGCGGCCACATCGGGATGTTCCTCCACGATCATACCCTTTTCTTTGAGAAATTTCAGTCGGGCGGCATTTTTTGATCGGTTATCTTCCCGCTGAAAAACGGCAGCATCATACATGGCTTTTTGGATCATCTTCTGGGTATTGGCATCCAGTGTATTCCACCAATTGAGAGAAGCCACATCAATGTGGTACGAATAGACGTGCCGCGTCAGCGTCATGTATTTCTGGATTTCATAAAATTTGTAGACTTCCATCACCCACAGGGGATTTTCCTGGCCGTCGATGACTCCCTGCTCCAACTCGGTGTAGATGGGCCACGGCATGGGTGTCGGGTTTGCCCCCAAGGCCTGCCAGATGGCCTTCTGGATCGCAGAGGCCATTACCCTGATTTTGAGACCCTTCAGATCCGCAGGAGTCTTCACCGGCCGCCTGTTGTTGGTGAGGTTGCGGAAGCCGTTTTCCGAAAAACAGAGTCCCTTGAAGCCGGAGCTTTCCAGGCTTTTCAAGACTTCAGCCCCGAGAGGACCGTCCAGCACCCTGTCAACCTGGGAATAGTCTTTGAACAAGAAAGGATAGCTGATCACCCTGACCATGGGATCAAAGGTATCGAAAGGACCACCCGTGACGACGGCCATTTGAATGGAGTTCATCTGCACCTGCTGCAGGATTTCTGTTTCATTCCCCAAGGAACCGGAGTGGAAGATCTGCACATTGATACCGCCATTGGATCGTTTTTCGACCAATTCCTTGAATTTTTCGGCGGCTATGTTCTGGGCGGATCCCGGTTTAGTCACAAGTCCGAGCTTTATTTTCGTGACTGCTGCGGCGTTGCCTGCGAAGAAAATGAAAAGGGCTGCGGTCAACAGGGTGGCAATTCTTTTCATGGTTTTTCCTCCTATAAAGATAACGGTTGTGATAATGGAAAAAGCAGGTGGAATCGACTCATTTCCAAGAACCAGGGGAGGTCCTCAAAGCCTTTTAAGGATTTAAGTAATGTTACGACTCCAATTGCTTTGTCAAGCATTTTCCGGCTTTACTTTTTTCGCCCGGAATGTTTACCTGAGGGTGCATGGGCCAGCACCATTCCATCTGCCGGCCGCATGCCTTAACGGGTCTAATCCTTTCCAGGGGCAAAAATGAAATCCAAAGAAAGCGTTTTTGAAAGAACTTACGAGGATTACCTGGCCCGACTCGCCCAGCTGAACTTGCAGGGTCTCGAAGACGTTCTGGGTGTGCAGGTGGATGGCGACGTGGTGATTGTCACCCTTTACGGCAGGCTGTACAGGGTCTCCACCGGGGGGATTCAGGACCCTTTCGGGAAGAGACCCCCTCTGGATATCTGTGTCATCCTCAGCAAATACCTCCTGATGTGTCCACCCGAGGAGCCCGCTGGACGTGAGTGGATCTCCTACAAGGATTTCAGAGATTCCGGACCCCTCACCACCTATTTTTCCCATGACGTGGAGCAGGCGATCGCCGACCGCTTTGCGGGAAGACCCGGCCAATTGCAAAAGGCCTCCGAGGACCTGGGCGGCCTGGCGCCTGAAATCGAGGCGATCTATGATCTGTCCGTGCGGTTCCAGGCCCTCCCACGGGTGCCTGTCCTCATGCTTTTCAATGACCGCGACGAGGAATTCGGTGCCACCTGCTCCGTCCTTCTTGAGAGATGCGCGGACCGCTATCTCGACCCGGAATCCCTGGCCGTGCTGGGGAGGCTCCTCTTCACTTACCTGAAGAAGCGTGTTGAAAATGCAATCGGGTCGTGAAAACGGGAAAGTCGGGTGGAACAGGCCTCATTCCCGGGCCCCCGTGCGTATCTTCTGTACGGCGATCAGGGATACCAGGCTCAAAAAGGCCCCGCTGATAAAAGGGATCCTGTAGTCAATCATCCACAAAAACCCACCTATTGCAGGCAGGAACACCGCTGCGATGTGGTTGATGGTGAAACCAACGGCCATGCTCGGGGCGATGTCTTTGGGATCCCCGATCTTCTGGAAAAAGGTCCGGATGGCTATGGAAAAATTGAAAAAAACGTGATCCACGATATAGGTAACCGCCACCACGAGTTTTGATCCGGTCGTGGCATAGACAAGGAAAATGATGATCATGCTGCCGTATTCAAGGGACAGAACCTTTCTCTCTCCAAAGCGTATGATGGCCCTGCCGATGAGGGGGCTCAGAAAGTAGTTGACCAGGTTGTTCACCACGAAAAGGACGGTCACTTCCTGGATCGAAAAATGGAAATTCTTCACCAGAAGAAAAACGGCAAACGCCATGAAGATCTGTCTACGGGCACCGGCCATAAAGTTCAGAAAGTAATACAGCCAGTATTTTTTGCGAAAGATCATTTTCTTGTGTTGAGGCACGATGTTTTGATCCGTCGGGTTTTGGGCGAGTCCCCAGATCCCCGAACCCACAACCAGCCCGCCAATCACCAGGTAGACCTGCGTATAACTGAGCAGGTTCGTCAGGAGGTAGATGGCCAGGCCGATCCCGACACTGGATGCCGCAGCGACACTCCGCAATTTGCCGAACACCCAAGGGGACGTGACCTTGTCAAAATATTGCAGGGTCAGGGATTGGTTCGTAGTCTCGTAGTAGTGAAAGCCGAAACTCATGACAGTGGTGGTCGCCAGCAGGCCGAGATAGGTTGGAAAAACTCCTGTGCAGGCCAGCCCGGCGCCCAGCACGATGATGGAAAGGGCCGACAGTCGGTGCTCCCTCAGGATCATGATCACAAAAACTACCAGCAGGGTCAGGAACCCCGGTATTTCACGGACCGACTGGATCATCCCGACGGATTTGCCCGTCAGACCAACCTGCTCGACGGCGAAATTGTTGAAGAGGATGAGCCAGGCCTGAAGCCCTATGGTGGAACTGATGGTCAGGACCATCAGGAATCGGTACATGGGGCTCTTTTTTACGCCATTCATGCGGGATCAGGCCGCCGGACGCAAGCGGGGTGGAAGGATGGTCACCCTTCGCAATCCCTCTTTGAGTGAAATGGCCTCTTCAGGGCAGAACCTGGCGCATATGCCGCAACCGAAGCAGGAACTTTCGTCCCGTTCGGCTATTCCCTCATCATTCAGCGCGATGGCATCGGTCGGGCATCTTTCAATGCACGTCCCGCACCCGGAACAAGCTTCCCCGTCGATCATGGATAGATGGTAGGTGGAATTGATCAGGGGAAAGGCACCGTTCCGCCAGAGGCGCAGCGTATCGCAGCAGTCCTTGCAGCAGTTACAGATGCTCGTTTCCGGGCGTGCTTCCTTTGAGTTGGGGTGGAAGGCCTTGTGAACCAGGCCGGCCTCTTCCGCCTCCTTCATGATCCTGAGAGCCTCCTCTTTGGTGATCATCCGGGCGAAGCCCTGGGCCGACGTGTGACGGGCCGATTTACCGAAGGAGAAACAATTGATGACCGGGGCATCCATACTGCAGGGTTCTCCCAGGATTTGCCGACGCTGGCGGCAGAAACAGTGACCCACCGCAATTTCGTCGAACTTGTCGATGATCTCTTCCACGGACTGGCTCGGGAGGATGAATTCATCCGGGACATGGACGTCCCTGTCAACGGGGATGATCCGAATGGGCTCCCCCTCTTCGGTTTTCCGGAGGGGTACGGTCCGGTCCACGGGCGGGGCCTTTTCAAGCATGGGTACGAGTTGGTCGTAGTTCGCCTGGACCTGGTCCCTGACCTCATCCAGGAGTTTTTGAAAGAGCACGGCAAGCCGCCGTTCCTCTTCGTTCCCTTTCAGCTCCCCCATGAATTTGTACTCCATCAGACCGACGGTCATGAGGGGGAGCAACCGGTAGACCATGATGCCTGCTGAACTCGGCTGGTTGAAAATGAGGCCTTTTTTGGCAAGACTCCCGGCGAGCTGATCGATCTTTTCTTCGGAAAAGTCACAGGAGACTTTCAATTCCTCAATAGTCTTGGAGGCTTTGTCGCGAAACGTGCAGATAAAATCCAGTTCATCTTCATCATCGCCGACAACCTCTCTAATGATGGCCATGGTCGTCTCGTTCACCGGGAAAGGAACAATGCCCTGTCTGCAGATGACGCCCGTAGCCCGCCTGTACTTTTCATCCAGTGATTTGACCGCCATAATCCCTCTACCCCCTAGCCCGGATATGTCCGTTGGAGGCGGACAAGCCGGAAAAAACAAATATCAAAGCTCAAATGTCAAATGAAACCCAAATGCCTCAAACCCAAAACATATCTTGCCTAACTTCCCGTAAGTGCCTTTCTACACAAACGCAGCCCACAATTCGAGAACTTTCCGACGCTAATCCACCCTACCAGTTTCTAAGCCCCTTTTGTCAAAAGGGACCCAGAAATGCAAACGAAAAGGTCGGCGAGGCATCCGACACTAACAACCGATCGTTCCGAGACCCCGAGGGAAACCGGCCAACCCCGCGGCGGGGCAAACCGGCTCAACTGGCTCAACGGGCAAACCGGCTAAACCGACTGATATCGAGGACCCGGTCTATGCAGGCGGGCTCCTCCTCCGGGTGGTGGGTAACGTAGAGTAAACCGGTCCGCCTCTCGCTACCTATCCGGTCGATAACATCCAGAACAAGTCTTCGGTTTACCGGATCAAGCCCCTGACACGGCTCGTCAAGAATCAGCAGGAGCGGGGATTTGACCATGGCCCGGGCAATGAGCGCCATTTTCTGCTCTCCGAATGAAAGTCTCGTAAAGACTTCTTTCTCCAGTGCCCCAATTCCCAGGCTTCGGATCCATTCTTCAGCTGTCTCTTTCTGTAATGAAGACGGCCTTCTGTAGAGACCGGCGGAGTCAAAAAAACCTGAAAGGATCACTTCCTCCACGGAAATATCCTTTCTGTAGGCCATTTGGAACTCCAACGAAACCAGGCCGATGCGCCTCTTGATGTCCCAGATGGATTCGCCTGTTCCACGCCTCGTGCCGAAGAGATAGATTTCGTTTGAATAGGCCTGGGGGTTGTCTCCCGATATGAGGCTCAAAAGCGTGGTTTTGCCGGCACCGTTGGGTCCGGAAATCATCCAGTTCTCCCCTCGCCTCACACACCAGTCGAGCCCGTGGAAAACAGGCTGCCCGTTGAACTTCACGGTGACGTTTTTCATCCTGATAAGTTCAGCGGGCGCTCTTTCCGCCTTACCGACGGGAAGGCTGTCGTTCCCTTTCCAACCCCTCAAGGGCCTGTAAAGATCTGCAAGCCATTCCGGCGTCAGGATACTGTTTCTTGGACCTTTCGCCACAACCCGGTTGTCCTTCAGGCAGATCACATGGGTAATTTTCGAAGGAACCGCATCGAGCCTGTGGGTCACCATGATGACCAAGACCTTGTTCTGGACCAGGAGGTTGATGGTCTTTTCGAGCTGTTCTCTGGAAAGGCTGTCCAACCCCTCAAAAGGCTCGTCGAGGATCAGGATCTTCGGCCTTTTCAGGAGTGCCCGCGCTATGAGTATTTTTCGCACCTCACCGGTTGAAAGCCGGACAAGATTCCGGTCCAGAAGGGTCTCGATGTCGGCGAGTCCGACATGCTTCAAAAACGCCCAGGACACCGGATTGCTGTCGCCATCCTCCTGGATCACCATCCTGGGAGTCGTTATTTCGAAAATCTTCCCACTGAAGAAACGGGACGCCTCCCTTACCGTTTCCCGATCCAGGAGTTTCCTATGGAACTCAAAGGAAACAACGGCGACGTCCCTTTTCAGGACCAGGCCTTTTCTGCGCACTCTTTCTCCGTAGATCACAGGGAGTTCGCCTGCGACGACCCTCGTCAACGATGTCTTTCCCGAACCGTTTGGACCGATAACCGCCCAGCTCTCCCCTTCCCGGATTTTCCAGGAAGTGTCTTTCAGGATAAACCGGTCGCGGACTCTTGTTGTGATTTTGTCCAATACGATTAAGGGTTCCATGAAATAAATTTACGCGACAGACATACGCTCCCCAGAGGGAAGAATTGGGACTTCCAAGGAAGTCGTGGCTCCCAAGAGCCAGGCAAACGGCATATTCCTGAAACTACGCTCCCTCCGTCGTCCATGATTCCTCGCTCAGGAATTTTGCCCCTTCCACTGTCCTGTTCCAGGGCCAAAATGACGCCGCTTCAAGAACCTCCCGTTCACCTGCTCATCAATCGGACCTCAGGAGGAGGAACAGAGGGTCTTTTTCGGACGCTTTCTCATAGGGCACTTGGCACCCAACCTCGACATGGACGGCTATTTGGGGTTTACGCCTCCAGAAGCCCTGGCGC
>JBAPTR010000081.1:0-3087 GCA_049282265.1 Desulfatiglandaceae bacterium | reverse complement strand
GGAGCAAAGTCACCCGTACAGGGACCGACCAAAGATAGGGTGGTTACGACATTAGAAAAGTCAATAGTATACGGATCACCGCTATCTTGAAATGTACCCTCAATATGAAGGGAGTCCCATGCTATAGAAATTTGGGTAGAAGAATTCGGGGTAACAACTCCTCCTGAAATTAATGGACTATCCCCCTGGCCTACAGCTCCTATTGTTAAAATATCACCAGCATTGTTTCCTAATGGTCCTGTCGTCAAAATTGGTGTTCCCGGATCAGGAAATGTTCCAACATTCCAGAGTATATTCCACTCTCCGTCATTCAGCTTATAATGAAGAGGCAGGTTAATATTTTCCTGGAGAGTTGGATCTGTATAAGTTGCATTTCTATCCCCAATGGTCGTATGAGTCAACGTCATATTATCATCATTTAGTATGATTTGTACCGGATCTGCAGCTAAAACATTAGACACCGCTCCGCTGATTCCCAGAACAAAAACCACGGCCAAGGCCAAACAAAATCCTGACATTCTAAAGCGTTTCATCATTAGGCTCCTTATTATTCTATATCATATTAAAATTAAATTTTTAACGTCCGACGATTTCAACGTCCGGCTTTTTCAGCTTGAATTCAGCTTAAAGGCCTGTGGTGGCGTTCTAACTCATTTCAAACAAGGCTTTTCTTCACTGATCCGGCCGATCATTCTATCGCCTGGGTTTTCTCAAAGCCCTGGCATGAAAACATTTCTTTTCTCTGCAAATCATCCATGATCATCTTACCCGACACAGTCTGACCGGTTATGGATAGATGGAATAATCGTCGATAATCATAAGCAATCGGCAATAGTTCCAAGTTGAATCTCTTATTGCGTCAGGATCAGTCGGGTCGTAGCCTGTACAGTCTGGTATAGGCAGCGGCTCTTCCTCCAGCGGATCGTCAATTAGATTATAGAACAAATAATTGGGTGGAACGGTCTGACGGATGACTTTGTAAGTCGCGTTCCGAGCCCTTACATAGTGCTTAATGAGCACCTCAGAATGTTCGCTAGGGAATCGACAATACAGAATTCGTATTAATAGCATCAAGCAAGTAGCAGTAGTGCCACTCCTGGCTGCCTATGGGCCATCCCGTACAACTGGGCTTAGTCAACTCATACTCTTCCAGTGGATCGTCGACAAGATTGTAAAACTTGCAAGTGGTACTGGCTGTATTGATCTTCTCGCACATGACTTTGTAAGTCAAATTTCGGGCCCCAACCCTCCTGGTTCTGGTACCAAAGCTGGTCCAATCGACTTCCGTCAGAAGGAGGTCTTCGATCGGGTCGCGCACAGTCGAACCGGTGCCGAAAAGGATCGAGGTCAAGGGCACGCCGTCCAGGTTCGTTGGATTGCCATTATAGTCCGTGTAAACAAGCCCCTCAGGATTGACCTCCAGCCCGGCAAACTCCAGAATAGTAGGAAACAGGTCCACCGCGTGGACGAACTCGCTGCCCTCGCTGTTTCCCGCAATCCCGGGGCCCTTGATCACCAAAGGCACCAGGGCGCCGCTTTCATATGCCGTTATTTTCCCGCGCCCCGTATAGGTGATATACATGTTGTCCATATTATTGGACCAAGTGCCGTTGTCGCCGATGAAGATGACGTATGTGTCAGATGGGATTGAGTCGACCGCCTCCAGCACCTTGCCGATCACCGTGTCCATGGCATTGGTCATAGCCCGCATGAGCTGTGCCGCGGTGCATCCGCCGACTTCTGCACCGCTGTAGTAGGTACCGGGTACGCCTCCGCAGCCCCCTCGTTCGGCCAGTATTTCATCTTTGGTCTGGTCATCCATCGTGTCGGCATTCGGCACGTGATAATACTTTTTGCCCTCCGCCGGTACCGGCATCGTTATGTGTGCCAGGTTGAAGGCCAGCCAGGCGAACCACGGCTTGTCGGGATCTTGCGTTTGTTTTTGGTTGATCCATTCGATGGTGTCCGCAGCCCTGACAACCGGCGCATATGTCGTTTCTTCGATGCCGGGAAGGAATCGATACGGCGTTGCCCCATTCGGAGGCTTCGCCGCTGGATCGACGGTGTCGCCGTCCTGCACCTGATAATAGTGATCCCAGTAACCAGGGGTGGGGGCAGCATCGAGATTCCCTTTAAAAATTTCAAATCCCATCATTTGTGGCATAGCTTCGTTGTAGCCTGTGGAAGTGCCGCCGGCAAGATGCCATTTCCCGAATATCGCCGTGCTGTAATTGGCCTCGTCTTTCAGCCTTTGGACGAATGTAGTATGGTTGGTCGTCATTGGTAAGTCGAAGGCAGCAACGTTGGTTTTGGTTGCAAACATACCGGTAATGATCGACGCACGCGTGGGCGAGCAGAACGGCTGCGCCCAGGCATTCGAGAATCTCATGCCCTGTTGCGCAAGCGTATTCAGTTTCGGGGTGGAAGCCGGTCTGCCGTTCTCGACACCATGGTTGATATTCGAGTAACTGGGATGATCCAATCCACCAGGGCCAGGGCCATATTGATCCAGAAGATCGGCAATCAGGCCATCATACATGTCGGTGGTCATGTCCAAGCCGACATCATCGGCGATGATGAGCAGGATGTTGGGCAGACGGGATTTTCCGAAAAATAAGGCGAAGTGGGCCACATCCTTCGAATCAACGACCCCGTCCCTATTAACGTCAGCATCTGAGCCTCCCCCTCCATAGTTGGCTATAAATTGGGAGAGATCCCAACCGTCAACGGTATGGTTCTTGGGATTGCTGAAATCGCATTGCCGTATCGCGGCGTGGGAACTGACCCCGAAGAAGATTGACAGAAGGATCAAAAGCACCGTTGCTATCATATTCTTTTTCATGATTATGTTCCTTTCACAAGAATGTTCAAAAAGCAAAATCGCCCACAGGCTCCTTCGGGAATCCTAAAGATGATATTTCAAGGCCAGCCGATCGACATCGCTGTCGGTGACATCAAAAGCACCGTTGTCTTCAGGAGCAACGGGTCTCAACTGAAGTTTGTCGCACCGGCAGTAATATTTTTTCCCGCCGGTGCACATCATTGATTCAACCGTATCTGATCTGTTCAAAGGCAGTGGTTTTTTGG
>JBAPTR010000080.1:0-16047 GCA_049282265.1 Desulfatiglandaceae bacterium | reverse complement strand
TTATCAACACTTTGTGATCAGGTTTCAAGGAACTAAATCCATTGCAAAACTCGATAGCTGTCCTGACCGGATTGTCATACTTGCTTCTTTTAATCAATGCGACTGACATACGGACCTCCTTTAATTGAATGCATACATCTGGTATTCGGTTTCTAATGATTATCAGGGTAAGAGATTGATAAATACTTTACTTTTCGGTGCCGCTCAGGTGCAAGGATTTGGATAACAAGAGGAGATGGATTCGGAATCTGTTGGGACACTGTGGTGGAGCTGCTCGTGAAGAATTATTGCAGGAAATTAAGGAGAATTATCAGTCAATGCGCAAATGGAAGTCAAGCCTTTTCAAAGTGTTTGTGTCTTATCCTTTGAAAACAGGAAAAGCCGGGCAAGGGGAGAATTCCTGCACCGTATCAATTCAATTTCGGGAGTGTTCTTATGTGAGGGCCGAATAAAATACCTGCCCATCCCTGATTTCGCTGCGTGCCTGTTGCCTGCCCTGGAGATACCTCAAGTGGGCATTCGCTTCTCCGGTTGCAAACCACTTCTGCATCAGCGGAAATTGTTCCCAGGATTCAGCCTTGATATCCCACGTCATTTTCGAGGCCGTCTGATAGCCATTCTTGGTGCCCTCCTTCAAAACAGAGAGCACCTCGTTCGTTCGTATCCGGTGGTGTTCGAGCAACTCCTCAATCCGGTGCCCAAAATCGGTGATGACGCTCCTATGGCCCGGGAGGCACATCTTCACATCCAGTTTCTTAACCTTTCGCAGACTCTTGATGTACTCATCCAGAGGATCGCCCTGATCGGACCAGGCCTGAATATTGGGCGTGATATCCCCAAGGACATGGTCCCCGGAAAACAGTATCTTTTTCTCCGCTTCATAGAGACACATGTGGCCTTGGGAGTGTCCCGGTGTCGCAACCGTCTTCAATGTGTAGTTCCCGACCTTGAAGACCTCCCCGCCGTGCAGTTCAACGTAATCCACCACCGATCGTGGACCGTATTTGACGCCCGGATGATTTTTCGCCATGACTTCGAAGTCTTTCTCGGACAGACCGCTTGAGACCGCATATTGCGCAAACGAGCCCATGCGGGCGTGTGGTGTCTTGCGGGACTTCATCAGAGTTGCATCTGCTTCGCCCATGTAGGCCTTTGAGTCGTTCGCGAGGAATGTAGCCACCAAGCCTTGATGATCTGCATGCATATGGGTGGCAATGATATCGGTCCTTTCGAGACCGAGGCCAATCTCAGCAAAACCGGCCTCCAGAACTTCCTGGCATTCCGGGCGATTCATGCCGGTGTCAATAATCAGGTTCCTGTCATCCGATGTCAGGACATAGGCGTTAATCTCCTTCAAGGGGCTTCCCGGAAGGGGCACCGGGATTCGATAAAGACGGGGCAAGATTTCTTCCATTGTTTCACATCTCCTCATACGGCAACGCCGGACCTATTTTGACAAAACACAGCAGCACGTCAGCATCTCTCGCCGCAAGGAAGGGGAGATGAAGAGTTTGTCAGGTACAACCCGTTCGGCAAGGGCCATCAAGGTTCAATCTTTGAACCGAGCACCTGGAGAAATTGCTTCATCCATTCCGGATGGGCAGGCCATGCAGGTGCAGACACAAGGTTGCCGTCGGTATGGGCATTGGAAAAGGTTTCGTTATTTGGAACCCAGGTGCCGCCTGCCAGCTCTACTTCAGTCTTGACAGCAGGATACGAAGAACATTTCTTCCCCTTTAATACCCCGGCTGCGGAAAGCAATTGCGGTCCATGGCAAACGGCAGCAATCGGCTTATCGTTTTCCGCAAAATGGCGGACAATTTGTAAGACGCGGTCTTCAAGGCGAAGGTATTCCGGGGCCCTGCCACCTGGGATAACCAGGGCATCGTAATCCCCGGGATCAACTTCATCAAAACTGGCATTGAGCGCAAAATTATGCCCCTGTTTCTCGCTGTAGGTCTGATCACCTTCAAAATCATGGATAGCGGTCTTAATTGTTTGGCCGGATGTTTTCCCAGGGCAGACCACATGCACTTCGTGGCCCACCATACTGAGGATCTGAAAAGGAACCATGGTTTCATAATCTTCCACGAAATCTCCGACAAGCATCAATATCTTCTTCTTTGCCATCACGCCCCTCCTTTCTTGATTCTCGATCGTGAAGAAAACTCTACAAATCGCTATTTGCCACAAATTACTCCTCCTGAGGAGAAGAAGCAAGCAGGAATCCAATCCCTGTATCCGCATTTGGTTCGGGCGAGGCGGGGTTTTGGAAAGGCAGGATTCTAACAATTGCCCTAGATGTGAAGGACAAGGGGCCAGGTCTTTTATGTTGCAAAAATGGGTGAGCATGTTGTTTTGCTCACCCATTGGAGGAATGGAGGCGGCAACCGGAGTCGAACCGGTGAATAACGGTTTTGCAGACCGCTGCCTTAGCCTCTTGGCTATGCCGCCCTAGGAGGCTGTCCGAGAATGCCCTTTTGCCTCAACCCTTCGTCATGCTCAAAAAATTATCCTCGGAATATTAACTATATGCCTGCGGTAATTTTTTTCGTATTCCTTGATTTGAAACAAAATTGCTATTCTCGGACAGCCTCCTGGAACTGGAGGCCCATGATGCGTGGGGATGCATGGTGGGCCTTGGATTTTCTGGAGCGGGAAACGGGATTTGAACCCGCGACAATCACGTTGGCAACGTGAGGCTCTACCAGCTGAGCTATTCCCGCGTAATTAGTTATCTTACAGTTTGGCCAGCCTTTGTCAATAGAAAATTAAGGTTTCTTCGTGAAGACTTCCCGGCTGAACTGGCTGAAATAGTCCCATCCGGACCACACAGTAAAAGCGAGCGCAACCCACAGGACAACCATTCCCACCCAATGAAAATTGATATGGAAGTAAGAATAGTGAAGGCAGAGAGCCACAAGAGCAACACATTGAAAAATAGTCTTGTATTTGCCCAGCCAGCTCGCCTGTATGACGATACCTTCACTTACGGCGATACCCCGCAGCCCGGTAATCGCCATCTCCCTGGCGATAATCACGATGACCATCCACACGGGTATTCGCTGGAGCGGAATGAGCATGATCATGGTGACGGATACCAGGATCTTGTCGGCCAGGGGATCAAGAAACTTTCCGAGTGTCGTGACCGCTTCATAGCGCCTGGCGAAAAAACCGTCCAGCATGTCCGTGACAAACGCCAGCGCGAGGAGAAGGGCTGCAAGGAAACTGCCCGGCTTCCCGGAAATGTTCAGAAGCAGCAAGACCAGCGGAATACAGGCAATTCTGAATAATGTCAGGCTGTTGGGAAGGTTGAGAACCTCCCCGCGAAACCCCGGCGTTTTCGATCGCTTATCTTTCATTTCTTGAGTCGTTCCTTCTCCGTACCTGGAAAACGCCTATTGGCTTCCGGCTTTATAGTGCCGGTAATATCTCATGACCTTTTCAACAAAGGCCCTCGTCTCGGGAATAGGAGGGACATCCTGATACCTTTCCACCACTTCAGGGCCTGCATTATAGGCGGCCAGGGCCTTTTTGACATCCTTGAACCGTGTCAGCAGCTGACTGAAATAGCGCGTTCCTCCGAATATGTTTGCCTCCGGGTCGTAGGGGTCCTTCACCTCCATGGCGTCAGCCGTCTTCGGCATGAGCTGCATGAGTCCCTTTGCGCCCCTATGAGAAACGGCCCTGTGATCAAAATCCGACTCGGTCTTGATGATCGCCTTGATCAGCGGAGGGGCAACCCCGAAACGTGAAGAGGCCTGGTCAATGATACTTGCGTATTTCTTGATATAAGCGGCTGATGTCTCCTTGGGAGTCCGGATGTAAAGTCTGTACCGCTTATCATTTCTCACGTTGGTAAAGTGCCAGACCCCGTTCTCGTCTTTGTAGCGATAGATATCGGAAAAAGCCTGGGTGCTAAAGAAAATCGATAGCATGAAAACCAAGGCTGCAAACCCCAACTTTCTCCTAAGACGCATTTCTATCCCTGTTTTTTCCAGTCTGCAAGAAACTTCTCAAGCCCGATATCCGTTAAGGGATGTTTGATGAGTTGCGAAATAACCTTGTAGGGTAGGGTGGCGATATCCGCACCCATCAGCGCGGCATCCAGCACATGGGTGGGGTTTCGAATGCTTGCCACGATGACTTCAGTCTCAAAGCCATAGTTGTCATAAATGGTTACGATCTGATCAACCAGTTCCATGCCGACCTGGCTGATATCGTCCAACCTGCCCACAAAGGGGCTCACGTAGGTTGCTCCCGCCTTTGCAGCCAAGAGGGCTTGGACAGGGGAAAAGCAGAGGGTCACATTGGTCTTGATCCCTTCCTTGCTCAGGACCCTGGCTGCCTTCAGCCCTTCTTCAATCAAGGGGACTTTGACCACAATATTGTCTGCTATCCCGGCCAGGTCTCTGGCCTCCCTCAGCATTCCTTCAGCCTCTACGCTCACCACTTCAGCGCTGACGGGGCCATTGACGATACTGCATATCTCTGCCAGGAGCTCTCTGAACTCCCTTCCTTCCTTGGCAACAAGTGAAGGATTCGTCGTCACGCCGTCCACCATGCCCAGCTCGTTGGCCTTCTTGATCTCATCTATATTGGCCGTATCAATAAAAAACTTCATTTTCTGCTCCTTTCAATATTCCTTTTGAGGTAACACGTTATTGCCAGTTTTCACCTTTTGATAGTATCGCAAAAGGTCCGTTCATGTAAGAGTTGAGGACTTCTAAGGAAGTCGTCTTATTCATCGGAGCTCAGGAGGAGGACCTGAGGGTCTTTTTCGGACCCTTTCTCATAGTGCACTTGGCACCCAACTCCGACATGGCCGACTATTTGGGGTTTACTTCTCCAAAAGATCTGGCGCCTCTAATGGATGCCCTTAAACCCCAAATGGGTATCCATATCCTCTCAAGTGTTTAGAAAGGGCCTGAAAAAAAGTGTCAGGTTCTCCTCCACTTCGTTGCTCATGCGCTGCCGCTTGCGGCATAAACCCGTTTTCTACAAGGTCATCACTCATTCAATCGTTCTTCGTACGCATCTGCGCATTTTTTACTGCAAAAGTAGTAAGTCTTGCCCTTGATGAGCCGTTTTTCCGCCTCCCTCACAGGCACATAGGTCTCACAGACAGGATCCTGAACCATCTCGTCTATGGCACCCCCCTCTTCAGGCCGGCTGAGCGTCTGCCTTGGACTAAGGTATCTGCGAAGTGTCCGGTAGAGCAGATAACCCAGCAAAATGAAAATAAGTAGTCGCATTTATTGGCCATCCACGGGTAACACCTGCTGCCCCTCTTCGGAGCAATCCTTGAGCAGATCAATCATCCGCCTTCCGAACACCGGATGCAGGAGATTCGGGCTCAGATCGACAATAGGTATCAGGACAAATTTCCTTTCGTGCATCCGGGGATGCGGCACCTTCAGCCCTGGTTCATCAATGACCAGGTCACCGTACAGGAGCAGATCCAGATCGATCACCCTGGCCTCCCACTTTTCTTTTCTCACCCTGCCCATTTCGGTTTCAATGGCCATAAGGCCTTGAAGGAGATGCGCAGGGGCCCTTTCCGTTTCAAGGGAAACCACCCCGTTCAGGTACCATTCCTGCCCTTCCACCCCCACAGGTTCTGTCCTGTAAAATTCGGATCGGCCCACCAGGCGACAACCTTGCATATCATCCATGATCTGGATGGCTTTGAGGCAGTTCTCCAGGGGTTTCCCGAGGTTGGAACCGATGCCGATATAGGCTGTTTCAATCATGCAGCATGCCCTTCAAGCCGTTAGAATTTCATCGACTTCAATCGGGAAATGGCTTCCGAAAGGTGCTTCTTGTCCTTGGTCAGGGCGATCCTGAAATAGCCTTCCCCCGGTTCTCCGAAACCATTTCCGGGCGTCACGACCAACCCGGCCTCTTCCAGCAGCCTCTCGACAAAAGACGCCGAGGAATAGCCTTCCGGCACATGCACCCACACATAAAAGGTCGCCCTGGGCGTTATCATTTCCAACCCCGCTTCCCTCAGACCACGGATCATCAGGTCACGGCGAGCCTCGTAGATCCCGGTCATGTCTTTGACACAGGTTTGATCTCCCTCCAGAGCCACAATACCCGCCACCTGGATGGCCTGGAAAATGCCCGAGTCGATATTGCTTTTTATGGCGCCCAGGCCGGCGATTCCCCCGGCATTGCCCACCGCGAAACCAACACGCCAGCCCGTCATATTATAGGTCTTGGAAAGGGAATGAAACTCGATACCGCATTCTTTGGCCCCTTCCGCTTCCAAAAAGCTGGGCGGTCTGAAGCCATCGAACGCCATCTCGGTGTAGGCGGCATCGTGACACACGATAATGTGGTGTTTTCCGGCAAAGGCAACTACCCTGCTGAAAAAATCCAGGTCCGCCACGGCAGAGGTGGGGTTGTTCGGGTAGTTGATGACCATCACTTTCGCCCGGTCCGCCACTTCCTCCGGGATGGCCTCCAGATCCGGGAGGAAATGGTTCTCCCTGACCAACGGCATGAAATAGGGTTCGCCTCCGGCGAAGAGCGTGGCAATTCGGTAAACAGGATAGGCCGGGGTCGGGACAAGTGCGATGTCCCCCGGATTGATGAAGGCCAGCGGGAAATGCGCTATGCCTTCTTTGCTCCCTATCAGGGAGATCACCTCCGTCGAAGGGTCAAGGGTCACCCCGAAGCGCCTGTTGTACCATCGGGCCACGCCCTCCCTGAATGATTCCATCCCGGAATATGAGGGGTATCCGTGATTGCGCGGGTCATCCACAGCGTGCCTCATGGCCTGGACAATATGCGGTGGTGTGGGGATGTCCGGATCCCCTACTCCCAGGTCGATGATATCAACCCCTCTGGCCAAGGCCTCCTTCTTTTTTCGATCAATTTCCTTGAACAAGTAAGGCGGAAGCCGTTTCAGCCTCTCCGCCTTTTCAAAAAATACCATTTTCCCTCTCTCTTTCTCTATTTGGTAACATGATGTTATGAAGACGGCTGACCATTTTCACCGCAAAGAGCGCAAAGGATGAATCACTTCAACCCCAGGACATCCTGCATGTCATAAAGCCCGGCAGGTTGTCCCACAACCCAGAGGGCAGCCCGGACGGCCCCTTTTGCAAAATTATCGCGATTGTGGGCACGGTGGATCAATTCCAGCCTTTCGCCCATCCCTGCGAACATGACGGTGTGTTCACCGGCGATATCTCCTCCCCGCCATGTCTGGATACCAATTTCCTCATCCGTCCGGGCGCCGATCTGCCCTCGTCTTTCATAAATCCCTACCTTTTCCAGGTCCCTGCCTACCCCCTCGGCAAGGATCTGAGCAAGGTGCATGGCTGTACCGCTCGGGGCGTCTTTCTTGAGACGGTGATGCGTCTCGAGAATCTCCATATCGAATTCATTCCCCAAAAGTTTCGCCATTTCACCCGCCACCTTGAACATGACGTTGACCCCGACGCTCATGTTGGGGGCCATGACACAGCGAATTCTTCCCGCAAGGGACCTGGCCTCCTCCAGTTGGTCCCCCTTCAGACCGGTCGTCCCGATGACCATGGCCAATCCGCTGGAAACCGCTGCCCGGAGATTTTTCAGGGTTCCTTCAGGGGCGGTAAAGTCGATCAGGACATCTCCCTTGTTCGAAATGGCATCAAAAGATGCTTCAATACCTACACCCAGATTTCCAACACCCGCTTCCTCCCCAGCATCCTTGTGGACACTGGGGTGCTCGGGATGCTCAAAGGCGCCGACCAGGGCCATTCCCCGAGTCTGCCGGATGATGTTGATGATCCGCTTTCCCATCCGACCTGCCGCGCCTGCTACGATAGCCTTGACCATGGGTATCCTCCTGCCTGTTCTTAATGATTACAGCAACCCGTAGTCCTCGAGGGCCTTTTTGAGACGCTCCAGATTACCCCGGGCCATGGGAACAAGGGGCATCCGCATTTCAAGGCCTATCTTTCCCATCAGGGCCAGGGAGGTCTTTACCGGGATGGGATTGGTCTCGAAAAACATGGCCTGGCACAAGGGCAGCAGTTTGAAATAAAGTCTCCTGGCCTCTTCAACCCGGTTTTCCTCCCAGGCCTTCACCATGGCGGCCGTATCTCCGGGCACGATATTGGCCACCACGGAAACCACCCCCTTGCCTCCAAGGGAAAGTACCGGCAGGGTGAGGATATCGTCTCCCGAGAGCAAGGTAATCCTTTCTCCGGCTATTCTTACGATCTCCGCCATCTGGCCCAGGTTGCCCGACGCCTCTTTGATGGCGACGATTTCCGGCAGGTCGGCCAGGCGCCCCACGGTTTCCGGAAGCATGTTCACGCTTGTCCGGCCGGGGACATTGTACAACACCTGCGGCAGACTTACGGCATCCGCAATGGCCTTGAAGTGCTGGTAGAGGCCCTCCTGGGTGGGTTTATTGTAATAGGGTGTCACCTGCAGCGTGGCATCGGCGCCTGACTTTTTGGCATGCGCCGTAAGTTCGATCGCCTCTCTTGTGCAGTTTCCGCCTGTCCCGGCAATAACGGGTACCCTTTTGTTTACCGCTTGAATGGCGATATCGATCACTTTCGCATGCTCTTCCATGCTCAGCGTGGCGGATTCTCCGGTGGTTCCGCAGGGCACGATAGCGCTGGTACCACCCTGGATCTGAAATTCAATCAGTTCACGATATTTTTCTTCATCCACGTCCCCCCCTTTTAAGGGGGTGACTATAGCGACAATGGACCCTCTAAACATGATAACCTCCCTCATCACTTGCTTATGAAAAGATTTTTGGTTCCTACTGAGACCAAAGTTACCTCCTTGACCGGCTGTAATTTCAAATTACAGGGCCTCTTCGTGGAGGACGCCCTCATACACGATAGTGGTATTCCCTTCCATCCACACCTTCTTGACGGATTCACCTTCCTTTTCGAAGTAGATGGTCAGGATCTCTCCACCTCTGGTCTTTACCCCGACCGGAGATTTCACCAACCCCCTGGCAGACGCAACAAGGGCGCCGGCAATGGCGCCGGTGCCGCACGCCAGCGTCTCATCTTCCACTCCGCGTTCATAGGTCCTTATCTCCAGAGAATCGGTCCCAAGCACTTTCATGAAATCGGCATTGGTTCCCGCCGGGGCAAAATGCTCATGGTAACGGACAGTCCCGCCCTGTTCTATGACCGGGTGGTTGGAAAGCTCCTTGACCTGCACCACCACGTGGGGAACGCCGGTATTGATGAAACCCGCGTTCAGCCACCCCTCCAGGGGTTCCATACCCAAATCCAGGTCAAGGCCTGTGGACTGCGGCATGAGTACTTTGACCGTTCGACCGTTCACAGTGGCGGAAATGGGGCCGGCCAGGGTTTCAAAGGTCATTTCCGGCCCGGCAATCCCCTTTAAGTAGGCGAAACGGGAGACACACCGTCCCCCGTTACCGCACATTTCAGCCTCCCCACCATCGGCGTTGAAAAAACGCCAGGCAAAATCATATTGATCCGAACCGGTAACAAAAATGACACCATCGGCTCCGACCGATTCACGCCGCCGGCAGGACCGTTCAACCAGGAAAGACAATTCCTGCTCTTTCACCTTCCCGTCACGGTTATCAATAATGATGAAATCATTACCGCTGCCGCTCATTTTCCAGAATTCAATCGCTTCCATGTCTCCTATCCATTCATGAGGAAATCGGGAATTTGTTCTCCTTTGACGAGATCTTCATGGGTCTCGCGTTTTCTTATCGTAAAAAAACGGTCTCCCCGGACCATCACTTCCGCCACCCGCGGCCGTGAATTGTACGTTGAGGACATGCTGAAGCCATAGGCTCCGGCGCTCATAACGGCTATCAGGTCCCCGGGATCGAAGGCATCTACATCCCTGTCTTTGGCAAAAAAATCCCCTGATTCGCAAATCGGCCCTACAACATCGGCCCTGACCTGCCTCCTATCCATTTTCCTCACCGGTTGAATGGCATGAAAGGAATCATAGAGGGCCGGCCGCATGAGGTCGTTCATGGCCGCATCAACGATAAAAAAATTCTTTTCAGCGGAGGACTTCGTGTAGAGCACCTTGGCTACGAGAATCCCGGCGTTGCCCACAATGACCCTTCCCGGCTCGAGGATAAGGGTGAGATCAACATCGGAAAGGAGTTCCTTGATGGCATCGGCATAGACCCTGGGATGAGGCGGCGCCTCCCGGTCATAGGTGATTCCCAGACCTCCTCCAAGGTCCAGATACCGAATGGGTATACCGGCCTTCTCCAGGTGCTCCACCAGTTCCACGAGTCTCTTGATGGTATCCACGAAAGGCTCCACCTGGGTCAACTGCGATCCGATGTGGCAGGAAACGCCCTGCACCTCAATGTTTTTCAGGCTTGATGCAACCGTGTATTGTTCCGGGGCTTCCCTGATATCGATGCCGAACTTGTTCTTCTTGAGTCCGGTGGAAATATAGGGATGGGTCTTCGGGTCCACGTCGGGATTGACGCGAATTGCGATCCGTGCTTTCGTACCCATGGCTCCGGCCAGATCATTCAGCCTCATGAGTTCCTGGGACGATTCCACATTAAACATCAGGATCCCGGAGGCAAGTGCCGCCTTCATGTCTTCATCCCGCTTCCCCACGCCGGAGTAGACGATCTTTTCCGGACGCAAGCCCGCCTTCAACGCCCGGTAGAGTTCACCCCCTGAAACGATATCCACACCACTCCCCTCACGGGCAAACAACTTGAGGACAGCAAGGTTGGAATTGGATTTCATGGAAAAACAGGTCAGGTGGTTGACGTCCCCGAAGGCGCCGTCAAAGGCTTTGAAGTGCTGTATCAGGGTGGCATGCGAGTAAAGATAAAAAGGGGTTCCCACGCCCTCTGCAATCCTGGAAACAGGCGTCTCCTCGCAATACAATTCTCCGTCTCTGTAATGAAAATGGTGCATGGTCTTACCCGTTCCGGGACCTCTCAAAGTATCTTCAATTCCGCCGTGTCCGAGGGGGGGGCGACATTCCCGTTTCTGTCCACAAGACGCACCCTGAAAAAATAGATGCCTGGCTTCTTTCTCAACGGTAGAGTGCATTGGAACAATCCGCTTTCAACGGCATCGCGCTCTACTTCTTCATACTCTTTAAAGGGCAAAGGACACCCTTCACATGGGGCATCTTCCACGGAATAGCGAAGGGTGTAGACACGACACTTCACGCCAACGAATTTTGCCATGTCCCTGTGTCCCTCTGGAACAAGGGTGCCCGTGAGCAGGACCTGATCTCCCTCCGCCAGGGCCTTTAAGCCCGCTACTCGCAAGGGGGTAACGTTTCCGGGAACAAAGGGGGGAGCTTTTTTTCCACACCCCGGAGAGAGGAGCAAAAGGAGCAGCAACAAGACCCGGAAAACCCGTCGTCCGTCTTTCACCCTTCAAACTCCCTTCTGGCCTCTTCGATGCGCTCCTTTACAGCCAGAGGACCTGTACCACCGGAGATTTCCCTCTTCCGGATACAGGACACCGGGTCGAGCCAGTCGTACACATCCTGCCCGATCTGCCTGGAAAACTCCTTCATTTCCTCCATGCTCAACTCTCGCAGCTCTTTATCCCTTGCAAGGGCGTGAAGGACCATCCTTCCCACCAGTTCATGCGCCTGCCTGAACGGGACCCCCTTCCTCACCAGGTAGTCGGCAAGGTCGGTGGCCTCCAGATACCCCTTTCGGATAGCCTCTCTCATACGATCCCCGTTGAAAGAGGTCTCTTTCAGGAGATGGGTCATGATCTTGAGGCACGCTTCAATGGTATCCGATGCATCAAAGAGGGCCTCTTTATCCTCCTGCATATCCTTGTTGTAAGAAAGCGGAAGCCCTTTCATGGTAGTCAGGAGTGCCATAAGATCTCCATAGACCCTGCCTGTTTTGCCGCGAATCAGCTCGGGGATATCAGGGTTCTTCTTCTGGGGCATGATACTGCTGCCCGTACAGAAGGCGTCCGAGATGGTGACAAAGCCGAATTCCTGTGTGGACCAGAGCACCAGTTCCTCGCTGAGGCGGCTCAAATGCATCATCAAGACCGAGGCCGCATAGAGAAAATCGAGCACAAAATCACGATCGCTGACCGCATCCATACTGTTCCTGCTGATGGCATCAAAACCCAGTTCTTCCGCCACCATTTGCCGATCCAGGTCAAAGGTCGATCCCGCCAGCGCCGCGCTGCCAAGCGGCATGATATTGGTACGCTCAAAGGCCTCACGAAGCCTGGACAGATCCCTTCTCAGCATTTCGAAATAGGCCATCAGGTGGTGGGCGAGGAGTACGGGTTGTGCCCTCTGCATGTGGGTGTACCCCGGCATAACCAAGTCTGAATGGGTTTCCGCCAGATCGAGAAGGACCCTTTGGAGGTCCCGAATGCCGGAGACGACCCTTTTGATGGTGTCCCGCACGTACATTCTGACGTCCAGGGCCACCTGGTCGTTTCTGCTTCGACCGGTGTGAAGCTTTTCCCCCACCACACCGATTTTCTCAATCAGGGTCCGCTCCACAAAAGTGTGGATATCTTCATAGTCCCTGCTGACGGGTATCCCTCCGTGGGCCACCTCTCTCTTGATCTCTGCAAGGGCCTCCACGATAGCGGAGGTCTCATCCTCCGAAAGGATCCCCTGGTTGCCCATCATTCGGCAGTGGGCCATACTCCCCAAAATATCCTGTTCATAGAGACGGCGATCGAAATCAATGGACGCGTTGAACTCATCCACGAGGGCATCGGCCTCCTCCTTGAAACGACCACCCCAGACTTTTCCACTCATCGGCGTTTCCTCTCAGCCACGGACATCCCGATTCTGTTCCAGGAGCCTGGCAATCTTCAGACGCAAACCATTGAGACGGATAAAACCCTCGGCATCCTGCTGGTTATAGACCTCGTCACTCTCAAAGGTCGCGAAGTCCACATGATAAAGAGACGCTTCGGATTTCCTTCCAACTACCGTGCAATTGCCCTTGTAGAGCTTCAGGCGGACAAACCCGTTGACCCTCTTCTGGGCTTCATCCACCATGGCCTGAAGCATTTCCCGTTCCGGTGAATACCAGTAACCGTAATAGATGATCTCGGCGTACTTGGGCACCAGCCCTTCAGTGATGTGGACGACTTCCCGGTCCAGGGTTATGGATTCCATGGCCATGTGGGCAACTCTGAGGATAGTCCCGCCCGGGGTCTCATACACGCCCCGCGATTTCATCCCTACGAAACGGTTTTCCACCATGTCCACACGCCCGATGCCATTCCTTCCTCCCAGGGTGTTCAAATGGGCCAGCAGGTCGGCCGGTTCCATGGCCTTCCCGTCTATTGCCACCGGGTTGCCGCTCTTGTATTCGATCTCCACATAGGTCGCTTCATCGGGCGCCTCTTCAGGTGACGTGGACATGACAAAAAGTTCTTCGGGAGGTTCACACCAGGTATCTTCCAGTATCCCCCCTTCAAAACTGATGTGCAGGAGATTGGCGTCACTGGAATAGGGTTTCTCCTTGGTCACCGGGATCGGGATCTTCCTGGAGCGTGCATAATCGATGAGGTCTTCCCGTCCTTTAAAGGACCAGATACGCCATGGCGCTATGATCTTGAGGCCGGGCTCCAGGGCCATATATCCCAGTTCGAAGCGCACCTGGTCATTCCCTTTACCCGTGGCACCATGGCTCACCGCGTCCGCGCCATACTTTTTCGCCGTCTCAACCTGGCCCCTGGCGATCAGGGGACGCGCCAGGGAGGTTCCCAGCAGGTAATGAGATTCATAGATTGCATTGGCCCTCAGGGCCGGGAAAACGAAATCCCTGACAAATTCCTCTCTCAGGTCTTCGATGATGATATCCTCGGCACCCGTAGCCAGGGCCTTCTGCCTGATCTCCTCCATATCATCACCCTGACCCAGGTCCGCCGCATAGGCAACGACCGGGCACTGGTAGGTCTCCTTGAGCCAGGTCAGGATAACGGACGTGTCCAGGCCTCCGGAATAGGCCAATACGATTTTCCTTATTTTTTCAGTCAATTTAAGCGCTCCTTCCCTTCATCAACCACTCCAGCAGGGCCTGATGGAGGTGCATCTTGTTTTCCGCCTGATCAAACACCACCGATCGGGGCCCTTCAAGGACCTCATCCGATATTTCCTCTCCCCTGTGGGCGGGAAGGCAATGCATGACGATGGCGTCCGGTTTAGCCAGTTCCACCATTTTCCGGGTCGCCTCAAACCCCTCAAAATCCCTGAGCCTTCCGGCACGCTCTTCTTCCTGTCCCATGCTGGCCCAGACATCCGTGTTGATCACGTCGGCACCTGTCACGGCTTCTTCCGGATTCCTTGTGAGTCGAATATTTTCCCCTGCGCCCGCAAGGACATCATCGTCCGGTTCGTAACCTTCAGGGCATGCCAGGCAGAGCCTGAATCCCATAATACGCGCCGCCTCTATCCATGACTGGGCCATGTTGTTTCCATCCCCGACCCAGGCAATCTCCAGGTCCTCCAGCGCCCCCTTCCGTTCTTTCACCGTCAACAGATCGCTCAGAACCTGACAGGGATGGTACTTGTCACTCAGGGCATTGATTACCGGGATATCTGCCCACCGGGCCATTTCTGCCGCCAGTTCCTGTGAAAATGTGCGAACGCACAGCCCATCCACATATCTGGAGAGGACCCGGGCCGTGTCTTTCACCGGTTCGCCCCGTGAGATCTGCGTATCCCGGCTGCTGAGAAACAGGGTCTGCCCCCCCAGCCTGAACATGGCGGTCTCAAAAGAGACGCGTGTCCGCGTGGAGGCCTTTTCAAACAGGAGTCCAAGGGTGCAACCGGCCAGGGGGGCCCCGAGTTTTTTGCCGGACTTTTTCATCTCCAAGGCCCTGTCGAGGAGGCAGTCTATCTCCTCCCTGCTCAAATCCCTTATGGTCAGGAAATCCCTTTTCACGACATCTCTCCAAAAATCCTGTCAAGTTCCTCCAGGAGCCGGTCGATTTCATCCCTTCGAATAATCAGGGGCGGAATAAACCGGAGCACCGTCTCCTGGGTGCAGTTGATCAAAAAGCCTTTTTCCCTGCAGGCTTCCACCACGGGTCCTCCGGGAACGTCCAGTTTCATGCCCAGGATGAGCCCAAGCCCCCTCACTTCCTGAATGAAGGGATATTTCTCCTTGAATTCCAAAAGCCTCGACTTGAAATAGTCACCCACGCTCCTGCAGTGTTCAATGACGCCCTCCTCGATAAGAGACTTCAGCACCGCCAGGCAGACGGACGTTACCAGGGGCGTCCCACCGAATGTTGACGCATGGCTGCCGGGACCGAAGGCTGCGCTGAATTTCTCTCTGGCAAGCATGGCCCCGACCGGGAGTCCATTGCCAAGGGCCTTTGCAAGGGTCATGATATCAGGAGTGACCCCGAAGTGTTCGTGGGCAAAGAGTTTTCCGGTCCGTCCCATGCCCACCTGCACCTCGTCAAAGATCAGGAGGGTCTCATGGTCGTCGCACAGTCTTCTTACCCCTTTCAGATACTCCGGATCCGGACAGATCACTCCGCCTTCGCCCTGAATCGGTTCGATAAGAACAGCGCAGACCGTTTCGTCCAGCGCGGACTCCAGTCCCGCAAGGTCGTTGAAGGGCACAAACCGGAAGCCATCCAGAATGGGATCAAAACCCTTGCGGACCTTGGCCTGACCGGTAGCCGAAAGGGTCGCCATTGTACGTCCGTGAAAGGAGTGCTCCATGGAGATGATCTTGTAACGGGACTCTCCGAATTCTTCTTTGGCGTAGTGCCTGGCCAGCTTGATTGCCGCTTCGTTGGCCTCGGCGCCGCTGTTGGAAAAAAAGACACGGTCGGCAAAGGAATTCCTGACGAGGAGTTCGGCCAGGTCCGTCTGGGGCCTGGTGTAGAAGAGGTTTGAGACATGCACGAGCGTGTTGGATTGAATGGCCAGAGCGCGGCTGACCACAGGTGAGCTGTGGCCCAGGGCGCAGACCGCAATGCCGCCCACAAAATCCAGATATTCGCGCCCTTCTTCATCCCAGACCCGGCACCCTTCGCCCCTTACAAGCGTGACGGGGAAACGCGCATAAGTCTGGAACATGTA
>JBAPTR010000079.1:0-4103 GCA_049282265.1 Desulfatiglandaceae bacterium | reverse complement strand
TATCATGGCCTTGTTTGGCGGACTTGCAGCCATGTATCATAACGAGAAAGATAAGCAGACAATGGCTGCTATTGTGGCAGGTGCGTTTTTGATATTTTTTTTCATAAACGTCCGGCAGGAGTCCATTCTTGTTCTGCAGATAGCCTGCATGGTGGCATTTGCCATGGCCGTAACGGGCGGTGTGGTTACAATCTTCAGCAACCAGGGAAATAGACGATCCGCGGCAATTGTTACAGGAGTCATCTCTCTGGGAACAACCTTTCTGATCCTTTTTCTGTATTTGGAATTCCGTCCGTTTTGATTGTTGACCCCAGACCTTCTACTGTTACAGGACCCGTGGATAATTTCTTAAAGGAGTGTAAAGGATATGACGAGCAGAAAGACGTCTGATCTTTGGCTGATTAATGTGGTGTCCTTCGTGCTGTTTGTTGTGTTGAGCCTTACAGGCCTGATCAACTGGCTTCTGTTGCCCAAAGGTTATGCAGCCAGGGGAAGCTCCCTGATTACTCTAAGGCATTTTCTTGTTGCGATCCATGAATGGGTTGCCCTGGGATTTTTGGTTACAATTGCCATACATATTCTGCTGCACTGGGGCTACGTAAAGGCCAATTTGAAGAAATACAATATCCTAAAATAGCACGAGGGAGTATGCGAAGACTCCCAAGCACACCTGCACACATATCGGTAAACTGGAAACTGAGTCAAAAACACCAGGACTATCGAGACGACCTCAGGCGCATTGCATAACGATATTTCGTTTGCCAGGCGGATTTGTAATTGATTTTTCGGGTCCGGACCTGTTTTTCTTGTTGAGATGAGAGTTTTTACCTGCGATCCCATAATTGTTTTTCTTGACTTATGCCATGATATAACGATAATTCTTGTATCGTAATCGTTTTTCCACGTGCCCGCCGAAGCCTCGGCACAGGCGGAGAGGAAGCCATGTTTGAAGATGAACAGGACAGATCGATTTACAGACCTGCAGGGTATGCGGCGCTTATCGAGCAATACGATCTCGATGTCATCCCGAACTGGCACGGGTCTCTGGTGACAGTCAGCGGCATCCATCGGATAAATTCGAGCAGAGGCGTTATTGAGGAGGTCTACCCGTCTAAGTATTGGCCCGGGGACACGCTTGGCGACCATCTTGAATTCGCTCTCAAATATGACGGGACGAATTTCGGAATCCTTGGCACGTTATTTCAGAAGTCAGGGGAGGAAGATATCCTTGAATATGTCCGCTCCAAACCGACGGGCAAGTATGCCAGGCGGTTGTGGTTCCTGTATGAATTTCTGACCGGCAAAACGCTCCCGCTGGATGACCTGAAGCGGGGTAATTACGTCGACCTACTCGAACCGGATGAATACTACACGATCCCCCCGGTCCGCCGGGTTCGGCGGCAACGAATCAATGACAACTTGCTGGGGGACGGCCGATTCTGCCCGGCGGTTCGACGCACCGACACGCTTCGCGACTTCGAAACCGCTGACCTGCCCGGACGCTGCCGGCAAATGGTGGACGGCTATCCTCCTGCAATTTTGAAACGGGCACTCCGATACCTTTACACCAAGGAGACGAAATCGTCCTTTGAGATCGAACATATCAAGCCCACCTCCACCCGGACCGAGCGTTTCGTGGCCTTGCTTCAAACCGCGGAACAAGAGGACTTCTGCCGAAAACCGCAATTGATAGAGGTTCAAAACCGGATGGCCGATGCGCGATTCCGCGATTCCGATTACCGGTCAAGCCAGAATTATGTCGGCGAAACAGTCGCTTGGCAAAGGGAGCGAATCCATTTCGCATGCCCGAAGCCGGAGGATTTGGGGGACCTTATGGACGGTCTGACGGCAGCCCACGAGCGCATGAACACCGGAGGCGTGTCCGCGGTGATTCAGGCGGCCGCCATCTCCTACGGGTTCGTTTTTCTGCACCCGTTCGAGGACGGCAATGGTCGAATCCATCGTTTCCTGATCCACAACATTCTCGCCCGACGAGGTTTCACACCCAAGGGCGTCATGTTTCCCATCTCAGCATCCATGCTGAAAAATCCCGCCGACTATGACGCCTCCCTGGAAGCATTCTCCCGGCGACTTATGCCCTTGGTGCAATACTCGCTCGATGAAGACGGCCGTATGACCGTTCACAATGACACGTCCATATGGTATCGCTTTATCGATATGACGCCGCAGGCGGAGGCGCTTTTTCGATTTATCGATCATACCATCGATACGGATCTGGCCAGCGAACTGGCATTCCTGGCCAAGTACGATAAGACCAAGCAGGCCATGCAGGAGATCGTGGACATGCCCGATCGGCAAATCGACCTCTTCATTCGTTTCTGCTTCCAAAACAACGGACGGCTTTCAGCACGAAAACGCGGGAGTCACTTCGATTTCCTGTCGGAAGAGGAAATCGCTGCACTCGAGCAGGCCGTTCAATCCGCCTACGGAAGCGAAGCCTTGAACAATGGTTGATAGGCGTCGTTCCATGCGCTCTGATGCCTGATTGAGAACTTCTTCAAAAAAATTACTTGTAAGTATATTTGCCAAGTGATTCTAAATCGTTGACCATTCCGGCCCGAATCGGATTTAAATGGATATAACCAAGCAATTGAAAAAAGAAACCCTAATTTCAACTTCGTCCCCCTTTACGTCCTTTTTGCCCTCGGAAAACCCAATAGAGGCCCATTTCAGAGGGCAAGATCAGGAGTTATCTCGTCAAAGACAAGCACCTCCCGTGGTGACCCCAAATCCAGCGAGTGCAGCGCCGAGTTATATGTCTTTCATTTTTCATATCTCAGGCATTTCCGACCTGTGACGCCAGCGTCTCAGCCAGGTGTTGAAGGTCGCCCGCCTTTTCGAGACCTTCAAGGAAGTGCTTCGGAATGCCCCCCAAACCGACTTGAGCACCCGTGAGGGTACCTGCAAGTATAGCGCGCACCTGATTTTGCCCACCACCATTGACGGCATGGAGGACGGCGGATTCAAAATCGTTATGGAACCGGGCGGACAGATAGTAAGCGGCAGGAAGCTGATGGTAAATGGCGCAGGGCATACCGTAAACGATGGAAACCTTCCAGGCCGGTTCAATGTGGATTTCAGGATCTGATGCAGCCGCAGCCATATAAGAAGGTGAAAGCAATGCATCCGGCGAGGCGAAAAGGCCTGCGCGCGGCGGATCGGGATCCCCTTGCCGCGGCGGCTGCAGATCGTCGCGGGTTACAGCGTGAAAGGGCAACTCCCCGTTTTTTACCAGTTTCATGAGCTTTCCCGATATATCCGCGTCCAGGTTGTGTCCCTGAACGAGCAGCCCCAGCACCGCGCCGAACGCAACTGTCATCGATACCACAGTGTCATCAACCTGTGTAAGGATGGTGTTATTGGCAATGGCAGCGGCGAGTTTGGCGGGGTGCAATGCATAGCGGACGGCGATTGCAAGGGTGCGCTCAATGGCTTCGGTGGTGTCGGCGTGCCCACCGGTTTGCCCCCAGGGCAGATTCTGCTGAACACGTCTGCGCCATGCCTCCCGAATGGATTGGCTGGTGTAGCGGCCCGGTCCGCTTACCGGTGTGCCATCGAGGAGCGGAAAGAGCTCCTCGTCCATACGGCGACAAAAATCTTCTTCATCGTAGCCCCTGCTCTCAACCAGGGAGCGGAGCATGAGAGTGAGGATGAACCCCGCCTGAGAAAGCTGGCCGGCTTTCAGACCATCATGGTAGCGACCGGGTTTTGGATCGGTGTACCCGTCGATCCAATCGCCGTAGTCCCGGCGAAGTTCAGTGAGATCGTAATACCAATGCGGGCCGAGGCCCAGGGCATCGCCAATAAACGCGCCCATGATGGCGCCGGCAGCGCGATCTTGGATGAGCGAAGCATTAAACATATATTACTCTTTGATTTAGACTGGCATCCACTCTTGATTTCCTTACCATATTAAGCCTTTCATTTCAAATAGATGCTCTCTCAATTGAATTAGTGAAGGGCGTCCCTCTATCCATGGGCGGCCAGGGGATGATCAGCGGTGATCATCCAGTTGGTGCCCATCAGAAGTGGGCGATGGGTGGCAAAATGGTGTCGCATGAATGGTCTCTATACTTAGGTTC
>JBAPTR010000078.1:0-4477 GCA_049282265.1 Desulfatiglandaceae bacterium | reverse complement strand
ACATCGCCGAATCCCAAATCGAGTCCGAGATAGACTGTTGGAAGAGTGTCCATGTGTTAAAACCTCCTTTCTCTCTTGGAGCCGAGTGGCGTCAATTGGCGACAATAGGTGTCACCCGGGTGCTACTGAGGAACCGTACGGCGACAGTTGGTGGCATCCGGGGACCATCCAGCGTCACTCAATGTCAAAAAATGCCTCTACAAGTAATAATAGAAAGTTCACCATTTTTTCTCAGGAAGTGGTCAAAACGGTGGATGAATCCGGGGAGGAACCGAGGTTTTTTGCGGGAATTCTGGACGGGTCTCGCGCGCGCGTATAACTTACTTTGTTATTTGTTTTTGTTATATCTAATTAATATATATAAACAAACATATAGTACTAGATTGATTATATATTACGCGTTCGCGCGCGAGGACATTTGTTAAGCCGACTCCGAACTGGGAGTAAAATTGTGGCGAAATATTTTTGAGTTTTCGAATTGAAATAGTCACCTGCCTTGAATGAATTTGCCCCGATGAACTATCGACATTGGAATTAAGAACTATCGACACTGGAATTAAGGGTCCTCGACACTGGAATTAAGAACTATCGACAGTGGAATGAAGGATCATCGACACTGGAATGAAGAAAAAGTAGTATATCATGTTGATTTTCATGGCAAATCCTGTTGCCCTAGTTGTTTTTAATTGTTTTTAATATCTTTCTAAGAGAGTAGGAGGAAGATATAGAACAAGTTATTTATATACTGAAGTTTCACCGAAATTGTGTCCCATGGAATCACGCGATCATGCGCAGTAGCGTGCCCACGAAAGATTTTCGCGGGAGTTTGTCATGTGTACGGCAAACGGCATCAAAATCATGTGTCAAGGCAGCCTTGGCAACGATATGTCTGAGATCAGAGAACGCAAAGCTGTTGCGGCCTCTGACTTTGTGACGACGTTCGGGGATATTTTCAAGTCGTGCCCCATAGATCCAGGTAATGGTAGCTACCATCATGGAAAAATTCATGTGATTCATGACCGCATAGGCATTGCGGGTCTGGCTTTTGCTGCTCCCGATGTCCTGTTTGATCTCTTTGAAACCGGATTCAATTTTCCACCTTGCGCCATAGTACTCGATGATTTGTGCAGTGGTCAAATGAAGGTCGGTAGAGAAGAGTGCGATCCACTGTGTTTTACGAAAAACCCAGACTACCCGGACAGGGCACTTGAGGGTCTTGAGCATGACCACCTTTGTGGAGGCCATGACCTCGCGGTAATGCCCATAAAGAAACACACGGTAGCATGATGCCTCTGCTTTGATTCTGGCAGCCATCTCAGTGGAGGTACCCAGTCGGGTCCCATACTTGCATGGTCTGCCGCGTTTTCCCTTTGCGCGCTTGGTGGGTGCCAGAGTGTAAAGAACAGTATTGGAGCGTAAACGGGAGAGCAAATGAAATAAAGATCCGAGATGCCTGTGTACGGGTTTGAACAAACCATCGTTTCCGAACCAGCTATCGCAAACAACCGTCACAGGGACACCGGCAAAATGGTGGGCTATCTGTATAATCATCTCGGCCGCCTGCTGAAGCTTTGTGTGAAAGGAGAGGGTTTCCCCAGAAATATCCATACTCTCTGATTTTAAGGCAATCGCTTTTTTTGGCAGATAGAATCGGTGGGCAAGGGGCAGACACGCCCAACGGCCTTTGATGCGCTTGAGCAAACCAATCAGAACAACATTCTGAGCCCAGGGGTATTTGGACTGGTTGGTTTTGGCGGCATGATCGAAGACGTAGGAACAGCCAAAGATCTTTTTGCCTGTCTTGGGATTGATGAAATCATCCAGGGCGAGCAACAAACGGCCATCCGTTTCCGGAGCTGGAATCATGCTCCACAACCTGGGCCACAGTTTGGTCCATGGAAGCTTGTTTGATTTCATGAAGGTATAGAACCGACGTCGGCTCGCATGAATGCCGAAAAGTGTATTCATGCACCGAAGAATGTTCGAAGAGATGGAACTGGTAAAAGGAACGATGAAAGCCAGGAGGGCGTAAACGAACCACCGGCTGCGTTGCCTGCCAAGACGGGAGGACGAGAAGTCGTTCTGAAGGGGTCGAAGGATATCGTGGAGGATAAACATATCAAACTGCTCCTTTCTGGTTGGATATCAACAAGTTATGCATGTATCCTACCGTGAAAGGAAATGAATTGCAAGCAAAAAGTGAATATAACATATTGATATAACTGGCATAATAATTGAAATCCAAATTTCGTGCCAATTGTACCGGACTTGGGCTTCCGCTCAGAGCAAAATCCTCGGCCCGGATCGAACAAACTTTAAAAACGGTGAAACTTCGATTTATATATACCCCCTCCTATAATCCTCCCCCATCCCCTCCTCATTTTTCGCTAATCTCTAATTTTTTGTCTCTCATAAAATCAAAGCCTTAACAGGCATTCCGAAAGGTCCTCCGAAGAAAAAAACAACAAACTTTCTATAATTACTTGTAGAGGGGCAAGACTGTTAACGGCAACAGAAAAGAATTTGGAGGCACGGAATGGACGATAAGGTTCTCGACTGGTTTGACAGGATGGTGAAGCTTGAAGCCATTGATCCGTTTAATCTTGACATGACCCTGGTTCCAAATGCCATTTTTTCCAGGCTGAAATGCGAAAGGAATCCTGAAGGACTGAATCCTAATAAAACCACCCTAACCGTTGCGCTGATGTTGTTGATGAGATGCGAAATGCTCCGAAAAATCAAAGGCGGGAATCCGCCGCCAACTCACATAGACCTGCCTGGCAATCAGGTCATGCTGGGGATCAACAGCTTTGCCATCCTGGTATACCTGGAACGGCTCCGAAGACGTGGGTTATTAAGATACAATACTACCGCGTCGTGGCACGATGGAAGCGGAGAGGTAGTCGTCTTCGGCTGCGACTCAATGTTTTCTGACATGAATGTGTTTCATTTTACAGCACAAGCCGGCCAGAGTTAATGCGAAGGGAAGTCATGCAAGAAACTGAAAAAGAGCAGGAAACCGCCCACGAAATGATCAGGAAGGAAATCAATTTCCTGCAGTATCCCTATTTTGCATTGAGTACCAAGGGATTGAAGAATAAGCAACGGAGCGAAGTGCACCGGGTTATCCGCCAAGGTGATGAAAAACTGGAAATATACTGGAAGGTCAATGCCCATCCCGATTATGGGTATCCGGGACCGTTCGCCAGGAAAGTCAACATGACTGTTGAGCGCATCATTTCTCAGATGCCTCTCCCAATTGCCAACCCTATACCGCTGGGCAGTTGGTATGAGTTCTGCCGGCTGATGAAAGTGCCTGCAAATGGGTGGCACTATGCTGGAATCAAGAAGGCCATCCTGCGGATGATGACAACTACCGTTGAGTCCAAGCATACATACTACCACAAAGGTAAAAGGAGATGGCTCAGCGACGCGTTTCATCTTTACGATCGTCTTATCAGTAAGGGCGAAGAGCTTGATGACGGCACCATAGCCGAAGCAAACTACCTGTATTTGAACAGTTGGTACATCGAAAACATCAACGCCCGGTACGCGAAGCTGCTGGACTACGAGTACAACCAATCGCTGAGTAGTGCTGTTGCATCCCGTTTGCACGAACTGCTTGGGCTCAAATTTTACCGGCTAGCCAATGAATCCCGGATTCAATACATCCAGTACCTGTATTCGACGGTGTGCTCATTATTACCAATAACCCGCCAGGAGTATTTCTCCCTGGCTCGACAAATCCTTGACCATGCCCATGAATACTTGCTGCGCACGAAATTTCTCGCAAAGTTTGAGTGGATTCCAGTTCCGGGAGCCAAGAATGACTGGTATTTGAAATACTGGCCGGGTCATAGATACTACAACGAGGTATCAAGGCTTAACAACGGGCATAAGGTCTTCCCCGCACCCGGTGATGCCTGCAATCCGGATGTACCCGATATGTCAGAAGTCATTGACATTGATATTGCCAGGGATGATGAAAGTCTGCTGGAGGAACAACGAGCCTTTCCCTTCCTGAACAACTCTGAATCTCAGGAAGCCTTTGACAGCCGAAACGAATCAACGGAAGTCCCCAAAAACCTCGTAGAAAGCCGGCAGCCTGATCTTTCTCAGAATGAGCGTTATTTGCTCGCTCTCCTGAAATCTATTCCCGGTTACCCGTTCAAGTATGAGAAGGACCTCGGTGTTATCCGGGATTTGCTCATAGACTTTCCGACGTTGGATCTTGGGGATGAAATCAAAGACTGGAAAACGTGGTTGATGGATAACAACCTCAAGAAAAATGTGAATTTTCGTTCCAGGTTGAGACGATGGTTAAAAAACTCGAAGAGATACATGGAGGAACGGCATGGAACAGACTATGACCCGAGCAGGTACGCCGATGCGGTGTGGGAAGACCCTGCCAGAGAACGAGCGGGCTGTTGACTATCAGACGATCGCGGAGAAGATAAGGACTAGAAAAAGTCGTTTG
>JBAPTR010000077.1:0-13899 GCA_049282265.1 Desulfatiglandaceae bacterium | reverse complement strand
TATCATGGCCTTGTTTGGCGGACTTGCAGCCATGTATCATAACGAGAAAGATAAGCAGACAATGGCTGCTATTGTGGCAGGTGCGTTTTTGATATTTTTTTTCATAAACGTCCGGCAGGAGTCCATTTAACGAGCACAATCCAGTCTTCTGCCTTGTCTATCAGTCTGGCGTTCAACAGGTTCAGCCCAGTAATGCCGGCGACGCTGCCCGTGATCAGAATGTGTTTCCAAAAAGGCTGTGAAGCTGGGGAAAAAAATGATGCACCATAGCTTCCGAAAGCATAGGCATAGAGCGATAGCATGACCATGTAACTTATCCAGAGCAAGATGTTTGCGGTCCCCGTCAGCAGGCCTGAGCCAAACGCCCGATCCGGGAATACTACCGTTCCTCCTTGACTGGGATAAGTGACGGAGAGTCGTGCGTACGAATAGGATGTAACGAGGGCAAGGATACCCGCAATCAAGAAGGCTACTGGCGCTCCTCCGCTGGTTAACTCCACCGACAGGCCAAGAACAGCAAAGATTCCGCCTCCGACCATTCCGCCGATCCCTATTGCTGTTACCTCCCAGTAGCCGAGTGTTTCTTTTGTGGACTTGCTCATGAAGGGTCAACCATTTCTATCAGTTCAGATTGTCTTGTAAAGGGGTCAAGTCGGCCGTTGATTCTTAATGATAACTTCAGTCAAATGTTCTATCCTCTTTTGAAGTCCTCCATCAGCTTTCATGTCGGACTTTACTCTTTCAACAATACGGCGGACCGTGCCGTATTTTTAAGGGTCTGGAAATGGGAGAAGCTTGTCAGGAAACAAATCAAGCGTCAACGGCCGACTTGACCCCTTTACACGGACGGACGCGGCGTGGACGTGATCCTGGACATGGTTGGGGGAACTACGCGGGCCCAAACCTGGACATCGCCGCAACCGAGGATCGGATCGTGAACACGGCTTTCCAGGAAGGGTCCAGGTAGGAGCATCAGAAATCATCGGGAGACATCTGAGTGGCCTCACCCCATCTTTCGTTCATTTCCGCTATCATTCCGTCCAGATCGGCCCTTTCCTTATCCCAGTTGGCAGGGCAAGATGTTTCCAGTTCTTCGATTTTTTTCTCGAACTCATCAATCATGGCGCCCAGCTCAGAGATCGAAGCACCAGTCCTTTCATCCGGCCCTGAAGACCTCTTGTCCATTTTTCGGGCCATGTCGTAGGTCTTTGCCTTCCAGGAAATAAGCTCACCCCTCATATTGTTGCAATACGTCTTGACTTCCATCCTACCCCTCCTCACATGGGAAAACTTAGGTTTTGTTCCAAGCAATGATAATTTTCTATAATGTATCATTGTGGGCGGAGAGAATCCATTTAGAAAAACATTGTGCGTGGAAGTGGAAAGACCGGCATGACAACTGGCGCGAAAAAAATGCATCCGGCGTATCAATTGGTTCGCATTTCAAATCGTTTTCATTACAAATACACGAAGAACAACCGAAACTCCCGTCAACCAAGCAGGTCGGTGGCACCTCCATCCGAAACACTTTGGTTTCCGCTTACCTTTGAGAAACTATCCAGGGATACTGTAACAATAGAAGGTCTCAGCCCAACAATCAAAACGGACGGAATTCCAGATACAGAAAGAGGATCAGAAAAGTTGTTCCCAGAGAGACGACTTCTGTACCGATTGCTTGCCTTCCTCTTTATGAGACATGGTTGCCAGTCCCCCCAAACACGGCCATGATAAAAGAAACAACAGAAATCAACTCTCGCACTTCTCATTCCCCTTTCAATTTCCATACCCGGGTAATTGGGAATTGCAATTACGCTTCAAGACTATTCTGATTCTGCTGGCTATTAATGGGGCAACGGTCATCAAAAAATAAGTAAATCATGCCCCATACCTACCAGATTTCAAGTTAGTTATTTTTTTATGTATTGTCCCTTGTACCTATTACATCTATGAAAGGTCTGCTCCCACCCCGGTCGAGTAAAGCCATAAGAAGGTCTGAGCGGGGTGTGCCGGATGTACCGCGGAATAGAATGTCGCTTAATTCCCGCTGGCAGTCTCATAGAAAAACAGTCTTTTCGGCCTCAAAAAACTCAATATCGGTGCATTTCAGAGAGCAAAATCAGGAATTATCCACTCAAAAACAGGTACTTCCCGTGGCCCGACCCATCCAATCGCAAGTACCCATAGGACATCCTTAAGCTGTGAGTTTACTTGCGATCTTTGCGACATGCTCACCCTGGTACTGTGCTCCCGCCAGTTCGTTCTCGCTCGGGAACCGACTGCCGTCACCTCCTGCGATTGTCGACGCACCATACGGCGAACAGCCGCTGATCTCTTCCATCATAAATTGTCCCTGAAATGCATATGGCAGCCCGACAACCACCATGCCATGATGCAACAGAGTAAGATGGAAACTCAGGATCGTTGATTCTTGGCCCCCGTGCTGGGTGTTTGAGCTTGTGATAACGCTTCCCACTTTTCCGACCAGTGCTCCCTTCGCCCACAGTTGTCCTGTCGCGTCAAGAAATTGTCTCATTTGGCCACACATATTGCCGAAGCGAGTCGGTGTCCCAAAAATGATTGCATCGGCTTCGCCCAGTTCATCTACTGTGCATAAGGGCACATGCGCTTGCAGCTTTTGCGCCTCAGTCGCCCCCATCTTCGCCAAAACGCTTTCAGACAGCGTCTCCGGAACCCGACGCAATACGGCTTCCACATTCTTTGCAGATCGTGCTCCTTCAGCAGCTGCTTCTGCCAACTTGTACACGTGTCCATACATTGAGTAGTAAACGACTAATACTTTCATGAGACACTCCTTTCTTAGTTGTAACGATAAGCTGGGCGGCCGACTGCTTAGCAGCCGGTCTGTCTCCAGCACTTGGGTACGCCCGGCAAGGGCGTGAACTTATGGGGTGCAAGTCTCCTGCGCGTGAATCCGTTTCATATGTTGAACATTTTAATCAAATTACCAGCCGAAGGCAAGTCGAAGATCCCGGAACACGGACCACCGGGGAAACAAAGGTCGCGGCATATTCGATCGCTGTCGCCCTATACTTATTCGTTATCAAAACTCAAAAACCTAACAGCGTGCCCATTTCCATAAAAGAAACCAAAAGGCTCTGTAAGTCGAGCCAGTCATAAAAGCAATAAAAAAATGTTTTAAAAGACAATTTTATAATCAGCTAATCAGCAGTCTATGGGAAGTGGGTAGAGGAAAACCTGCAGGATTTTCAGGCGGGCAAAATAGAGTGAAAACGGGGACGTATATCGATGGAGTTATTTAGTTTCTTATGGATTGTCCCAAAACCCCCATGCCCTTGAGGCTTCACCGCCTTCACTAGGCAATGCTTGCCGTTGATTCGATCCACGAGTTCCCCTGATGCATGTGTGAAATACCTGCGCTCCAATCCTCGCTCCCCATACTGGTCAAGCTTCGCCTTCTGAGTGATCGGAACATCCAACTCGAAAATCTTCGAATCGGAAAGGGAAAAGGCGGATCTGGTAGTGATGATTTATGATTTGTGTCCACGGGCCTTTCACAGTGGTTTCAAGGAGAAAAACATATCCTCATGCCAAATCAAAGGGGGTTTCCCCAAGTCCTTTTTGTCCACAACGCGCCCGATCACCAAACGATAACCATCGATTTCCTGAAGACTCACCACTTTGCATTCCATCCAGGCCGCACTTTCCTCCGGGATCAGCAATTTCCCCGTTCCGTTGGGAATGGTTCTGATGGAAAAACGACTGAATTTGTCCTCTTTCTTCCCTTCCGCACTCCCCAGCAGCACGGCCAGCTCTTTCTGCTTTTGGGAGGCAATACTCAACGTGAATTCCCCTGACTGCTCTATCAATCGAGCGGTCAAATGGTTTTTTGACACGCTTATGACAAGCAAGGGGGCTTTTTCCGAAACGAACATGGCAGTCGCCGTCATGATGTCACGCTGTTCCCCATCTGTTGTACCGACAAAGATGACGGAGCAGGGAAGCCACCCAAAAACACGATTGTCTTTTCTCATTGCCGAATCCTCCTGATGAAGGTGAAATGAAGTTGCCTTTTCTAAGGAAAAGTATAGTGGAAATGGCCTTATGAGGCAAGCATGCGGGTTGAGGCTATGATGCTCCCCCAATTATGTTAACCCGGACTTTCCTTTGATTCAGCCTCCGCAAGAATTCCAATATGGCTGCATTGCTTACTTCCGGCTGCTCTGTCAACGTCTGATGGTCTGCCCCGAGATGACCTTCCATTCGACGCCAGGAGTTCTTTCCGCAGGAATTTTCGCGTTCTCCGGTGGAATAAGCAAGTCCTCATCACCTTTCAGAACAAGTGTGGGAGCCTTGATTTGCGGCAAACGATCAGGGGTTCCTTCTCATTCCAACTCGCCAACCACACACCCCTGCTCTGGTGTGAGAATCCGCCTAAAAAGAGTCTGTGACACAAAAATGATATTTTCGTGATGACCCTGTGAAATCCACATCTTATGCTTTCAATCAAGGGGTTTATTATGCCGTATGGCGTGCTGAGATCCAAATGAAAAAGCATAGGAGGTGTGACGTGGAAAGAAACAGAAATATCTGCATGATCGTTCTTTTTTTGGTTATTGTTTTGGCAGGTGGTCCGACTCTTGCGGGTCAATCCAGGATGAGATACGAGGTTACCATCACAAACCTTACCCGGGGCCAGATATTCAGCCCCCCCATCGTTATCAGTCATGACCGGAATTTTCAGCTCTTTAATCTGGGAGATGCGGCGAGTCCGCAACTGGCGGCGCTGGCAGAAGAGGGGGATCCTGGTCTATTGATCAATCAAATCGACCTGGACCCGGATTTGGATTATGCGGTCTCGGATGGCCCGGTTTTGCCCGGGAAATCAGTGGTTCTGGAAGTCTCCGCAACAAAATGGGCGAGGTTGTTCTCAGTCGCTGGCATGCTGGTCACAACAAATGACGGCTTCTTTGCTATACGGAATCTGTCCGTTCCTCTTAAGAGAGAAATAACGATCGAGGCGGATGCGTATGATGCGGGGAGTGAGCGGAATTCCGAGGACTGCTCCTTTATTCCGGGGCCGCCCTGTGGCAGTCATAATGCTCATGACCCTGCAGATCCCGAGGGTTATGTTCATATCCATGCCGGAATTCATGGTATCGGCCCGGACCCGGATATGGTGAATCCCTCTGCGCATGACTGGCGAAATCCCGTTGCACAAATCACGGTCAGACGTATTCGGTGATTCTCTTATAAGCATGTGTTGGCAGGACATTGTGGCCCAAAACAGGATCTCAGCACCTTTTTCATCTAAACATGACTTAATTTCTCATAGGCGACCTGATCCCAATTTGACTGTTATTGCCTTAAAGCTAGAAGGCCAAAGGTCGACAGCAGGCTTGACCTCATACGGCTCAGGCCTCTCAAAAGGCAGCCCTTAGGGAGCTGCCCGGCTGCTAAACCTCCTAAACGGCCTTCATGGCCCGTAGTTCACGGGCCGACATGGCCGCCAACAATTTGCTCTCCTTATCGTGCCGTCTGCGCCAAAAGTACTTGGCATACTCTTGCAAATAAGGGTTTGCATCGGCTTTTATCTTAATGTATCTTCGGATACCGATGGGGCAACCTAAAAACCTAACAGCGTCTCCATATCCATGACGACCCTAGGCCTTATTCGAATCTTCAATCCATATCTCTTCCTGGTTTGATACAGCCACTGCAAATAACGATGCCGATCCTTGGAGAACTTGAGCAGAAATTCGCGTTTAGGGAAAACTCGCCAATTATTCGTTTCATATCAATTAGTTCCCGTGGCCCGACCCCACTATCATGGTAGCCATACTCGTTCCACACCTAAACATGAGTCAAGAGCAGACTTGCCCCCTTTTCCATTTAGTAAAACCGGTTTGCTATTCCAAAAACCATTTATCGCCAATGGAATATTCCCAGTCCCGAATCCCTCCGGATCATCGAACCCACAGTCCTGGGCCATCGATTTATTTCCATTCTTTAGCATAGTTTGCCATATAGCCGAAGAGTTCCAAAATGTTGGTATCGACAGGCTCTTCCCTGAATTCATTATAAAGTGTATTCACATTAACACAGATTCGTTCTGATTCACCCCATGCTTTATATTTTCCCAGAGGGATATCCCGGGCTGCATCAAAAACGCTCATGCCTGCATCAAAACGTTTTTTTGCTTCCTCCTCAAGATAGTGCCAGTATCCTTTCACTTCCTCCACGCCCCTTTTATCAGTTATTGGCCCATGACCCGGAACAAATATTTCCGCATCCAATGCCAGCATGAGATCACAGGCTTTGGTCCAGTTGCTTACCGGGCCTTCCCACATGAGTGGAGTCCCATTGATGAATAAAATATCGCCGGTAAAAACAACTTTTTTTCCCGGAACATAGACTAAGAGATCGCTTGTAGTGTGTGCCGGTCCGACATCGATCAACCTGATTTCTGTATTCCCTAACTTGAGGTCCAACTGCCCATTAAAAGTCCTGGTCGGGTGGGTGGGGATGATGCCCTCAAAATTAAATTTGCCGAAAGACCGTGTAAAATATTCTCCGACCTCACCCAACTGGGGAGCTTCCTTTATTAGTTGGGCCATCATTCCCGGGGGCATCGCTTTCATTTCTTCAGCACATTTCTCGGTTGCGATTATTTCCGCGTCTTTAACCAGTTCGTTACCAAGCCAATGGTCAATGTTACCGTGTGTAATGACCACGGATTTTATCGATGCATCTATCTTTTTATATATCGCGTCAAGCATCTCCCGGGTATGGGCCAAATCGGTCAGTGTGTCCACCAGCATAGACTGCTTCCCGTCAACAATCAGGCCTGCATTATTTAAACACCAGGAGCCATCCGGTTGAATATAGGCATAGATATCTTCGCCCAGCTCATGCAGTCCTTTTGTAAATGTCCACTGATTCATGATTCACTCCTCCCTTTTACACTAAATTTCTTTTTTTAAACCACTCTTCTAGGCTGACCACTATTGTGGAAACCAACAGCGGTCGCAGGTCGATACAAGTCATCAGCGCCGCCAATTGTGTGGAGCCTGCGCACAATTTTTCCGCGCAGGGGAAAGATCTCGAGCGGCAAGCCGCAGTGGTCAAAGGGCTCAAGCCGGACATGCGTACCGATGCGGCCTGATTTCTTCATCTCTTGTACCGAACACCGAGATCAGCCGCAAGCCTTACGAGTCGGCTGCATTGATCTGTTGGTCAGCCGTTCTCTGACAATGTTGCCGAAGTTCCTGAGCGTTTCAGCTGCGACCGGCGTTTCTTCAACCGCACTCAAGATCTTCGAAACGTCCATTCCCGCCGCCTTGAGTTCGTCTGTCTGCTCTTGGATATATGATCGCATAATATCGATATTGTACTCTGGATGAAACTGAACTCCATAAGCCCAGTCCCCAACGCGAAAGGCATGATTGGGCTCATAGGCATTGGCCGCCAAACATGTGGCTCCTGTCGGCAGCCTAAGCACTGTCTGTGAATGAGCGGTATGGACGAAAAACGATCGAGGAAACGAACGAAAAAGGGGATCATTAGCGCAATCAGGAAGTAGATGGACACCTACGGTACCGATCTCTTTGCCTTGCGGGAGGAAGCCCACCTGACCTCCAGCGGCTCGCGCAAGGAGCTGGTGCCCGTAGCAGATGCCGAAAAGGGGTGTGCCTGCATTCAACAGAGACATTATCCATTCTTCCAGTTTGACGCTCCATGGAAGGTTGTCCGTTACCATCGAATGAGATCCCGTTATCACCGCGCCCGCACATTCCTCCGCTGTCGGGAGAGAAGCTCCATTTTCAGCATCCACAATAGCCGTCTCAACATCCACTACCCTAAGCGCCGTTGCCGTCCACTTGTCAAAGTCGCCGAACTGTTTCGCTATGGCGGGAAACGTGGTTCCAGCCTTAATAATATACAGCCTCTTCATCTTACCCCCTGGCAATCGTATTTCTCACTTGTCGGTGTGAAGCGGCAGCGTAACACCGATCAGGTGCAGAAAATTGTTAACTTGTATTTCATTGTTCAACCTTCTTTGTTTTATTACCCCATGGGCAAACTCTAATGCAAATACCACAGATTCCTGGTGTAATATTCGGGAGCTTACCAAATACGTTACGCACTTGATGAACGCATTTTTTAAGGTCTATAGCATCTGACCTGCTGGAATAATGGCTGGTGGTATTAGCTCCAATGATTGCTCCAGCTGGACAATGGTCTTTGCATTGCTGACATTTTCCGCATCTATTCTTAATCGGTGAATCGGGCACGATATCAGCGTCTGTAAGAATTGTTGTCAGCCTAATTCTCGGACCAAAATCCGGATTTACAATCAAAAGGCTTTTACCTTGCCAACCTATCCCCGCAGCTAATGCAACGGCTTTGTGTGATATATATGATGTACATTTTTCTGAATCGAGTGTTTGGCTTGCAGGAATGGGAACTGCTTGAGCGGAATTTGATTGCAAAAAATTTGTTGCTCTTACGGCAAGGTCGTCAAGCAGTGCATTTACTCGACAGTAATGGGATGAATATAGAGGAGTAGGCTGTTTGTCAATCATGTTCATTATTGGACCGGAAAGACGGACTGCAATACTTACTGCCCTGTGAAAACCGCTTAAGAGGTCACTTGGTTCTGTATCAATTCCTGATAGTTTGGCAGTATCCGCCACGCGAACAATACTTGCCCCCCAACTCTCCAATTTTTCAATAAATTCTGTTTTATCAATCAAGGATTTCATTAATTGTAACACCCACAAATGTTTTTAAAAGTTAACGCAGAATTAACCGGCGCGGTGATCCGCACTCCGAGAAAATAGGCACAAGTTGCTCCGCGTCCGGTTGAATGCCGGGTTATACTTTTTCAATGAAGAACACCAGGGCCTTCTCGGATAAGACCCTGCCTTTATGTTTATGTTCTGGCCCATCTGGGATAATGATACCATCACCTTCATTGTAAATGATTTCGGTGTCCGTGTACTCTATTACCATTTTGCCACTCAGAAGAAAGCCACAATGACCCTTTTCACACCAATGCGGTGGCAGATCACTTGAGTACTCAACGAGCCGAATACGATGACCATCATAGTCAACGTATTTGTGCCTTACTCCTGCCATTGGTGATTCCCATGGAATTTGATTAAATTGTATTTGGTATGGAATGCTCATTTCGAGTACCTTTGAAGTATAATCGCGGTGCTGACCGGTGCCGGGGGCCGTGCAAGCAAACGCAGTTTGATTGTGCGGTTCACGGTATCCGGTCAAGTACCTTGGCCGCTACTCTTTCAGATATCGAGTGCAAAGCGGATTGCACGCCCGACCTCTGACATCTTTGTGCGAGGCAAGGATGTAATCAAAGATCCGATTTTCCCCTTCGAAACAGTTTGCAAATGGTCACAATTGACAGCGCAATCCTGAGGCATGCCGTCAGCTGTTGAGAGAGACACTTCGGATGGTATATCGCGGACGGTAGTTGTGATAGGTGCGATGGTAACCTCCCCCAGATATTCCAACACGGAATCACGTGTCAGGATAAGAACCGGTCGTTTTTTATCTGGTGACAAGAATTTATACCATCGTATTTCGCCATGTTTCATTCATCACCCCAAGCCTGTTCGGTTTCCCAAACCGAAAACTCATCGGTGGCAACTGGATTTTGTTCATACCCCCGACGGTGCTTACGCTCCAACTGCTCTTGTTTGTAACGGACAAGCGCGTCTTGTAACGCTTTTCTTGTGAATGCAGAACGATTTGTGTGGAGTTCCTTTGAAACACGGTCGACCGCTTTGACAAGATTGTCATCAAGGGTCATCTGAATTGTCCTCATATCGTACCTCCATGATGTGGCTTTTTATAGCTATATTAATCCACATCATGGACAATGTCAAAACAAATCGATCTGCCAACATTGGCGCTCACCGCTCAGCGCGTTGCTGACGTCCGGTGGAGCGTCGGGTGTTGGGCTTTTCCGCGATCGCATGGATCTCAGCCTTGGTCTTTTTCTTGAGATATTTCTCGTTCAGGCGCCACTCCTTGGCCAGATCGATGCCCACATGGTGGGCCGCCAAAGGGTGGGCATCCGGCGAGGCCCTTTTTACAGAGTCGCAGCAGAGGCGCCAAACGCGCCCGGCGTGACTCGGGGCAGCGTGCATGGTCTGGTTCGACACGTTATGGATGCGCAATCGTGATTATCCCTTTGAAGCGATCCTGCAACCGAGCTCGAACGCTTTTCGACAGTCGTCTGGAAACATCTTCTCGCGCAGTGCAGCCTTCTTTGCCGGGTCAAAGCACTCCATGACAACCTTAGAATAGTCTGGAAACTGGTACGTATCGTAGCAACAGAACGTTTCAGCCTCACCGAGAACCATCCGGAACCTATCCTCAGTGGATTTGAACATTAGCTCGTAGCCCAATGTGGTGCTCCTCTCCTCGGTGACATTCATGGTGTAGATGATTGCTGTCTTTATCCTACGCGGGAATACAGACCGGAGAGGTTCAGAATAGACCATTGGGGCAAACCATAGACGTTCAACGAAGGAACGCATCTCACCGGTCATTGTTCCGTAGTAGATCGGTGATCCCAGGATAATGGCATCGGCTTCCTCCTCGATCTTTTTGAGTACCGGACTCAGATCGTCCTTCTGCGCACATCTTCCATTGGACCGTCCGTCGATGATTTTGCACGCAAAGCAACTCCTACATCCCTTAAAGGTAAGATCGTACAAGTGTACCAACTCAGTCTGAGCCCCTTGTGAAGAAGCGCCTTCGAGTGCCTTCGTCAACAGCGTCGCCGTATTCCACTTCTTTCTCGGGCTTCCGTTGATACCGATGATTGTCATGATTCACTGTCTCCTTTCTGGTGGCGAACGCGAACATCTGCGGCTTGTCCGAAGAATGTTTTGGTTGGAATTAAGTATGCTGTCCCCAGAATTCCGTCAACTCAGTTCTAGAAACCTACTAATAGGATTTCTTCAGCTTCTCTTTCAACGCCTGGTATTCGCCCTCACTAATTGCTCCCTTATCCTTCGCCTCCTTCAGTTCGATCAGTTGCTGACCTAAAGTTGGATTTTTCATTTCAGTTTTCCCGCTTCCGATTGAACATCCGGAAAACAGAAAAATCAGAAAAACAAGCACGACAATGAGCTTTTTCATGATTTCCTCCCTTGGCCTTTTTATCTATTGCATTTCGTCAGATGTTACCCTCCCCCAGGTATCATCGCAGGACTTATTTCATTGTTCTTTTTATAAAGTTCATCCTTCAAATTGGAGCCGACATAACGCCCTACTCAGTGGTTCGTGGTTCGGCCGGTTCGGGCGGTTCGGGGTCGGGCCGAACCAACCTATTGATACCTATAAAATAACATCCCAAGAACAGCTTTTTTTCAGGCCCTATGGGATATAGTGTCTTTTTGCACCTGAAAAGTTCGATATACAGCCTAAATAAGGGTGTTTTCAAGTATGTTCGTTAATAGTTTTAGATAGTTAGGGTGGCCCCACCCCATCCCACAAGATCCCTGTCGCACACAGACTTCCCTTTTCTTTTGAAGCACCGGCTCATTTGTCCAATGTCAAGGGAGACCCCATACACACACGTGCTCCGCTACCTGTATCGACTGATATCAATGCCCCGTTCATTTGCGCGGGCCTCATACCAGGCCATTTCGTTATCAGGAGGTGGCATCAGTTCCTGCCCCGGTTTGCGCATTAGGCGGATGGCCTCGGCCGGGCAGGTGCTCACGCACAGCCCGCAGCCGATACACCGTTCCCTAACAACCTGATAGGCGTCCTCACCCTCCTCGATGGCGTTCACCTGGCACCGTTCATCCGCACACGTCCCGCAACCTTCGCACGCGTCCGGATCGATTTCCGCGAAGAAATAGGAATTGACCACCCTGGATGCGGGGATGTTCAGATCGTTGATCCCCCGAAGCACACCGCAGCAGCAGCCGCAGCAGTTGCAGATAAAGAAATGGCCGTTTTGCACATTCCATGTCAGATGGACGAGACCGGCCTCTTCGGACATGTTGAGCACGGCATAGGCTTCTTCCTTGGAGATGGATCGGCCCGATGTGGTGTTATCGAAAACATGGGGAACCGGGGCGATGCCCAGACAGACCTCCATCGGCTTGTCGCACCGGTTTTCCAAGAGGCCTTGTTCCTTCTTGCAGATACAGTCGTTTATGAGGAAGGACTGGCCGTTTTCCACGATGGCGGAAACCTTTTCGTAGGTGAGGGCCTCGTGTTTTCCGGGGATTTCTCTCTCAATGGGGACCACCTGCATGAACTGGGGGGTTCTCTTGAAGAATTCCCGGCCGTAAACCTTCATATAGGCCTCACACATCTCGGCTAATTCACGGTCCATGTGCGGGAGCTGGAATTCGTAGATGCCGAAGGCCCATGGAACCATCTTGAACATCTTCATGGCGCCGAACTTGACGCCGAAGACCTGGCCCCGTTCCCACATGCGGGTCAGCATCTCCGCAAGGCCTTCCAGGGGGCGGCCCGTGCGTTGGGCGATCTGCTCCGGGGTCTCAAAGGTCAGTTTCAGGTCGCAGAAAAGCTCGGCCTGTTCCGGCTCAAATATCCGCTTGAGCAGCCTGAGTTCAAGGCCGTCTTCAGTAGGCGGAAACCCGTTGGGTAAGGTGTCGAGGACCCTGGCCAGTCTGCGATACACGTCGTCACTCATAGGGATATTCCTCCTGTATAAATCGGGTTAATGGGAGCCGATCTATTGAACGGGTGAAGTATTGATAAGTTATCAACATCACATTCTGGAATTGAAAAATACGATAGCATGATGTAGTAGCGTGCGGAAGCAAAATTACTTAATTCCGGCCAGTGCGGCAAAATTTTTTCCCAGGATCTGTTCCTTTTCATTAGTTGAAATCGAAAATCCATAAATTTCGCCGAGTATGGCGCCGTGATCATATTTATTGTCAGTCCCTGGATACCCGAAGGGACCGTCCGTTCCATAAAAGCATTTTGACGGTCCCGTGGCTTTCATGGCGGCGACCCGGAGCGGTTCATCCAGGTAAGGACTCGACAGATCGAAAAAGACGTTGTCTTTCGTTTTCGCATACGTCCATAATTTCTGGTAGTGGGGAACCCCGGCATGGGCATAGATGATTTCCAGGTCTGGGTGTCGCTCAGGCAAATATTGATAATCGCCGTTCTCTTTTTTACCCCCCAGGTGAATCAGTAGGGGCAGACCCTTTTCGCTGCAGTACGCGGCCGCATCATCCAGCATTGATACGGGATATCGGTGCCAGAACGGATGGCATTTGACCCCTATCCACCCCGGATTCTGGAATGCTGTTGACAATGCGGCAATGACATCTTCCCGGGCCGGGTTGATGAAAAACCATGTGCAAAATTTATCCGGATGGGCCTTCATGGCTTTTTCGACGATCCCATTGTCGGGCTGCTGGTCAATATGATAGGTTTTGCCAAGAATGGTGAACTTGCCGCTTTTAGTCACCGTGCTTTCATAAGCGATCAGACCGAGGCGATGCCAGAACCCGGTGAGCAGGAACCGAACAAAATTGGATAGTTTTTCGGCCGTTCCTTCCACATGAAATGGATCCACCATCGGTGCGATCAGAGCGATTTTGTCAATCTTGAATTTTTCCATCTGATCCAACAGGTGTTCTATGGACTCCATCCGTTCATCCAGATGGTAATGCATCTCAATGATCATGTGTTCCCCCTTTTTTGGTCACCCAACACCGGCTGCATCGGACGGCGTAGGGTCAAGAAATAAATATAATGTCCCCGGAATTACCCTAGGCATCGGCAAGCCCTTCCAGGATGTCCAGGCCATAGGGAACGTAAGCGAAATCACCTTCCTCATCCACATAGCTTCTGGCACAGCGTGAATCGAATACGGACAGAGATGAA
>JBAPTR010000076.1:0-59141 GCA_049282265.1 Desulfatiglandaceae bacterium | reverse complement strand
CCCGGTGGCCCTTCGGAGGTAACGCAGCGCGCTGTCATAGTCTTCCCGGCCGCAATAAAAGACGCCCAGGTTGTTGTTGGCCTTCACGTCATCGGGGGCAATCGCCAGGGCCTTGAGAAAGTCCTGTCTTGCCTGCCCGTATTTCTTCTCCTCAAGATAGGCCAGCCCACGATTGGCGTAGGCCTCCACGCGATCCGGCGCGAGACGAATGGCCTCGGTGAGGGCTACTACCGCCTGATCCGGTTTTGCCTGCTTCAGCAGCCTTGTCCCTTTCTTGAAATAGGAGTCCCCGTTCCCCGCCAGGCACAGGCCGGGAACAAGCACCAGCGAAAGCAGCGGCATTGCAATACCAATCATCCATCTCTTCAACACATTTCTTTTCATGACAAGCACCTCACGTTACCGTCCTTTTTCCCGTTTGCTGAAAGGGGGAAAAGGCTATTGCAGGAGCAACCTCCAGGTTTCGATCATCTCTTGCAATAGCGCGTACTTTCGCGACCAGGAGGTCGCTCCTACGCATATTGCAGTCCTCTTTACCTCGACAAAAGATGAACAAATCGGAAATGCTTCCTGTGTCTTGGAATTCAACGGTTCCTTGAAAGACTTATCGGCAGAGAAGGCCCAGAACTTTAGGTCTGTTCCGGCCCGGAGGCAGACGCGTGTGAAAGATGGTTGTGATGAAAGCATAGAGATGGTAGAATATTCCAAAAGCTCAAGACTTTCCCTTCTCAATCACACCAGCCGCTGGATTAAAAAATGACCTGTCACATCCGCTGGGGTACAGATTTAATCGCTCTCATTGAAAATGTTCCTACTGGGGTCTGCCAAATTTGTGGAGAACAATATTTTAAAGCAAAAATTGTAAAGGATAGGGAACAATTGGTACGTTCAGGAGATAAACCAAAAAAATGATTGAAGTTCCTTTAAGGGAGCTGGCAGTTGCTTAATACGGATGCGTTGAGTTTTGTTAGTGGTAACATATCATGCCGTTGGCCGGATAGAATCCGGTAGTTCAATGGATTGAGGGCCTACAAAAAATGTTTGCGCCGTCGGAACATAAGCGGTAATATATTTAAAAATGCCCCAATTTCAAAAGGTTTCAGTTTCTTCGTTAGCTTTCAGACTTGATGTATGTCAGGAAAAGGCTACAGTATGCGAACGAGACCCCCAAAGATCTTCGCAGGTATTCCGGGAGGAGCAAAGGCCTTCACCCTCCTGGAGGTCCTCATGGTGATACTGGTTATGGCCATCGTGGCTGCCTTCGCCATCCCCGCATTTTCCACCTGGTTGCCGGACTATCGGCTGAAGGCCGCGGCCAGAGATCTCTTCTCCAATTTCCAACTTGCAAAAATTACCGCCACCAAAAGCGGAAGCTACAGCACCATTTGCTTTAATCAGGCTATCGGGTCAAAGACGTATTCCTATGTCGTCTTTGTTGATGCCAACAATAACCTGGGGTATGATCCGGGAGAAAAGATTCTTGCCCGGCGACTCTGGGGAGGGGGTGAACAGTATCAGGGGGTCTCTTTCGATCTCTCAAAAGGAGGGGGAGACGGCCTGACCTTCCCGCAGAATGACAATGGCATTCCCGCCATTGCCTTTCGGCCCAGCGGCATTCCGACGAGCAATTCGGGTGGCCTCGGGATGGGGACGGCCTTTCTCAGAAATACGAACGGAAAAAAGATGAAGCTGGTCCTTTCTTCTGCCGGGAACGTGCGTATCGAATAACCAACCACTGGAGCAACAAAGAGGCATGGTCATCATGGGAAAAAAGAGGGAAGGCGGGAGATGGCGGTCCTCACCTGGTTTTACCCTGGTGGAGTTGCTCATCGCCATGGCAATAGCCGGTATCGTCATGGCAGGCACCTATTCTGTTTACCGCTCCCAGCAGAGTTCTTATGCGGCCCAAACACAGGTTACCGCCCTGGAACAGAAGGTGCGGGCGGCCATGTTCTACATGCAAAGGGATATCTCAATGGCGGGATGTGATCCCAGCGGCCATGCCGATGCCGGAATTTTGACGGCTGATTCCCATTCCATCAGGCTCACAGAGGACCTGAACGGTAATGGTGATCCCAGCGAGAACAATGAGGATATCAGCTATTCCCTCTATACCTCAAAGGGCATACAAAAACTTGGCAGAAAGACCCCGTTCACGGCGAGTAACCAGCCGGTGGTGGAAGACGTGGATTCCCTGAATTTCGTCTACCTTGACAAGGCTGGCAACGTGCTGCCCACCCCGGTGGCTGATGCCTCCAAGATCAGGTCCATCCAGATAACGCTGGTTGTGCGGGCCGAGGCCCAGGACCCGCATTATACAAACATGACCGTTTATGTGAACCAGCAAGGCCAGACCGTTTTGGGTCTCCAGAAGGACCACTTCCGCCGCAGGCTGATGACGGCAGAAGTTTTGTGCCGCAATCTGGCGTTTTGATCGAGGCGAAAAAGGACCATGGAACACAGTCAAAAGAACGTCAGATCCGAGGAACAAAGGCAACAGGGATTCACATTGCTGGAAGTGATTATGGCCATTTCCATCCTGACCATCGGTCTTCTGGCGGTAGCAACCATGCAGGGGTCTGCTATGCGGGCCAATGCGGTGGCAACGGATCTCACGAATGCAGCCACCATCGCAGCAGACAGGATGGAAAAACTGGCAGCTCTTGGTTATGGTGATGTGAATCTTGAGGACAGGGATGGCGATGGGGCATCAGGTCTTGAAGACACGGGATTTGATAAGAATCCCCTTACAACGGCGGATGCCGACTACCGGACAAACCGGCACACAGCCACGGGGAAGGCGTACGCCGTGTACTGGAATGTGGCGATAGACGATGCTACCGCCGGAACGAAAACTATTAACATCATTGTGGCCTGGGATGAGCGCGGCAGAGAGAAAAAGGTCTCTTTGCGGCTCATTAAGCCACAATTGTAACGGAGAACGGGCAATGCGGGAGTCAGAGGCTGGAAGAGACAGGGAACAAGGGTCCGTTATGGTGATTGCGCTGGTGGTCCTGGCGCTCCTCACCATCATCGGGATAGCAGCCAGTCAACTGAGTGAATCAGAGCTGGGGATGGCGGCAAACTGGCGACTTCAAAAAGAGGCCTTTTACGCGGCGGAATCCGCAGGCGGCTATGTAACGAGAAGTCCGAACCTCTATGATAATGAGAATATGTCCGGTAGCGCCCCCAAGACCTTTTCCTCTCCCGGGGGAGTTCTGGGCCCTGGACAGTCATTTGATGGAACGGTTCAATACCTGGGCGCTTCTGCTGCTCCCAGGGGGTCCGGATTTGAGGTGGGCGCGTTCAAGGCCCATAGATACAAGATGATCTGTAACGGGCATGGTCCTTCCGGCGCCAGAAGGAGTCTTGAGATCGGTTTTTACAGGCTTGGCTTTTAGGTTTCATGGGAGAACGGGTGGTCGAGTAGGCAAATGGGAAATGGCATGGTAAAACGGTGCGCCTGGTTTTCAGGGATAGTGATCTTTTCTTTCCTGGTACTGCTGTGCGTGAGGAGTCTCGCCGACGATACCTGTCTGGTGGCATTCTCCAGCCCAGATCAGGGCTGGAACACGCTTACCGCACCGGTCATCCCTCCTGAAGAGAGCCAGAGCGGCAATGAGGTCTATATGGCCTTCTTTCGGGCGAAGGCAGGCCCCTTCTGGGAAGGGAATGTCGTGAGGTTTGCCCTTTCCGCCGACAATGTGGTCGTGGGAAAAGATGAGAAAGCCGCTCTGGAAGCCGACGGTCGCATCAAGGCTGAAGCAGTGCCCTTCTGGGCCGCCAAAGATTGGGCAGATCCCTCAAAGGCTAATTACATCGCCAACACGGACAGAAACATCTACACCTACCTTGGTTCGTCCACCGATCTGATCGATCCGGGCAACCGGTTTGGATCGGACAATCCTCTCCTGACGGCCGAAGTGCTGGGAAACCCCACCCACAGCCCCTCCCAGATCATCGAATTTGTTCGCGGGGCGGATGTGTTTGATGAAAACGGCGACGGCAACACCGCGGAGAACAGGGCGGCGATCCTGGGAGATGTGGTTCATAGCCGGCCGCTGGTCGTCCGCTACCTCTTCCCCGATGGTTCTTCCAAGACCATGGTCTTTTTCGGGGCGAACGATGGGATGCTCCATGCCGTGTTGGACAGCGAAATGGATCCGCATGGCAACGAGACCCTCTCCGGCACGGAAGCATGGGCCTTCATTCCCCCGGATCAGCTCCACCGGCTCAAGAACCTGTTGGAAGGGATTGACCATGATTTTTTTGTTGACGCAAGCCCGAAGGTCTTTGTGCAGGATCTAAACGGCGACGGCGTTCTGGATGCAGGGGACGGGGACCAGGCCATTCTTGTCTGCGGCGAGCGAACGGGCGGCACCGGTTATTTTGCCCTGGACATTACTGACCCGCAAGCACCACGGTTTTTGTGGAGAATCAACCAGGTCAATGATGCTGCGATCTTGCACCTTCCTCCCGCGGCCGCCCCCGACAACGTCATCCCTGCATTGGGTGAAACCTGGTCGGTGCCGGCCTTCGCGTTGGTCAGGACCGCGGATGATGACGAGACCGGGACGCCGGTGTTTTTCGTGGGAGGGGGCTACACGCCGGACAACTCCGCTGGAAAGGCCATCCTGGCCATAAAAGTTTCTGACGGTAATGTTCTTGCGAAATTCGAAAACGATTCAACGGGGATCAGCGGCATGGACTATGCCATCCCCAGCGCCGTCACGGTGGTGGATGAAGATGACAATGGGTTCGCGGATAAGGTGTATGTGGGCGACGTCGGGGGCCAACTGTGGCGTATTGGAAAGTTCACCGATGAGGAGGACAATCCCCTGCCATTTCCCGAATCAGACGAAAACGTGACTGACTGGAAGGCACATATTCTGTTTTTCGCGGGCATCCCGGGAGAGACGCCGCGCGTACGGAGATTTTTCTATCCCCCCAGTGTGACCCTTGAGAAAGATTATGATCTGCTTTTTGCGGGAACAGGAGATGTGGAAGATGCCTGCAATCGAAACAGTTTGGACAGGATCTATGCGATCAAGGATGCAAGCGGATCCGATACATTGACCGAGTTGGACCTGGTGGATATTACCACACTACCATACCGGGTGCCGGACCTGGACGATGAGACTGCGGATGTTGATAGAAATGGGTTTGTGGATCAGGGCTGGTACCTGCCCCTTGCTCCAGGCGAAAAGGTCCTGGCAAAGGGCCTGGTCTTTAACAAGGTCTATTATGTGACCAGTTTTACGCCGAATCCCTCCGGAGGGACGGCAACCCTGTATGCCTTGAACTACAAGACCGGTGAGTCGGCTTTTTTCGAAACAACTTTTCCCCACAATCCGAGAGGGGGCGTGGAGATCGGGACCAGTATCCCTTCAACTCCTGTTGTGGCCGTGAGCAAGGCCGGTCAGAAAATGTTCATTTCGTCAACCCAACCGACTCCTGCCGCTGAACGACCATCTCGTGGGGCGCAAGAGGCCGGGATTCTCGCCATACACCCAACGTTTCCTTCGGTCAATTTCTTCTATCTCTGGTGGAAGCAGCTTTGAGGGTGAGATAGGTGTTTGGCTATCGGAACGAATCCCTGAGCGCTGCCGCAACATGCTTCAGGTTCTGAGCCCAGTCCTCTGCCAGGGGATCGGCTGATATGATTCTTGCCCCGATGGCCCGGGCAATGATCCGGGCGCTTTTCTCCGAAAACTGGGGTTGAACGAATATGGCCTTTGCACCCTCCTTTCTTGCAACTTCTATGAACGCCTTCAGATGTCCCGGTCCCGGGGCCTTTCCCTCTTCTTCAATGGCAATCTGTCTCAGACCGTAAGTTTCAGCTAGGTATCCCCACGACGGATGAAAGACCAGAAAGGACCGGCCGCCATAGCCTCCAAGCAACGCCCTTAACTCCGTATCCAGCCTTTCCAGTTCTCTCAGGAACCGCTTGTAGTTCCCTTCGTACACACTACTGTTGGCGGGGTCAATCCGGGAAAGCCCGTCCAGGATGTTGCGCACCTGCACCATGACCAAGGGTGGAGAGAGCCAGATGTGGGGGTCTCTTCCCTCACCCATTTGAGCCCCTTTTCTTGGCCCATCCTTCCGGTTCCCTTTGGAATGAGAGCCCGTCATAAGCCTCTTGGCGATCCCCTTGTCTGTGGATATGATCGGCAGTTCTCCATACATGCTTCTAAATCTGGGCAGCCAGGTCTTTTCAAAGGGCACGCCAATTGAGAAATAGGCCTTTGAGCGGGAGAGCGCTACCATCTGTTTTGGTTTGGGCTCATAGGTCGCCGGGCTGGCTCCCGGAAGGACCATGACATGTATATGTATCAGATCCCCCCCAATTTTCTGAAGGAAGTACTTCTGGGGGAGAATGCTCACAAAGACATCTAGTGGTGCCGCCGAAGCCCAACCGGAAAAAGATAGAATGAAAAGGGCGGAGAAGAAAAAAAAGGTTTTTTTCATGGGTTTCAACCTTGGCAGAAAATAGGGGCACGGTTTTATATGCATAACATTAAACGTAAATGGGATTCTGTCAAGGGGGCAAAGCGTCCGGCCATGGAGGTTGCCTTTTCATTTGGCAAGCTTTATCATAACGAAAACCGGGTACTACACGGACCGAAGTGCCCGCGCTCGCGTGCGATGAGAGAGGATCGCCGAGAATTAGGGAGAAATAAATATGGGTAAAGCGAAAAATGCAAAGGGAGAACCGAAGACGGGAAGAATGGAGGCCCTGCGGGATTTGCCGGGGGACATCATGAAGAGCCTGAGCAAAGAAGAGGTCAACGCATTTCTTTTCGAGGAAGTCTGGCCGGATTCCCTGAAGGAAAAGCTGGCCGCCTACATTGTGGAAGAAGGTTGAGCAGGGTTACGGTTGGCCTTCAAGCCCTGTATCGCGGGACTTGAGTGACAGGCTTTTGGTATGAGAATCAATGGCGACGGTGAAATCACCCAGAAAGTCCATACCGAGGATACCCTCAAAGGCACCAGGTGCCATGTTCGAACTGCTGACTGCCACCTCCAGGTCTTTCTTGACATGAGAACCCAGTTGTAGACGATCCAGTTTCACGAGCGGCGTCCGGACCTCGCTGGTGAGGGTCTTGAGTCGGATAGTCCGGGCTCCCTCCAGATTGAGGCGCAGGTCCTCGGCCAATGCGGATGACAGAACCGTTACACCTGCACCGGTATCGAGGAGCATGGGGACGGGGGTGCGTCCGTTGAGCCGAACGGAAACGATGATGGCGTTACCCCTGTTACGGAAGGGAATGGCGACCTGCAGTTCTTCGGATTGAGGAGGTTTGCCTTCTTCCCGTGTCCCCAGTGCTGCGGAAGAGGCCACTCCCTGAGATGTATTCAATGTTTTTTCAGTCAGTTTCGTGTCCGAACCTGCTTCTTCACCGCCCAGGTTTTCAACTTCAGATGGGGAATAGAAGACATAAATATCGTAGAGGCTCTTTTCATTCTTGTTGGCAAACTGCAGAAAATTCGCAAAAGCCCGGTCCGCCCGGTCATATTCCGCGTTTCTGATATAGATGGCGCCGAGACGAAAATAGGCCGGGGCGAATGAAGGGTCGAGTTTCAGTGCCTTCTCATAAAGGGCTATTTCGTCCGGAGAATCATCGTCCAGGGCAAGTCCCTTTTCGAACCACTGGACAGCGGTCATTGTCTGGTCCTTTTTTCCCTCCGATTTCCCGGCCGGGTTACTCTTTTCCGGTGGGTGAGGGTTGTGCCCTGTTTCGTGCCCCACTGTTGTCTCCGGCTCAGTTTCCGCAACGGTGGGGCCGTGTTTCGTTTTTTGGGGCCTGAAGCCTGTGGCAGTTTTTTTTATCTCAGAGGATTGCTTCAGGGCGTTCGTCCGCTCAATCTTCTCCGGTCCGATGGGCCTTGAGGGAAAGGTTTCACGAGCGATTCTTGACTGGACCGGTTTCCCGGGTCGCACGTGATTGACCAAGGCGATGGTGAAGAGAAAAGAAAATGCCACCAAAATCACGGCGACGAATTGACTTTTTTTCCGCTTTTGGCGATATTTTGAAACGTCAACGCCGCATTTGGCGCAGTAGAGATCCGAGGGCTGGTTGAATCCGCATTTGGGGCAGATCATCGTCATGGAATTCCCCTGAGCTGATTGACCTTTTAACCCGCATTAGGCAACAAGTTGGCCCTCGTGTCAACTGTTGTTTGATCGGGGAAGGGTCAGCCGTTGGAAAAGCAGCAGCCTATGAGGAACGAAGTGGAGGAGAGCCTGACACGCTTTTTCAGACCCTTTCTAAATACTCCGGAGGGGATGAACGCCCATTTGGGGTTTAAGGGTAGCGATTAGAGGGTGGCAGGGCTTCTGGAGGCGTAAACCCCAAATAGCCGTCCATGCCGGTGTTTTGTGCCAAATGCACTATGAGAAAGTGTCCGAAAAAGAGTCTCACGCCCTGCTCCTTGACTCCGGCGGATAAAACCCGGAGGCCCGGAGCGTTAGGGAAATCCTCAACGCCCGGCGAAAACATTCGATATTTCTACATATCCAATCTTTTGAACATGACTCTCTGATTTGTGAGTAAGGAGAAAATACATGCTGGAACCATCCACACGCGTGGAAATGACAAAGGGCTACAGGGGCGTGAGGGGCGTGATCCTTGAGCGGACGGAATCCCCCTTTGAATTCTATGTGCTGAGGCTTGCAAACGGGATCCATCTGGTGGCGGGGCCCAACGCTTTTCGAATCCTGTTACCTGAGGAAGTGGACCCCGCGTGATCTAGCCCTAACGCATCTTCCGCTTCCGGACTTTTTCCTTGATTCGGTTGATGTGTCCTCGGCCCAGGCCCTTGACCTCGCAACCCAGCTCAAAGTAGCGTTGGATCTTTTGATCGTCCAGCATGCCGAAGCAGTCTATCACGGCCAGGGGGTTCCCGGCCATTTCCACCACACGATCCGGATCGAGCTGGAGATAGGGTTGGTGGCGCACCGCGAGGACGACAGCATCGGATCCCTTCAGGGCCTCTTCGAGATCCGGGGACATGCGGAATTCATTCAAATGCTCCTGGTTTCTGAAAAACCTTGACCAGCTGCTGCCGGCGGCCGGATAGTTCTCCTGTTTTTCCAGCTCCCACCAGTGGATCACATAGGGGTCGTGGGCCTTGACCTCGGCGCCCATTTCCGTCAGTTTTCGAATGATGATCTCCGACCCGCTGTAACGGGTATCTCCCACATCCTCCCGGTAAGATGTTCCCAGGAGGGTCACCTGGGAGGCCGCAACGATTCGGCCCATGTTTCTCATGGCATCCCGCACGAGCTGTGCCGCGTGGAGTGCCCGGGTGTCATTGATGTTGATGGCCTCGGGGGTGATCTTGAAGATGTCGTTTTCGAATCCCATGAGATGTTTGTAGGCCCAGAGCCCCAAGCCCCCGTCTTTGGGCAGGCAGTAGCCGCCGATACCGGGCCCCGGGAAAATGATGTTGTTGTGGGTCGGGCGCACCTTGATGGCCTCTATGACCTTGATCAGGTCAACTCCGTTGGTTTCGGCGAAGAGACTCCATTCGTCCAGGAAGGCGAGAATGGTGGCCCGATAGCTGTTCTCAACGATCTTGCAGGTCTCACTTTCAATGGGTTTATCCAATACGGTGAGGGGGTATTCTTCCACGTTGATGATTTCGGACAGGAACCGGGTGACCCGCTCCCTGCTTTCCTGGTTGGCGCCGCTGCAGACCCTCCAGAAGTCCCTCACGGATTTCACGTAGTTCCTTCCGGGCATGACGCGCTCGAAACTGTGGGCCAGGAGGGGTTCTTCCTCAATGCCCCTGGCCTTGAAGGCCTTCCTGATGAGCGGATAGGCCACGTATTCGGTGGTCCCGGGCGGAACGGTGGTCTCGATGAGGACGAGGCATTGGGGTGAGATTTTTTGGCCTATGACCTTGAAACTTTCTTCAAGGGCACTGATATCCGCAAATCCGGTTCGGAGGTTTCCCAGATCCTGTTTGAGAAAATCGCACTGGACATCAACCACCAGGACATCGGCCAGTTTCAGGGCATCGTAGGTGAAAGTGGCGGTCAAGGTCTTTTTCCGGTTTACACATCGTTCAATGAGGGGCGCTACCTCAGGATCTTCGGCCTTGACCGGGGAAATGCCCCGGTTAAAGAGTGGGATCTTCCAAAAACTCCTGGTGCTGGGCCGCTGCATGCCGATGACGAACCTGCCCGGTTTGCCGGTTTTCTTGTCCACGGAATCAGCCACCACGCCGGCCATGACCGCACCGACAAAACCGAGGCCCATCACCACAACGATCTCGAACCCTTCCGCCCTCTTGACTTCGGCCAGTTTCAGAAGACGCTCGAATTCCGCCTTGTAGTCCTCTTCCTCAGGTATATTGAACCGTTCCCCTTCGGGGCTGATCGAGTATTCCATAACGTTGGATGTCTCCTTTCTTTTCCGGGGGACCTCAAGGCATCTGCCTTGTTCCGGTTCCCCTGTAAATAATGAAAACGCGTCGATGTGTCAAGTGAAAGCATCACCACGACACTTAGCGTAGGGAAATGAAATCTAAGCCCCCATGAGCAATGAGATGCGTTTTCAGAGAAGTATCAAATATGAGGTTGATTTTTGGAAGGCAGGCTGATAATAAGTAAATATCATGTCTTTGATTACAGACTGAACTCAACTCGTCGATGATCCACGGTTGAGCGTGCTCCCTATTTCCACACCAAGCACACGATCGGCATTCTAACCACGATCAACCGCGGCAACAACAAGTCTCCATTTCGTCAGATTTGATGACACCAAGCCCCATGGGCACCAGCCAAAAAAGAGATCCATCATGAAAGGAGGGGAAAGAGAAAGACTTTTTTCGCGTATTGGCAGCGGGTATTTTGCCTGTGTATGATGTGAACAAGAAAAGTTAGGAGGAAGTTTCCATGAAAAAACTGATTATTGCGAGTGTTGCACTGCTGTTTGGAGTTGCCCTGTTCACAGGGGCCTTGCCGACAACGGCCCAGGCCAAAATCACCTTCGTCACCATCGGGACCGGTGGCATTACCGGTGTCTACTATCCCACCGGAGGCGCCATTGCCAAGATGGTCAACCAGAAGCGGAAAGAATACGGCATTCGTGCCACGGTGGAGTCGACCGGAGGCTCGGTGTTTAACATCAAGGCAATCATGTCCGGCGATATGGATTTCGGCATAGCCCAGTCCGATCGCCAGTACCAGGCCTGGCATGGTCTTGCTGACTGGAAAGACCTCGGTCCTCAAAAGGATCTTCGCGCGGTATTTTCCATCCATCCGGAAAGTGTTGACTTGATCGCCGCTGTTGACGCCAACATCAACAGCATGCAGGACCTCAAAGGGAAGCGCGTCAACATCGGCAATATCGGCTCAGGTTACCGAAAAAACGCCATAGATGCCCTGGTAGCTAATGGGCTGGATTACAAAAAGGATTTTCACGCTGAAAGCCTAAAGGCCGCAGAGGCCCCAGGGTTGATCCAGGATGGCAGGCTTGATGCTGCTTTTTACACCGTTGGACATCCCAGTGGTTATTACAAGGAAGCCACCGCGGGCAAACGAAAGGTCAAGTTCGTTCCGATCACAAATATCGAAAGTCTCCTCAAGAAATATCCCTATTATGCAAAATCCGTCACCCATGTGACGGAATTTTATCCCGGAGCGGTGAATGATAAGGATGTGGCTACCTTTGGGGTGAAAGCCACTTTTGTGACCAGCGCCAAGACACCTGACAAGGTGGTGTACGCGATCGTAAAAGAAGTCTTTGACAACTTTGAGGCCTTCAAGAAACTTCACCCGGCCTATGCCTATCTGACCAAGAAAAACATGCTGGAAGGCCTGAGTGCACCGATCCACCCGGGTGCAATGAAATATTATAAAGAAGTCGGTTTGAAGTAGCTTTTCAGGGAATCGGGGGTGGCAGCGTTGCTGCCCCTGGATTCCATAGCAGTCTGAAGGTTTCGGTACGAAGACGAATTGGAAACAGTGAATTACGGGTCCGACAGGGGTACTGACATGAATCTTCTTGAAACCGAAAGGGAAGACGAGGGGCTGGAAGAGGCTCGCCGGCTGGCAGAAGAAGAGGCTGGTCTTTCCCGGAAGCCGAAAGGGCCTTCAAAGTATGTAATTCCCGCCATCGGGGTTATCTGGTGTTTCTTTCAGCTTTCTATCGCAAGCTGGCTCATTCTTGATACCGTCTTTATCAGAGCCATCCACCTGGGTTTTGCATTTCTTATTGTTTTTCTGAACTATCCCCTTTTCAAGAAGACCCGATGGGGTCTCAAATTCCTGTCAGCCAAGGATAAAATACCCCTTCCGGACTATGTTGTCGCCATAGTGGCCTGCTTTTCAGCGGTTTATGTAGCTGTAGACTATGCAGGCGTCACCTCGCGTTATGGAGCCCCCATTCTCCAGGACATTGTGATCGGGATGATCCTGCTGATCCTCCTCCTTGAGGCATCCCGCAGGGTCATCGGTCCGGCACTTTCCATTATTGCGATAGTCTTTTGTGCGTATGCCTTCCTGGGACCATACATGCCCGATGTGATTTCATTCAAAGGGGTCTCTCTAAACAGGTTTGTCGGCCAGATAAGCATGTCCTCGGAAGGTATATACGGCGTTCCATTGGATGTATCGGCCACTATTGTCTTCCTGTTTGTGCTCTTTGGGTCCATGCTGGAAAAGGCCGGAGCCGGAGAATACTTCATTAAGCTTGCCCTCAGTCTCCTGGGCGGGTTCAAGGGCGGTCCGGCAAAGGCCGCCGTCCTGGGTAGCGGGCTCACCGGTATGGTCAACGGATCAAGTATCGCCAATATCGTCACCACAGGGACCTTTACCATCCCTTTAATGAAGAGGGTCGGATATCCTGCCACGAAGGCGGCGGCCATTGAGGTGGCGGCCAGTACGGACGGCCAGATCGCCCCGCCGATCATGGGAGCGGCCGCGTTCATTATCGCCGAATATGTGAATGTCCCCTATATTGAGGTCATCAAGGCCGCGGCGATTCCGGCCTTTGCCTCCTATGCCGCTTTGCTTTACATCACGCACATTGAGGCTTCCAAGCTGGGCCTGAAAGGGATCCCCCGCAGTGAATTACCGCCATTTTTCAGGACATTTCTGAGAGGCCTTCATTATCTCATTCCTCTGATTGCCCTGCTCTATGAATTGATTATCCTGCGGCATTCCCCTGAGTTATCAGCTTTCCACGCCATCTGGATCCTGGCGGTTATCATGCTCTTCCAGCACCCGATCCGGGCCTATTTCAACGAAGAACCGGTTATCCCCGCCATCAAGAAAAGTATCGTGGATATCTTTACGGGCCTGGCAAACGGGGCACGCAACATGTGCGCCGTCGCCCTGGCAACGGCGGCCGCAGGCGTCATCGTGGGCGTGGTGGCCATGGGGTTGGGCCAGCTCATAACCGAGATTATTGGGGTGCTCGCCGGTGATAATGTCTATCTTCTGCTCATTATTACGGCCTTTGCCAGCCTGATCATCGGCATGGGGCTTCCAACAACCGCAACCTACATCGTCATGGCCTCATTGACTGCCCCGGTTATCGTGCAAGTGGGGGGGGACATGGGTTTTGTGGTGCCGATCATGGCCGCCCATCTCTTCTGCTTCTTCTTCGGGATCCTGGCGGATGACACACCCCCTGTGGGGCTGGCCGCCTACGCGGCCGCGGCCATAGCCAAATCACCGCCCATCCCGACAGGCCTTCAGGGGTTCATGTATGACATCCGGACGGCCATTCTGCCCTTTATGTTTATCTTCAATGCGGATCTGATCCTGTACAATATCAATAGCTGGACCCAGGGATTCTTGATTTTCGCCATGGCCTGTGTCGGGAATTTTGCATTCGCCTCGGCCACCCAGGGCTGGTTTGTGACCAGAAACAGGTTCTACGAGATTCCCCTGCTTCTCGCGGTGACCTTTACCCTCATGCGTCCGGATGCCGTGGCAAGGTGGTTGGGAGTCCAACATGGGGAACGTTACTGGATGTACCCGATTGGGCTGGCCGTATTCGGCCTGGTCTATCTGCTCCAGCGGCCAAGGACTTCCAGAGTTCCTGCCCCGGCAAGAGTTGCAACTTGATCGGGAAGGAGGAAAAAATGCGTAAAAACGCAGCATTCATACTAGCGCTCCTTGGCATGGGACTCCTGCTCATCCTTCCCCAGGTCATGGCCGGGGTGCGGTTCATTGACAACGGTGACGGCACGGTAACGGATCACCTCCTGGGTGTCATGTGGAGCAGGACGGACAACCAGGGGAATATCGACTGGAAGGGGGCTGAGCGGTGGGTCAGGTACACGTTCCCCTACAGCCTGCCTTCTGAAAAGAGAGAAGGCTGGCGACTGCCGATGATTCAAGAGCTAAAAAGCCTGTATGTCCCGCAGAAGGAATACAAGGGGTATGACTCGGACTGCGGTCAAAGGGTAAAGATTGTGCCGGAGATACGCTTGAGTTGCGGATGGGTATGGTCTTCTGAAATAAAGAGCATTACGGCGAGGGTTTTCAATTTCCACCGCGGCTATTCTTATACGGACCGCATGGTCCAGAAACGGGCGTACCGGGCCCTGGCCGTACGGCCTCTGAAGGCAGGGAAGTGAGGGATCGATCATGAAAGAGATGGAAAGGATCCTGGCGGCCATCGGCTTTTCAAAGTATTCAGAAGGGATAATCAATTACGCCGGGCGACTGGCCGCCCGCCTGAATTGCCGGCTCGTGATTGCCAATGTCGTTAACATAAGGGACGTTCAGGCCGTCAGCGGTATAGAATCCATGGGCTACAACGTAAACCCGGAAGAATATCGCGACGTCATCATCAAGGAACGCGCCGCCCAGTTGGAGGAAATGCTCGAGAAGGCCTCCATTGACAAGGAGAAGGTGAAAATGATTTTTAGGGTTGGACATCCCTTGGATAAATTGTTAGAAATCATCGAAGAGGAAGAGATCGATATGGTGGTCATGGGGCCTAAAGGGCGTACGGATCTTGAACATGTGCTGGTGGGGTCGGTGGCCGATAAGATGTTCCGTCACTGCCCGGTCCCGGTGCTTTCCTATCGAACGCAATAGAGCGTGCTGTCCTGGACCTTTCAGAGCTGTCTCAGGGTGTCTGCGATGATATCCGGGGACGGCTCTTTGTTATTGAGCCAAGGGGTTCCGGACGATCACAAGTTGAAGAGACCGTCCAGATTACGCTTTGGTTCTTTATTAAGACATCTTCTTAAGGTGTCACATCTGAAGGAGGATAGACGTGCATTTTGAATGTATCCTTTATGAAAAGGCAGGCCATACGGCCACCATCAGGCTGAACAGGCCCCAGGTCTTAAACGCCATGAACAAGCAGTTGTGGCTCGATTTTCAGGCAGCCCTGGAGGATGCCAGGACCGATGTCCATATCAAGGCGGTCATCATCACGGGGGAAGGGAGGGCCTTTTCCACGGGAGCCGACCTGAAGGAGTCCAAAACCAGGAGCAGCGAGGCCTATCGCGATTATCTTGGAGAACTCCAGGAGGCCTCCAGGAAAATCATCCGCTTTGAGAAACCCACCATTGCAGCCATAAACGGTTACGCCCTGGGATCGGGATACGAACTGGCCCTGGCCTGCGACATAAGGATTGCTGCGGAGGATGCCCAGATAGGCTCCCCCGAGGCCAGGGTGATCTCGTCGGTTACCGGAGGCGCCATGAGGCTTTTGCAGGATCTGATCGGCCCCGGAAAGGCCAGGGAACTGCTCTTCACGGCGGAATACATTGACGGAAAAGAGGCCGAGAGGATAGGGCTTGTCAACAAGGCGGTTCCCCTTGATCGCCTGATGGAGGAAGCCAGGGCAATGGCGGCGAAAATCGCGAAGAATTCAGCCTTTTCGCTCAAGATGATCAAGCGGGGGCTGCTCATGGCCGGTGGCGAGGCGAGCCTCGAGGCCCTGATGGATTATGAAGTGGAGGCATGCCTGGCCTGCGTTTCAACAAAAGAGAGACAGGAATCGCTCAAGGATTTTGAGGATAGAAAGAAAAAAGAAAAAGAATAAGGAGCAGAAGCGAAAAATGGACCTAAAACATGTTTTGGACGCCGAATCGGTCGCCATTGTCGGCGCATCAAAGATGGAGACAAAGAGGGGTTTCCAGGCCATCAAGACCCTTCTTGATGGGCATTACGGCGGCGGAATCTATCCGGTAAACCCAAAGGAGTCGAGCATCCTGGGAGTGAAATGCTATAAAAAGGTCTCGGACATTAAGGATCCGGTTGATATCGCCCTGATTACCACCCCTGCCGGGACCATTCCCGGGATACTGGAAGATTGCGGGAAAAAGGGCGTCCATGGCGCGGTCATCATCGCGGGGGGATTCGGCGAGACAGGGGCGGCAGGAAAGGATCTCGAACGGGAAATGGTAGAAGTGGCGCGGAAAAATCATATCCGTTTGATCGGCCCCAACACCTCGGGTATGATCAACCTGAAGAAAGGCCTGAATCTCGTGGGCCTGCGTGACGCTCCTAAGGGGGACATTGCTCTTCTCACCCAGAGCGGCAACATGGCCCTGACGCTCATAACCGAGGCCAAGGTCAAGAGCCAAAAGGGGTTTTCCTATTACGTGGGGGTGGGGAACGAGGCGGATATCAAGTTCCACGAATACCTGGTCTTTTTCCGGGATGATCCGGACACCAAGGCGATTCTCATGTACGTGGAGGGAATGAGCGAGGGTAGGAAGTTCCTGCAGGAGGCCTACAGGACGACCCTGCACAAGCCCATTGTCCTGCTGAAAAGCGGCCGTTCTTCGACAGGCCAGAGGTCCGCCGGCTCGCATACCGGATCTCTTGCGGGCATGTCGGAGGTGGCGAAGACGGCCTTTGAGCGGGCGGGAATCATTGTGACGGAAAACCCGGATGATCTCTTCCCCATGGCGGAGACCCTCTCCAGTCTCCCGCCCATTAAGAACAACAGTATTGCGATCCTGGCGGACGGCGGGGGGCATGCCACCATTGCATCCGATATCCTGACGGATCTGGGGGTCAAAATACCCCCGCTCAACGAAAAGACCCAGGCCAGGTTGCGGGAGATCCTCCCTGACGCCGCATCCGTGCCCAACCCGGTTGATGTGGCGGGTGGCACGGATTCAGATCCGTCCCTGTTTGCCGACTGTGCAAGGATTATTCTCAAGGACCCTAACATCGGGGGGCTCCTGATCGTGGGCCTTTTTGGCGGGTATGGGATCCGGTTTGCCGAAAGCCTGGCCCTTAAAGAAGAAGACGCGGCCCATCAGATGGGGAAGATGGTGAGGAAGCGAAACAAGCCCATCGTCCTCCACAGCCTATACAGCTATGAGCGGCCCCATTCCCTGGAACTCCTGCGCTATTACAACATCCCTGTATATGATTCCCTGGAAGTGGCGTCCAGGTGTGTCAGCGCACTGGCCACGTATGGAAAGTACCTCAGGAAGTACCACTCAAAGGCCAATTTTGTCTTAAAGTGGGGCGAAAAGGCAAAAGAGGAAGGGAAGCGTATTATCAAAAGTGCCAAGAAAGAGGGACGCGACGCGCTCCTTGAATTTGAGGCCAAGAGGGTTCTCCAGTTACACGGTGCCCCGGTCCTTTCCGAACGGGTAGCCAAAACGGCTGATGAGGCAGTGGAGATGTTTCAGGACATCGGCCAGGACGTGGCCTTGAAGATCGTCTCCCCCGATATCCTGCACAAAAGCGATGCCGGCGGGGTGAGAACCAATCTTACTACAGAAGAATCGGTGCGGGCCGCCTTTGATGAGATTGTTTCAAACGCGAAAAAATACAATCCAAAGGCGGATATTCGCGGTATATTGCTATCGCCCATGGCCGAGCAGGGAATCGAGGTCATCATTGGGACCAAGATAGATGACCGGTTCGGCCCGGTCATCATGTTCGGCCTCGGAGGTATCCTGGTGGAGATCCTCAAAGATGTCTCCTTCAGGGTCTTGCCCATTTCTCCATCTTCGGCAAGAAAGATGATTGATGAAATCAAGGCTTCCATCATTCTTGATGGCTACCGGGGAAGGCCTCCGGGGGATAGAGCGGCCCTGAAAAGGCTGCTGCTGATCTGTTCTGAGATCGTTGAGGCCTATCCCGATATCAAGGAAATGGACCTGAACCCGGTAATAGTGTATGAAAAGGGTGTGGCTATCGTGGATGCAAGGATCATCTTGAAAGCGTGACCACACCCGATGATCATTGACGCCCACACGCATGCCTACCCCGAGAAAGACCTGGCCCTGGTTCAAGAGAGAACAGCCCTTTTGGACCAGTCTCTTCCGGACAGCAACCCCCACAAGTGGATGCTCCACCACGACGGGTCGGTGCAGGTTCTTCTTGAGGAGGAAAGGACCGCAGGCATTGATCGCCTGGTCCTTCTGCCCGTTTCTTCCAGGCCCGAGAGAATCCGTCCCCTCAATCTATGGGTTGCGGAGATGGCGACAAGATACCCCCGGATTATCCCCTTTGGAACCCTCTTGGCGGACTCCCCATCGCTCACAGAGGAACTGGAAGAACTCCTGAAACTTGGACTTCGAGGCATCAAGGTCCACCCCTTTCTACAGCGCCTGGATATCCTTTCGCCCCGGGCGCGGCGGTTCTGGTCCCTCCTTGAAGAGGCGGGTCTTCCGGTGATGCTCGACAGCATGTATCTCAAAGGACTCGAACACTACAAGCCTCATCTGAAACAACTGGCACGAATGTCCGGGGCCTTTGAGACGGGACCTGAAAGAATTGCGACTCTGGCAAAGGATTATCCCGACCTCGTCTTTATTGCGGCTCACCTGGGTTCGTTGTATGCCTGGGAAAGGCTCGATCCCCTCTATCCCCTGGGGAATGTCTTTTTTGACCTCTCCTTCATGTCTTACCTGCTTCCGCCTCAACGGATCGTGGATATTATCCGGCGGAAAGGAAGCGATCATGTCCTCTTCGGGACGGATGCGCCGTGGCGCAAACCATCTGAAGCAAGGATCTGGTTTGATGAACTTCCCCTGAATCCAAGGGAATTTGAACAGATTTCCCACGAAAATCTTGAAGGAATCCTAGCCCGGGTTTCTCCGGGCGCACCACAAATGCCTTGACACCTTTGATCGGTTCATTTAATTTCGGACAGGAAATCTTGGCACGAAGCCGATCTCTTTACCGTCTGAAAGCCACGAAGGCCGTTTGTCCATTTTGCTGAAGCGGAGCCTGCGTGGTTTTTTTATTGCGCTTCGTTGAGAGGGTATGGAGTTGATGGAAGGAAGTTTCACCCGGGGGAATTCCGTGATTCATCGTCTGGACCCAAGGATCAAGCTGGTCCTGGCGTTCCTGTTTTCGGCGGTCGTCGCCGTTTCCTCGCGCTGGTTGACCTTTCTCCCCGGGTTCGGGCTGGCCTTTGTCCTGGTTCTATTGGCCAGGCTTCCATTGAAAAAGGTCCTTTCACGACTGATGGTGGTGAACGGCCTCATCCTCTTTCTCTGGTTTTTCCTCCCCTTCACGGTCAGGGGAACGTCCCTCTGGACCCTGGGCCCGTTCATGGCCACGAAAGAGGGGATCCTGCTGGCTGCCCTGATCACTGTTCGTTCCAATGTTATCGTCCTGACCTTCATGGCCCTGGTTTCCACGATCCCCGTTTTTGCCCTTGGGCATGCCATGAAAGAACTGGGAGTGCCTGAAAAGATCGTTCAGCTCTTTTTCTTTACCAGCCGCTACATTCATGTTATTCACGAAGAGTATCAACGGTTGGTCAGGGCCTTGAAAGTGAGGGGTTTCAGGGGAAAAAGCAATCTTCATACCTATCGCACCTACGCCTACCTTGTGGGGATGCTCCTGGTCAGGAGCTACGAGCGGGCAGAGAGGGTAAGAGAGGCCATGCTCTGCAGGGGTTTCAGGGGACGGTTTTATACCTTGAGTGAATTTCACCTGGGGATAGGGGATATCTTTATGGCCGCGGGCCTGCTTTCAGGGGTGGCCCTTACCGCTTTGTTGGAATGGACATAGGTACTCCGGGTTAACGGTTGCCGTCCTCCGGTCAGTATCACTGTGCACATAAAAACCAGAGTTGCCAATGAACATGAATTCATCACTAATCAATCTTGAACATCTCACTTTTTCCTACAAAGGACATGCACCGGTTATCAGGGATGTCACCTTTCAGCTTCTTTCCGGGGAAAAGGTTGGCCTTGTGGGACCCAATGGGAGCGGTAAGACAACCCTTTTCCTCCTCCTCATGGGACTGCTCAAACCATCGTCGGGAACCATTGAACTTTTCGGAAAAAGGGTGGAAAGGGAAACAGACTTCAGAGAGGTCAGGCAGAGGATCGGTTTGCTGTTTCAGGATGCTGACGATCAGCTGTTTTGTCCTACCGTTCTGGAAGATGTGGCCTTCGGACCTCTGAATCAGGGGCGATCCACCGACGATGCACGGAACATTGCATGCGAAACCCTCGACGCTCTCGGTCTTGGCGGGTTTGAGGACCGGGTGACCCACAGGCTTTCAGGAGGTGAAAAACGGCTTGTCTCCCTTGCCACCATCCTTGCCATGAAACCCCAGGTACTGCTCCTGGACGAGCCGACCACAGGACTCGATTCGGAAACGATGGAACGGCTCATTTCCATCTTGAAGGACCAGGATCTCGCCTACGTTTTGATATCTCATGACATGGACTTCCTGATTGAGACCACGGACAAAGTTTTTGCCATGGACCACGGAGAGGTATTTTCAGAAGAGGAGATGACGCCCCATACCCATGTGCACGTTCATGGCTACGGCCGTATGCCCCATACACACCGTGAGGACGCGAAACCCGATCCGTCCTGAGAAAATTCTAGTTGCATGAACCCTTTTTTATCCATATTTTTGGGATATGTGACTCCTTGCATGGAGAAGTGAAACTGGAATGAAAAAAATCATCAGAATGCGGGAAATGCAGGACAACCAGGCCGGTGTCATCAGAAAGATATCGGCCTCGGGGGAAATGGGCCGAAGGATCAGGGAGATGGGTCTTGTGCCGGATGCGCCTATCCGGATCCAGGGAAGGGCGCCTTTGAGAGATCCTGTTGCCATAAAGATAAGGGACTACATACTGACGCTCCGCAATAACGAGGCCACTCACATCATGGTGGAAGTGGATGTTCCGGAAGACAAAACGAATAGGAGCGTGAACAAAAAGCTCACCATTGCCCTGTCAGGAAATCCCAATTCGGGAAAGACCACCCTGTTTAATGCCATCACGGGTGCCAGACAGCACATTGCCAATTACCCGGGGGTTACGGTGGAGAAGAAAGTTGGCCGGGTTTTCCATGAGGGATACGAGATCGAAGTGGTGGACCTGCCCGGCACCTATTCCCTCACCGCCTATTCCCTGGAGGAGATCGTGGCCCGGGATTTCGTGGTCAACGAACGGCCGGACCTGGTGGTGGATATCCTGGATGCATCCAACCTGGATCGAAACCTGTACCTGGCCATCCAGTTCAAGGAACTGGGAGTTCCCCTGCTTCTCGCCCTCAACATGATGGACCTGGCTGAATCGAGGGGGATCAGCATTGATCCGGCAGAACTTTCCCGGTTGATGGGTGTTCCGGTTGTGCCCATGGTGGCAAGGTCCAACAAAGGGATAAAGACACTACTTGACAAAGTGGTTGAATTTGGGCCTGAATCGAGGGAATGGAAGCCGGCGGTCATTACCTATGGGAGGGATATTGACCAGAGCCTTTCGGAAATAGAGGATATCATCCAATCGAGCGAAGTGACCGGTGGAAAGTATCCGCCTCGATGGCTGGCTATAAAATGTCTTGAAGGTGACGAGCAGGTCCTTGGATTCCTGGAAAAAGAAGCTGAGCACGGGCAAGAAATTGAGAAAATCTGCACCCGAACGACGAAGCATCTGATGTCTACGCTGGAAGAAGAAGCCGAAGGGATCATTGCTGATCACCGATACGGATTTATAACCGGGGTTACCAAGAAATGTCTGAAAAGGAAAATTGAATCGCGTCTCAATCTCTCTGACTATATTGACCGGGTCCTGACAAACCGTATTCTGGGGCCACTTATCATGGTTCTTGTCCTTTACGGGATCTATAGTATCACCTTTTATGTCAGCGAAGCCCCGGTAAACTGGCTGGACAGCCTCTTTGGTCTGCTGAAAAAAGGGGTATCTCTGGTGATTCCTGCGGGGAACCTCCAGTCTCTTATTGTCTCGGGAGTTATTGACGGCGTGGGGGGTGTTTTAGGCTTTGTGCCTTTGATTATGTTCATGTTTCTCGCCATTGCCGTGATGGAAGATTCCGGGTATATGGCCAGGGTCGCCTATATGCTCGACCGGGTGTTACGGTGGTTCGGACTTCACGGGAATTCGGTGATGGCCCTGATGGTGAGCGGCGGGATTTCAGGGGGGTGTGCAGTGCCCGGTGTCATGGCCACCAGGACGCTGAGGGACCCGAAAGAGAGGATCGCCACCCTGCTGGTCGTACCCTTTATGAATTGCGGGGCCAAACTACCCGTGTACGCGGTCCTCATCGCGGCTTTCTTTCCCCACAACAGGGCGCGCATGCTTTTTATCCTTACGCTGCTTTCGTGGGGTTTTGCCCTGTTTGCGGCAAAGATCATTCGATCCACGGTCCTGAAAGGACCCAAGACGCCGTTCGTGATGGAACTCCCCCCTTACCGGGCCCCGACAATAAAAGGGCTCTTAATTCACACCTGGGAAAGGACCTGGCAGTACATCAAGAAGGCAGGCACCGTCATATTGGGAATATCCATTGTCCTCTGGGCCATGATGACATTTCCGGGCCTTTCAAAGGACCAGATCAAGGGATTTGCCGATCGTCAGTCGGCCCTTGAAACGGCTTTTCTGGCCTCTCCGGTGGTCAAGGACTTGATCAGGAGCCGACAGGAACTGGATGGTCTCAACACTCTCTTCGCGCAATACCACCAGGCCCTGCAACATGAGGATGGACGTACTTTGGCACGGCTCGGGAAGAGCCGTCTTTTCTTCCTGGTTCGTGCGGCGATCAGCATTGAAAAAAACAAGAGCCGGGCGGAACTCCCTGAGAATGAAAATCCGGCAGTTGCAGAGCGTTACCTTCAGTTGAGGAAAAACCTGAACGAAATCACGGCCCAAAGACAACAGGGCATGCTGAATCGGACTGTAGCGGGGTGGATGGGGCGGGGCCTGGAAGTGGTAACCCGGCCACTGGGGTTTGACTCCCGGATCAATATCGCCCTGGTGGGCGGCTTTGCCGCAAAGGAGGTGGTGATCTCAACACTGGGAACCGCCTATTCCCTGGGGGAGGTAAACCCGGATTCGGCAGGTTCCCTGGCGGACAGGCTGAAAGACGATCCCCACTGGAATCCTCTGCTTGCATTTACCCTTCTTGTCTTCACCATGCTCTACGTTCCCTGTTTTGCCACAGTCATTATCATGAGCAGGGAGAGTTCCTGGCGGTGGGCCATGTTTTCAATAGGTTTTAACCTGGTTGTCGCCTACCTGGTGACCCTCACGATCAGCCAGGTGGGGAGGCTCCTGGGCATCGGGGTGTGAGTCGGTCGGGGAGGATGCCATTTTCATCTGGAAAATGGAAAGCATTGGTGCTATGATTCCTCAAAGCCTATGACTCGCCTCCCGGCGGCATAGGCAAAATTTTTGCCAGGAGGGGGCAAGGAGATCGATGGACAGGATTCCCATTACAAAGGATGGCCTTGAAAGGCTTAAAGTGGAGCTGACAAAGCTGTTGAATGTGGAACGCCCCAAGAATATTCGCGCCATTGAAGAGGCGCGGAGTCATGGGGATATCAGTGAAAACGCGGAGTACCATGCGGCCAAGGAGCGGCAGTCCTTTCTGGAAGGAAGAATGAATGAGCTGAAGATGGCCATTGGAAACTCCGAGGTCATCGAACCGGATGGAGGGCCGCCGGATCGCGTCGTCTTCGGCAGGACCGTCACGGTGTACAACCTCGATACAGAAGAAGAAACGACCTATCAGTTGGTGGGACCCTACGAGTCCAATCCTGACGAAGGCCAGATATCCGTTACCTCTCCCCTGGGCCAGGCCTTAATCGGCCGGGAAGAAGGGGACGAGATCAAGGTGAAGGCCCCGGGTGGGCTCCATGAATATGAGGTGATTTCCATTCGCTGAGGAGCCCTATGGAACAGATTGCCACAGATACGATGGTCGAAATGAAATTCAGGATGCGGACGCATCTTCCCGACGGCTCCATCAAAGAGCGCCCGGAAGAGACCCTGGCCTTCATATTCGGAGTGGAGCGTCAGCCGGTTGCCCTTGAAAAGGCCATGGAAGGGGCACGGGCAGGGGAGAAGATGGCGGTCCACATACCTCCCTCCCAGATCTACGGAGAACATGACCCCGCACTGCTACATGAGATCCCCAAGGAAGGCCTGATCAGGCAGCGCATAAAGAAAGGGCGCTTCTATCGCCAGATGAAGAAAGGGACCCTGGTCTCATTCAAGATCCTGGAGGTGAGGTCTGACACGGTACTGGCCGATTTCAACAAACCCATGGCAGGAATATCCGCCTCGGTGGACCTTGAGGTCCTGAGTGTCAGGAAGGCCCGCAGGGAAGAAATCGCCGCCGCCGTTGAATCCCAGGCCAAACGCAGTATTGGATGCGGGTAGGGACTGACCATGACCCGCATCTTCGTTCACGGCCTCGATAGCAGCAACCAGGGGACCAAATCCCGTTTCTTTCGGGAGACATACCCGGACATGATCATACCAAATTTTGAAGGTGACTTGCAGGAGAGGATGAAAAGACTGGAGCAGATCCTTGCGGGAGAGGTGGATATTCGACTGGTAGGTTCCAGCTTCGGGGGCCTGATGGCGACCCTTTATGCCCTAGACCATCCTCCCCGTGTGGCAAGACTTGTCCTTCTTGCGCCTGCCCTCAACATGTTCCAATTTGTTCCCGACAGGAAGGACAGTCCCATTTCAGTCCCGGTCCGGCTCTACCATGGCACGGCCGATACGGTGATCCCTCTGGAAGAGGTGGTTCCTGTGGCCCGAAAACTTTTTACCGATCTCCGCCTGCAGGAGATGCAGGATGACCACATGTTGCACGAGACCTTCCGGGATATCCCCTGGGACGAACTCTTGAATTAGCTACCACCGTTGCTGGTGGTTCATCAGATACTATTTGAAAAGCCCTAGCCCTCTTCCCTATACCCTTCGGGCACTGGGACCCCATCCACATAGACCCGATTGTCTTCATCCAGACCAAACCGGCCCCTTGCGATCATCTCGATGGTACGCGGGAAAATACGCCAGTCGCCTGCCTCTTTGAGGCCTTCCTGGTGTTCATCCACCACGTGTTGAAAATGATCCCGGTCCGCAACGAGTTTTTCGAGAGGGAGGGGAAGGGTCACCAGGAGCGGGGCGGAGACCATAAGCAAAGGACCCGTATCCACCCCTTGATCCGTCCACAGGGTCGATGCACGCAAGGCCTGTTCGCCCGACTCAATGGCGTCCCGGACCGCGTGGCCGCCCACGTATTTTCGGCGGCCGTCCGGCGTGAGGATACTGAGGTCGGCCGGGTGCACATTGACACAGCCGCCCAGGGTAATGTAGCTCATGTAGCCGCCCAGGGCGATCACGTCAATCTCAAAGGCGGCCGCGAGCCGTCCTGCCAGACGATCGTATTCTCTCCTGACGGCCAATCCTTCGGCCGCGAGGGCACTCCGATTAATGGACCGCAATGCATGGAATCTCCGAATATCATAACTGAAATAAGGAAGGCCGTTTTCAAGGGCGATTTCCTCTCCAGAGGAACCGCCGTCGGACCGGTCGCTGAAGATAAACAGGACCTTGAAGGGCGTGCCACCCTGTTCCCGCTCGAGTTCGCGCTGGCATTGGATGAGCTTACGGATATTGGTCCCCGAGCCGGACATGAACGCCGCCACACGCATGGGTCGCCCTTTGGCCTTGGGGTCAAAAATGGGGCTGATCGCCATGATATTGTCTCCCCTCCTTTATTGCATCAAGGCCTCGACGGGTTTGAGAAGATAGGGGCTTCCCTGTTCCAAGGCCGCAAGGACACTCCCGCCTCCGGTAAAATAGTAGGTATCGGGGGCGTCAAGCCCTTTCAGATAGACCCCCGGGCAAAGGGTTTTCAAGGCCTCCAGGGTATCCCCGCCCCCAAAGAGCTTGAGTGCGGAGTCGTTGCTCGAAATGGCCTCGTAGAGGGCCCTGGATCCCTCGAAGAAATCGGGCATGAAACCCATGACCGCATTGGTAAAGATGGTCCGGGCGGAACGGATCACATCTTCGATGACTTCCGTCTTGAGGGATTGTGGGGCCACGTCCAGAATGTGTCCCCCACTCCCCTTCTCCTTCAGTTTCTCCAGGGACCGGGTGCGATAGGTCTTCTTCGCTTTCGGTCCGATGTTGTCCGTCTCAACGAGATAGGGCAGCTCAATGATTTTTCCCATCTCCCGGTCCTGTTTGACCAATTCGGCGGCAAGTCGGCAGTCTTCTTCGGAAACGCCGCCGATGCGGATACCGTACTTGGCGCACAGGAAGGTGTTGTACATGAGCCCCCCCAGGATCATGTGATCCACCCTTTCATAAAGGGCCTTCACAGGTCCGATTTTCGTGTCATACTTGGCGCCGGCGACTATGGCCAGAAAGGGTCTTTCAGGCTCAAGGGCCGCATAGAGGTTCTCGATTTCCTTTCGAAGCAGAGGGCCTGCATAGGAAGGCATGCATTTTGCGATATCATAGGTTGATACGTGGGGCTGCCAGGAACCGAAGGCATCGTTTACAAAAATATCCGCTATTCCGGCCAGTTCCGCTGCGAACACCGCCCTGTCAGGACCCTTGGATTGTTCCCCCTGGAACCATCTTGAGTTGGGGAGGTAGAGGATACTGGTTTTCCCGGCTTTCAGATCTTCAATGGCAGGCAGAATCGCCTCACCGATATGAAGAATCCCCTTATCCGGGGCTATGGGGAATTCAGGGATATGTATCCTCACACCGAGTTTCTGACGGAGATAGGCCGCAATGGGCGCGACCGACTGTTCTTCGTCACAGGATATGTTTCCCGTAGCCTTGTCCCGGGGTCTGCCGACGTGGGTGAGGAGGATAGGCCTCCCCCCCATTTCAACAACGGTATAGAGGGTACCGAACGTGGCGTCGATTCGGTAAGGGTCTTTGATTTTTCCATTCTTGACCACATTGTGATCCACGCGAATGAGGACCACCTTTTCCTTCAGGTCGGCCTGTTCAACAAGCCGCAAACGGGGGTCTAAGGTCGGTCTTTCCATTTGGCAACCTCCACTTTATGGGTTATAGTGGCCCTTGTCGTCTTATTCACTGGAACTCAGTAGGAGAACCTGAAAAAGACCACCATGTCCCCAGTCTAAATCGCAAGCGGGTTCGGAATCAAGCTGAAAATTGCCTGACACAGGAAAGGAGACGTCACAGATGATCGTTAGAAACATCAATGACAAGGAGGTGATGGATACCACCTACCTTGCCCATGGCGGGGCCGTTGCTCAGATGATCCTGGACCGACGGATCTTGAAGGAGATCGGGTTCCTGGCCATCGCCAGCCTGGCCCCGGGAAAGGAAATCGAGGCGCACGTGGATCCCATGGAGGAAATCTATTTTGTGCTCAAGGGATCGGGCGTGATGCGGGTGGATGAGGAAAAAGTGCAGGTCGGCCCCGGCGATGCCACCTGGATCCCGGTGGGGTCCGCACATGCCCTCCTAAACGATGGGGAGGATGAATGCATTATCCTGGTGGTGGCCTCACCGGCCCCATAAGCACACCACTTCAAGATGGAAAATTCCTTGATTATTCGACTCGGCGCCCTTGGAGACACCCTGATGCTCCTGCCCGCCTTGAAGGACCTGGAAAAAAAGGTGCAGCTGACTGTTGTCGGGCGGGAACCGGGGCTTTCTTACCTGAGGGAGATTTCCGCGGAGTGCTGGAATATGGAAGGGCACGGGTGGCACAGGCTGTTTCAGAACGAGCCGGATGTTTCTCAGGGCCTTCCTGTCTCCCGCCATGATCGGGTGGTGGCCTTCCTGGGAGACAAGGGGGGCAGGATCCAGAGGAACCTGAAGGCCTTCTTTCCCAATGCCCGGGTCAGTGTGGTGGACGCCTACCCTGGGGAGGAAGATGAAACCCACGTGGCTTGTTATCTCTGCAGGGCCCTGGCCGAAACGGGCCTTCCGGTTCAGACGGAGCGGGCCATGGACAGGGCCTTAAGGGGCGGCCTTTTCCATGGCAGACATGAAAGATCCCACACGGATCCGGTGGTCATCCATCCGGGTTCCGGATCGCCTCGCAAGAATCTGTCTCCCGGTCTGTGGATCGCCTTTTTAAATCGGATCCATAGCGAGCCGTCCTTAAGGAATCGCCGGAAGGTGCTGCTGCTGGGACCGGCCGAAGAACACCTCAAGGGTTTTTTTGAAGACCGGCTGGCTGGAGGCGAAAAGCTCGTTTGCTGCCCCGAAGAGAGAGCGCTCCGGCAATTGCTGGCAGGGGCCGGGCTCTATGTCGGCCATGACAGCGGTGTGACGCACCTGGCCGCCATGCTGGGTGCCCCGACCATGGCCATCTTCAGGGAAAGCCGTTTGTCCCTGTGGCGGCCGCTGGGACCGGTCGTCGAGGTCCTCCAGTACCGGGGCACGGACGGGGAGGTACTCGAACGTTTGGTAGAAACGGCAAAATACCTTGTCTTCCCTTTCCCTCGTCTCTGAGCGCTAACCTGTTCCTATCATTTTCTCTTGAAAACCCCGTCAAAGGGGTTGTTGAAAAGCTGGGCCTTCGGTTTTTCGGGTCCGCGTTTTCGGGTTACGATCTTGTTTACGGGTTTCGCCGGCCCCCTGACCGACCTTTGCCCATCCGCCGTTTTTCTCATGGAAAGTGAAACGCGCTGTCTTGCAAGGTCCACCTCCAGGACCCTCACTTTGACCCACTGGTTGACCTTGACCACCCTGTGGGGGTCCTTCACAAAATGGTCTGCCAGCTGGCTGATGTGCACCAGCCCGTCCTGATGAACCCCCACATCCACAAAGGCGCCGAATGCCGTGACATTGGTCACGACCCCGTCAAGCGTCATGCCGGGCTCCAGGTCCTTCACGTCCTCGACCCCTTCAGCAAAACCGGGTACCTCCAGTTTCTTCCGTGGGTCCCGTCCCGGCTTGGCCAGCTCGGCCATGATATCCGTGAGTGTCGGCATCCCCACCTGGCCCGTGACGTACCGGGAAAGCCCAATCTGTTCCCGGAGTGTCTCGTTTACCAGCAGTTCCTTTACCGAACAGGACAGGTCCCCTGCCATGGCCTCAACGATCCCATAGGATTCCGGATGTACGGCGCTCGCATCCAGCGGATTATTCCCGGCCCTTATCCTCAGGAAACCGGCCGATTGCTCAAAGGCCTTGGGACCCAGACGCGGGACCTGCCTGAAATCTTCCCGGGAAGAAAAAGGTCCGTTCGTGTCCCGCCAGGTCACCAGGTTTCCGGCCAGTTGGGGGCCCAGCCCGGACACATAGGTGAGGAGTTCTTCACTTGCGGTGTTCACTTCCACGCCGACGCCATTGACACAGCTCACGACCACGTCATCCAGCGTCCTCTTGAGGGCGGTCTGGTTCACATCGTGCTGATACTGGCCGACACCGATGGCCTTGGGTTCGATCTTGACAAGCTCCGCCAGGGGATCCATGAGCCGTCTCCCGATGGAAACGGCTCCCCTCAAGGTCAGATCAAGGTCCGGAAATTCTTTTCGTGCCACCTCGGAAGCCGAATAGATAGATGCACCGCTTTCGCTGACCAGAAGCACTTGCACATCGACTCCCAGATTCAATCCCCTGATAAAGCGCTCCGTTTCACGGCCTCCCGTGCCGTTTCCCACTGCGATGGCCTCGATCCCGAATCGCCTGCACAGGTCCCGGATGGTCTCGGCGGCCCTTGATTTCTGCTGTTCCGACCCGACGAGATAGATCGTGTCGGTGTGGCGGACCTTTCCCTGGCGGTCAAGGCACGCAAGCTTGCACCCGGTCCGCAGCCCCGGATCAATGCCCAGAACCGTTTTTTCTCCAAGGGGAGGGGCGAGGAGCAGTTCCTTCAGATTGTCCGCAAAGACCTGAATGGCCTCCTTATCGGCCCGTTTCTTGGTCTCCAGGCGAATCTCCGTTTCCATGGATGGACAGAGAAGACGGTCATAGCCTTCCTCCAGGGCCTCCGTCACCTGCCGGGATGCCTTCCCGTCACCCTTTACGAAGATCCCCACCAGGAGCTTGAGGGCCTCCTCTTTCGGGGGCGTCACCCCCAGGACCAGGAAACCCTCTTTTTCCCCCCGCCGCATGGCCAGGATACGGTGTGATGGGGCCCTGCTTACGGGCTCTTCCAGATCAAAGTAGTCCCTGTACTTGGCCGCTTCTTCTTCTTTTCCCGTAAGGACCCTCGACCTGAAGCACCCCTTTGTTTTGAAAAGCTCACGCATCTTCTCCCGGGCCGCTCCGTCCTCGCTGATCCATTCCGCCATGATGTCCCTGGCGCCTTTGAGAGCGGCGTCGACAGATTCAACACCTTTTTCCTCATCAACGAAGACAGCCGCCTCCCGGGAAGGATCCGTGTCTTCTCCCTGAGCAAAGAGCGTTGCGGCCAGGGGCTCCAGGCCTCTTTCCCTGGCAATGGCGGCCCTTGTTCGCCTCTTGGGCCTGAAGGGCAGGTAGACATCTTCCAGCCTGGTCAAGGTTCCGGCAGCCATGATGTCCTTTTCAAGGCCTTCCGTGAGGAGTTCCCTTTCCTTGAGGGATTTCAGGATGCTCTCACGGCGTTTTTCCAGTTCCTCGAGCTGTTCCAGCCTGTCACGGATCTGGATAACGGCCACCTCGTCCAGTGAACCTGTCACTTCCTTTCTGTATCTGGCTATGAAGGGTACGGTTGATCCCTCGTCAAGCAACCCGGCCGTGGCCTGGACCTTGTGGGAATCGATCACCAGCTCTTCAGCGATTCTCTTGATCAGTCTATCTCTCATTTCAGATAGTATGTCTCTCCGTGGTGCAGGTGAACGAGCCGGTCTGCGACCCCCCGTCTCTCCATTTCCCTCTCGATATCCATTGGAGGAAAATGGACGGGTTCATTGCCCAAACGAAAGGTCCCCCAGTGGACGACCATCAGCCTTTTGGCGTCCAGCTCCAGGAAGGCCTGAACCGTTTCAGCCGGGTTCAGGTGGGAGGTGGCCATGAACCAGCGGGGTTCATAGGCCCCGAGATTGAAGATAGCGAGATCAATGGGAAAGGTCTTCCCGATTTCCTGGAACCGGTCAAAATAGGCCAGATCTCCCGAAATATATATGGTGGAACCACTTGCACCCTTCAGCAGGTACGAACCCCAGAGTGAGCGATTCGGCCCGACAAAGGGATTGCGCATGGTCCAGTGGTTGCACGGCAGGAAGACGATTTCCCTTTTCCCCTCCCGGTAGACTTCAAACCAGTCCAACCGGGTCCTGTTGTTCATCTCCAGGTCCTTGAACACCCCGTCGTAACCCAGGGGTGAAATGACATGACTGTCCCTCTCAAAGTGCTTGAGAGAAGACTTGTCCAGATGATCGTAATGGCCATGGGTAATGAGAATGTGGTCCGGACGGGGCATGGTATCGAGATCAAAAGAGATGGGGCTGAAATCCTTGAACCACATGAGACCGGAAAGAACGGGGTCAACCATCAGGTACCTGTCCAGGTCCTTGATCATGACACAAGCATGTTTCACAAAAGTCACCCCACACCCGTCATGTCTTTTTATGGGCTCCCAGTCGATCTCTACCGGCAAGGTCTGTTCATCCTTATAAAATGATTTGAAGGGGTTTTTACCGAAAAGCTTCCAGTAGAGGACCTTCGAGAAACCACCGTGTTCCGCCGTACTGAAGGGGTTTAAGAATTTCTCCTTGCCATGGTGTAGCTTTCTGGACGCTATGTCCCTTAGGCTCAATGAGGTCATTTTACGAAATATCGCCTCTCTTACCAGGCCGGTACCGGTACCCCCCCACACCTTGCTCAGGGGCAGCAGTCCCCACAGGACAGCCCATTTCCCCAGGGTGAACGCTGATTTCATGAAGTTCCGACGATTGATTTCCCTCTCTTTTGTCACTCCGCCGCCTCCAACGGAAGGGCATGCTAAATTAGCGTGACAGGGTCGGTTGCGTCAATGAATTTTTCTATTGTCGATCTCATTGGCTTTTGCCTTGTCACGACGCACCAAATCTTTTATAGTCCCATGAGTTTAGAATCTCCAAGCAAAATCACCAACGCCTTTTTCAAGGCCCGTGAAAACAAGGAGGCTAGTATGGAAACGATAGAAGTCATTACCGCAAGGGAAATCCTGGATTCCAGGGGAAACCCCACCGTCGAAGTGGAAGTGGGCCTGGATGACGGCAGTTTCGGCCGGGCCGCGGTTCCCTCCGGGGCATCCACCGGCAAGTTCGAGGCCGTGGAGCTGAGGGACAAGGCCAGGAAGAGGTACGGGGGAAAAGGTGTTGAAAAGGCCGTCCAAAATGTAAACCGGATCATTGCCCCAGCCCTCATGGGTATGGAGGCCGTGGACCAGCGGCTGGTGGACAAGACCCTGGTGGAGCTGGACAATACCCCCAACAAGGGAAAGCTGGGGGCCAATGCCATCCTGGGGGTCTCCCTGGCCGTGGCACGGGCCGCCGCCGATTCCCTCTACATGCCCCTGTATCGTTACATCGGGGGTACCAATGCCTGCAGGATCCCCATGCCCATGATGAACATTCTGAACGGAGGCATGCACGCCCCGAACAATGTGGACCTCCAGGAGTTCATGATCATGCCCATAGGAGGAAAGACCTTCAAGGAGGCCCTTCGCATGAGCGTGGAGGTCTTCCACGCCCTCGCAAAGGTCCTGAAGGAAAAGGGCTTTTCCACGGCCGTGGGGGATGAGGGTGGATTTGCGCCGAATCTCAAATCCAACGAGCAGGTCATAGAAATGATACTCGCCGGCATAAAAGAGGCCGGTTACCGGGCAGGGAAAGACGTGGCCCTGGCCCTGGATCCGGCAGCATCCTCTTTCTATGAAAAGGGGAAATACGTTTTTTCAAAATCCGACCGATCCAGACGGACCGGGGCGGAGATGATCGCCTTCTACAAGGACTGGGTGGACAGGTTCCCCATCCTTTCTATCGAGGACGGCCTTGCCGAGAACGACTGGCCAAACTGGAACAGGATGACCAAGACGCTGGGCCATAGCATACAAATCGTGGGGGATGACCTCTTTGTCACCAACACGAAACGGATTGCCAGGGGTATCAAGGAAAATTCAGCCAACGCCGTACTCATAAAACTCAACCAGATCGGGACCCTGACGGAGACCCTCGAGGCCATAGAAATGGCCCACCGGGTGGGGTGGAACGCCGTCATTTCCCACCGGTCAGGGGAGACGGAGGATACCTTCATAGCGGACCTGGCCGTGGCCACGGGTACAGGCCAGATCAAGACCGGTTCCCTCTGCCGTTCGGAAAGGATCTGCAAGTATAACCAGCTCCTGAGGATCGAGGAAGAACTCGGCACGGCAGCGGAATTCGGGTGGGAGGCATAGATGGCCTACGATGCAGCCAAAGACCAGGTCCTGGAGATCTGGGAGAATGAGGAAACCGGATTGATCATCAGCATCAACCGGTACGGGGAAAGTGATCCGAAACTCCAGATCGGTCCCCGGGCCTACACCAAGCGGGATGGTTCCAAGGGAACCACCCGGGCAGGACGCCTGACCATCGACGATCTTCTCTGGTTTTCAGACATCCTGGAGGAAGTGAAGGCACGGATGAACGATCATTTCATGGACGGCGGTTAATCGCCCCGGGTCGCATACCCATCGAGCCGGCGGCCCGACTTCCAACGAAGTCGTCTCATCCGCCGGAGTCAAGGAGCAGGGCGTGAGACTCTTTTTCAGTCCCTTTCTCATAGTGCACTGGCAACTCACTTCTGCATGGACGACTATTTGGGATTCACTCCTATCAAACCCTACGCGCTTCTGTGACGTACCGCTGAGCCCCAAATCGGCGTCCATTCCCTCCGAAGTGTTTAGAAAGCATTTGAAAAAGATTGTCAGGTTCGATTCCTCTTCATCACCGATAGGTTGCCGTCTGTGGCATAAACCAGCTTGACCGCATTCGTGTCTCCGCGCCTCCCCATAAGGATGAACCAGATGTTTCTCCCCCCGGTTTTGAGGCCTCCGAAGTATTTCTAGCCACGATACAAGAACTGATCGATCTTGGGCGTGAGTTTAAGGAGGGACTTTAGCCCGGGGGGCTGAGACCAACTGTCGGCCTCAGTAATCCTTGACCTGGTATCATGATTGTTCCTACAATACCCCTGCATCGGCAAGGATGCTCCGCAAGGCCTCCCGCTCTGTTTCACTGATCTCCTGAAGGGGTGACCGGACAGGTCCCCCGTAGTAGCCGAGCATGTCGAGGGCGGCCTTCAGGCCGGCCACGCCGAATCGGGCGGTCACCGCCGCATTGACGGGGATCATCCCCCGTTGCAGCTCGGCGGCTTCCTCCCATTGGCCTTTCTTGAAGAGATCATGGATGTCTATGGCCTGTTGGGGCGCGATGTTGGCCATGGCCATGATACTCCCCGCAGCACCCATGACCAGCGCCGGAAAGAAAAAACCCGCAGACCCCGCGAAAACATGAAACCCGCTGCCTGTCAAACGCACCATGTCCCCCAGTTTCGTAATATTGCCGCCGCTGTCCTTGACGCCGACAATGTTGGGGTGTTCAGCCATGCGGGAGATGGTTGGTGCATCCAGATCGAGATGGGTGAATTTCGGTACGTTATAGACCAGAACGGGAATGGGCGAGGCATCGGCCACGGAGAAATAGTGGCTCACCAGGGCTTCCGGAGCCATCTTTCCGCCGTAGAAGTGCGGTGTAATGACGAGGGCCGCATCCGCTCCGATCTCAGCCGCCCGTTGCGTCAGGGTGATGGTTTCAAGGGTTGATTCGCAGCCGGTCCCCGCAATCAATGCCTTGTCCCTGGGAATGGCCCGCCGGGCCGTTTCCAGGATGCGGAGTTTTTCCTCCCATGACAGGTAGACGGTTTCTCCGTTGGAGCCAAGGACCAGGTACCCCGACAACCCGTATTCGTTCCAGCGTTCCAGGTTCTGGGTCATTCTGTCATAGGCCACACCGCCTTCACGGGTGAAGGGCGTGGGAATGGGCGGCATGACGCCCCCCAGGGAAGGAAGAGATTTTTCCATTTCGATTCCTTATCTTTTTTGCAACGAAGTTGTCTTATTCACTGGATTTCAGGTTCGGTGCCTTTCCTTGGGCAAATGGTGGGCTCAGGTCGCCCCACTCATACTGCAAAATTGCTGCCATGACAATGGCCGCGGTCTCCGCTCTCAGGATGCGCCGTCCCAGAGAAACCGGAAAGAACCCACCTTCCTCCGCAGATCGGATCTCTTCCCTGGAAAACCCGCCTTCCGGGCCAACGAGGGCTACGATGGCCTTTGGGTGGGAAAGCGTTTTCATGGTTGCCTTGAGACCTCTGGCCTCTTCCTCTTCCCACAGCACAAATTTTAGGGTGTTATCAGCGACCGGGTGCTGCAAAATCGTTTCGAAAGAAACGGTGGGTGGAATCTCCAAAGGCCCCGATCTGTCGGCCTGTTTGGACGCCGCGATGGCTAGTTCCCGCCATCGCCTCGTGCTGTTTTCGCTCTTAGAGGCCGTGGCCCGAACCACGGTCCTCTCGGAAATGAAAGGCCGAATGGCGTCCACGCCCAGTTCAGAACCCTTCTGGATCACGTAGGCCATGGCCCGGGATTTCAGGACGGCCTGCCCCAGGACAATTTTGAGGGGCGATGCCGGGGGCGTGGGCAAGGGTTTTTCGAGCAGGATCGTCAGGTCCTTTTGGCGTACCGATTCGATCAGGGCTTGAAACCGAAGCCCGGCCCGGTCAATCAGAACAAAACGATCTCCAGGCCCCATCCTCAGGACACGCGTCATGTGCTTGGCCTCGGTGCCCGAAATAGCAAGGCGACCTTCCGGCGCTGCAATCCTTTCAACAAAAAAACGGCGCACCTGCTTCTACCTCATGAAGGCTTCCTGGCAAGGATAGCGGCCCATTCCTTCTGGAAAAGGGTTTCATATAGGACAAATCCCTGGTCTTCCAGTGGGGATTTTACCCGTTCAACTTGGTCCCTGAGCAGTCCGGAGAGGATCAACCAGCCCTCCGGCTTCACCACTCGGGGAAATTGGGACATGAGATCGAGGATGGTTCCCAGGATAAGATTTGCGGTCACCATGAAAAAGGTTTCTTTCCATTGATCCAGGGGCACAGCACTGAGTTGGATGTCCCCTTCAAGACCATTCAACCGAACGTTTCTTTCGGCCCACCTGACGGCCTCCGGATCGATGTCCATGGCCACGACCTTCCGGGCTCCCAGTTTCGCCCCATAAACGGCCAGAATGCCGCTTCCGGTGCCCACATCCAGGAGGGTCCAGGGATCAGGTCTCGAGATGGTCTCCATGGACTCCAGGCACATGCGGGTGGTGGAATGTTGGCCCGTACCAAAAGCGGGACCGGGATCCATTCGAATCGTGATACCCCCGTCGGTGTCCGGGACCGGCTCCCAGGCGGGCACTACCGTGAGGGAACCGGTCACCCGTTCCGTCCGGAAGAACCTGTGCCAGCTGCTCCCCCAGTCTTCTTCATTCAGTTGTGAGCATTCAATCTCGGGTGGGGATAGTCCCTCAAAAAACGGAACCAGGTCATGGAGGCGGGCCTGGAGCCCCTTTCGCATCGCGTCCGGATCCTCCACAGCCGGAAGATAGGCCTTGAGTGTCCTGTCACCGAAATCCTCGGTGGTTACCCCGGTGCAGCCCAGGTCAAACAGGATGGCGGATACGGCCTCGCGTGCTACCGGATCTATCCGGATGGCAATTTCCACCCAGCCCTGGCGGGGTGGTGGTCCAGGGGGCATGGTATGGAGACCTTCACGCCTTCTGAAAGACGTAGTTCAGCTGCCCGTTGGGGAGTTCGTTGACGACCGTCTTCATGTCCATGCCGATCCTGATTTCCTCTTCAGGCACATTCCCCGCAATTCTCCCGAATACCTTGTAATCACCATAGTCCAGCACGGCAATGGCGTAGGGAAGATCATCCCCAAAGCCGATGGGTGCATATTCCAGCTTGCTGAATGTCACAAGCCTTCCGGTGCCGGATACCTCTGTCCAGTCCATGTTGCTGTCGAGGCACTTGTAGCAGTCAGCCCTGGGAGGGAAAAAGACGGTCCCGCAATCTTTACACCGGGTCGCCATGACCTTCCCCTCTTCCAGGTAGTCGATGAAGTCATTGATTTTCGTAATCGCCGTAAAGCTTACCGTTCCAAACTTGCTGAATCTGGTATCCACTTCCTTTTTTCCTGCCATCTCCTACCTCCCCAGAATGGTGACGTTGCCATAGAGACCCACACCGCCGATGTTATGGATGAGACCCACTTCCGGGTTTTTGACCTGCATGTCGCCCGCTTCTCCCCTGAGCTGAAGGACGATCGTCCTGATCTGTGATCCTCCTGTGGCGCCAATGGGATGGCCCTTTGAGAGGAGGCCGCCATCCACGTTCACAGGGATGCTTCCCTCTTTGTATGTCTCTTTGCCCCGGATCAGATCTTTCCCTTCTCCGGGCTTGGCAAAGCCCAGGTTTTCATAGGCCATCATCTCGGCGATCGTAAAACAGTCGTGCACCTCGGCCACGTCGATATCGCCTGGTGAGACACCGGCCATTTTGTAGGCCTCCTCGCCGGCCCGGCGGGCAACGGTCAGGCCTGTGAAGAGGTCTCTGCCCGCAAGATTTACAGCCGTGGAAGCCGCACCTATTCCCATAATCCAGACCGGTTTGTCACTGAAAGCCCGGGCCTTTTCCTCGTTTGCCACAATGACACAGGAGCTGCCGTCGGCATTGGCACAGCAATCGCCCACCCGGAGGGGACTTGCCACGGGGCCTGACATGGGGCTCTCCGGATCGGAGAATTTCTCCAGGGTGACGGCCTTGCGGTAAACGGCCTTCTCGTTGACCTGCCCGTAGGTGGACGCCTTGACGCGGATCAACGCCAGGTCTTCGGGGGTGGCACCATATTTTTCCATGTAAGCCCGGGCGTACATGGCGTAATAGGCAGGCATCATGGTCCCGAAGGGGCTTTCCCACTGGATATCTCCTCCGCGGCCCATGCGTTCCTGGGATTCGGCGGAAGATATTTCCGACATTTTCTGAAACCCTAACACGGCCACCACGTCATGGAGCCCGGATTTCACTAGGGCGTATGCGGTCTTGATGCCCGTGCTGCTTGAGGAACACAGGCTTTCAAGATAGAAAGTGGGTTGGGGCGTCAAACCCAGATATTCCGCGAAGACGCCGGCAGGTGAGCGTTGTTTGTCATACTCAGGGGCCGAGCACACGATGGATGCATCAATGTCTTTGGTGGAGATGCGTGCATCCGCCATGGCCTCCTTGAAACCCTCGAAGACCAATTCCCTGATGGAACCGGGGTAACCGCGCACAAAGGCACTCTGGCCCACACCGATAATTCCGACTTTTGCCATAGAAGACCTCCTAACCCGGACAAGCCCGCCGGAGGAGGACAAGCCGGAATTGACCAAATGTCAAAGTTCAAATATCAAATGAAATCCAAATGCCTCAATGCCAAAAACATATTGTGCCTACTTGTCTGACACGAAACACACCCTTGCGGAAGACGCCCCTGCGGGCGGTGCCGTGGCAAAAGAACGCGAAAACCCATTTCTGATGGAATCGTAAAAAGTCCGTCTCTGGGCACGATGATGACTTCCAACGAAGTCGTCTCATTCACCGGAGCTCAGGAGGAGAGCCTGAAAAAGAGTGTCAGGCTCTCCTCCACGTCGTTCCTCATAGATTGCTGCTCGCGGCATAAACCAGCTTTTTACAAAGTCATCATTTCAGGACGGGAAAAAATTATAAGGAAAGAAGGGGAAAGGGTCAAGGGAAAAGGGATTTGACATCTCCGCCCAATTTTGCATGATATGAGTCGGTGAGAGGAGGTCAACCATGGATATCCGTCTCGTTTACATTACCGTCCCGAACGTGGAGGAAGCAAGGGCCCTCGGGAGGGGACTGGTGGAATCCCGCCTGGCCGCCTGTGTGAACATTATCAATCAGATGCACTCCGTGTACAGGTGGGAAGGAAAAATCCAGGAGAAGAAAGAGATGATCGTCCTGGCCAAGACACGGGCCGACCTCGTTCCGGAGCTGATCGAGAGGATCGAATCTCTTCACAGTTACGAATGCCCCTGCATCGTCACGCTCCCCATAATGGAGGGATTCAGGCCTTTTCTGGACTGGGTCGAAAAGGAAACCAGGGCCGATCCGTGAGAAACCCGGGCTAAGCCGGTCGGCGTGATGGGAAGATCTTGAACCGGCAAAGTCTCCCCTCAATCGCGCCATTGAGCATCGGCCGCTTCAGGGAAGGTTTTATCCCTATCTCTTTGATCAGCGACGGGTCACCGATGTAGATGAATGCGGTGGACCCGCCGCATCTCAGTCTGAGCGCCTGTCCCATTCTCCTGTATAGGGTCGCAGCGTCCTTTTTTTCACCCAGCCGAACGCCGTAGGGCGGGTTTGTGACAATGGTGCAGCCCGGCGTGATGGTGATATCTTCAACAGGGGCCCTTTCCCAGCGGATGTTTTCCCCTGAAGGCAGGACACGGCTGTTTGCCTTTGCAATATCCAGGGCCTTTTTGGAGATGTCCTTGCCGAAGAGGATGTTTTTTGGCAACACCCGAATTCGGGCATCCACTTCCTGTTTTATCCGCAGCCACAGGCCCCTGTCAAAGTCCGGGAGGGCCTCGAACCCGAAGCGTTTCCTCTGAAATCCCGAGGGAATCCTACAGGCATGCATCAATGCCTCGCAAAGAAGCGTCCCCGATCCGCACATGGGATCGCAGAGGGGCGCCTCACCATTCCAGCCTGTGAGCCGAATGATTGCGGCGGCCAGGGTCTCACGCATGGGCGCTTCCACCGTTTCCTTCCGATACCCCCTTCGATGGAGAGGTCCCCCCGACGTATCAAGACTGATGACGGCCTTATCGTCCTGAACATGCAGATTGAATTGTACGTCCGGATCTTTCGGCCGGACGTCGGGGCGTTTTCCGCTGCTCTCTCTGAAATAGTCCGCAATGGCGTCTTTCAGGCACAGGGCTGCATATTTTGAGTGTCTGATCTTGCTGTTTGCGACCGTCGCCGAAACCGCGAATGTCCGCTCAGGCGTCAAGAGGCGGGACCAGTCGATGGTCTTTGCAGTCCTGTACAGATACTTGGTGCTGTGGCATTTGAATGTCAGGAGAGGTGCAAGGATCCTTGAGGTGAGACGTGATTGATAGTTGATCCGGTAGAGGGTGGTTTTGTCGGCCTCAAGAAAGGCCCCTTTGAAAGAGGGCCTAACGTTAAGGGCTCCCAAGTCCGCCAGTTCTTTAGCTCCCAGTTTTTCCATTTTACCTGGGAACTGGGCAAAATATCGGTTCCAGACCTGGTATTCGAAATCACCGTTATCGGATTCGTGAACCTTTTTTCGTTCTGTTTTGACCATAAGTGAAGAAACCCTGTCTGGGGCAAGGGCTTGGGTTATTGTGACGCCATTGATCGGCAGGTGTTCAGGAGCATGTTACAGGACGGGAGAGGTTTTGGGAAGAGAGAAAGTCGTTTTAGAACCTGCAGTTTAGGCTTAATCCTATGAAGGGTGCGCCATTCTTTATCTGGTCTAGGAAGTCCATTTCCTGACATCCAGGATCAGACTGGAAGGTCCTATCAGCATTGATCGAAATCCCGGCGTAGCGGGAAATATCAGCCTCACTCTGAAGTGCGACGCCCAGGTCGATGGAGAACTTCCACTTCTTCGCCTTGCCGACACCGCGGTTCAAGCAGATCCCCATGCATTCCTGAAAGTTCAATTGTTTTGAATCAAGGATTCTTCGTGCACGGTCCAGTGCCGATTTTTCCGATCGCGTCCCACTGTAACCAGGATAACCGTTCCCGATGGGGGCCTTCTCCATCATCCGTTCCTTCAAGGAAAAAAAGGCGCTGAGAAGGGGGGAAACAATTGTAGCACGCTGATATCTTATTGCCTTTTCGCCGAAGGGGAAAGGCAAAAGAACAAGATCATTCTTTTCAATAAATCGGATGGCGGAGGGGCCCCCCATGACCTTTTCACGGGGAGGGCAAAGGCGGCCATCTGGAAGAGAAAGATGGTCTGAAGCGGCATAGGCTGCCTGGCACATGATGAGGGCCAAAAACATTCCGGCAATTATGGTGGCGAATGATTTTTTCATGGTCCTCATGGTCCTCTTCTATATCGTTAATCCTGGAGAAATTCTAAAGACGTCGATCCGCTTTGATGATAAAAGAAATGCAACAACCATACCATGCCGGGTGAAAGAATAAATGTCTTATCATGACAAATAGTTATACTTTAATTTGCGCTGAACTCTCCAAGTATTTCCGGCCGTTCCATCGAAAAGCGTGCAAAATTTTCCACGTAGTGCATTATTGTATACAACCATTGGGGCAGTACGTTCCAATACCAAGTCCAAATAGCTATCGACAATTTGCAAGGAAATCTTTAGTGTCCTCTCCAGTGTGGTTGTCCCTTAATATCAACAGATTCTCCGTGGATGATGAGGGCAAGAGAGGATAGGTCAAACAGGAAAATACGATAGGTAAGGGTACACAACACCACTAATCCCGATTAATCAGCACTTCTTGGTTTCAGGTCTGATTGCCGATCGCTGAAAGCAAGGAAGGCTTTTTCTTTCCCAGGGGGGTGGAATGCAGCCCTAATCCAGCTCCGCAGTAGACTTAAGAAAACCAATCAGGGCCTGGCATAGGGGGGATGTCATCCTTCTCTTGTCCCTCACAAGATAAAAAATTCTCGACATGGGGAGGTCTCTGATCTTCAGGGCCTTCAGAATACCCGTATTGAGCTCTGTTTCCAGGGCCCTGATTGAAATGATGGATAACCCGAGCCCTGCCTTGATGCCTTCTTTGACAGCCGTGGATGTGCCCAGCCGAGCGACCACATTGAAGGATTCCAGGCCTTTCAAGCCTTTGGATCTCAGATAATCTTCAGTGATCTTCAGGGTCCCTGAACCAGACGCTCTCAGAATCATGGGTTCTTTCGACAAATCCTTCAGGGATACCGCCCTTTTTTTTGCCCACGGATGGCCCACGGGAACGGCAAGAACGAGTTCGTCCTTCCACAGATGATGGTGTGTGAGGTTCTTTTCAGGACTCTTTGACCCCACGATCCCGAGTTCAATCTCTCCGGCCAGGATCATTTCCCGGATCTTTCCGGTATCGGCGATTGTCAGCATCACGGATACGGCGGGGTATTTCTGATGAAAATCTCCCATGACCTTGGGAAGGATATAGTTGCCGGGGATGGTACTTCCCCCGATCAGGACTTCTCCTTGCTCCAGGCCGAGAAAATATTCCATTTCAAGGCAGGCGGTCCTTTTCATTTCCAACAGGAGGGTGGCGTGTTTGTACATAAGTTCGCCGGCCCTTGTGGGGACGACCTGCCGACCCAACCGGTCCAGGAGCCTAGCCCCCACGGCCTGTTCAAGATTGGAAATCCTCTCACTCACAGAGGCCTGCGCAAGGTGGACCTCCTGGGCGGCCTTCGAGAAGCTCTCGAGGTCCACCACCTTGCGGAAAATCTCCAACTGACGAAGATCGAAATCAATGGGTGCCATACGTTCTTTTTACTCCTGAGCAGATTCGGGAGATGCGCATTTTCCGTAAATCTGTCCTACAAAATCGGGGTCACCTCCGCCGCCCACAGCCTTGACCTCATTTTTCTAGGAAGCTGATTCATGCCGCAAGCGGCAGCCTATGAGGAACGAAGCAAAGGCGAACCTGACACTCTTTTTCAGACGCTTTCTAAACACCCAGGAGGAGATGGACGCCCCTTTTGGGGTTTAAGGGTAGCCATTGGAAAGCGCCAAGGTTTGGGAGGCATAAACCCCAAATCGTCGTCCACGTCGGTCTTTAGTGCCAAGTGCACTATGAGAAAGGGTCCGAAAAAGAGTCTCACACCCGGCTCGTTGACTTCGGCAGAAGAGACGACCTCGTTGGAAGGTCTTCAAGTCAGGCTCAATTGCTTTCCGCCCCGCCTTTTTCCTTGCCAGTACCCGTTTCAGGTGGTCTTAGATTCTTCGGATAGATGGTCAGACGATCTCCCGGGTGGATGGGGCGTTTTAGTTTAAGCCGGTTCCAGATAAGGAGGGCCGGGAGAGGGATATCAAACCTGTCCGCGATAGTGGAAAGGTTATCTCCTTCTCTTACGACATATATCCGGTCCTTTTGAGCTGCCTGGAACTTTTTCACATACCCCTGGTATCGGTCCTGAAAACCCGGGGCCGCGCCTTTGGGGACGAGAACCGTGTGGCTCCCGGCAGCGAGATAGTGCCCCCGAATTTCCGGGTTCAGGTCCTTGATGACCTTGAAACAGGTACCTGCCGCCTGGGCCACAATCCGAATCGGCGTCTCCTGGAAACAGGTGATTTCCACCTGATCGAAGGGCAGCCTGGGATAATAGTCTTTTTCTTGGAGTTTGAAACCGTACTTCTCAGGATTTTCAAAAATCAGTTTTATGGAAACAAGGCGGAAGATGAACTGCTGCGTCTCAAGGGGCAGGTACAGTTGGTAATAATCACGGGTGCCCTGTTCCAGAATTTCCGCCAGGAGCCCCTCTTCCCCCATGTTGAAGGCGGCTGCAACCAGGGTCCACGACCCGAATTCCTGTTCGAGTTCTTTGAAATACCGGACCACGGCCCGCGTTGAGGCCATGATATTTCTCCGCTCATCGATGCGGGCATTGATCACCAGTCCGTATTTCCGCCCCGTAGCGGCCATAAACTGCCAGAAACCGATCGCCCCTTTGCTTGAGCCTGCGTGAGGCCGAAGGGCGCTCTCTGCAATGGCCACGTACTTCAGGTCTTCGGGCAGGTGGTTCTCTCTCAGAGCCTTTTCAATAACGGGCAGATAGCGGTGGGAACGTTTCAGCCAGAGAATGACCTGAGGCCGATCCCAGAGCGTCAGCAGAAGTTCTTTTTCGAACCGCTCCCGGACCTCCCCATTTTCTATGGGAACCGGTTCATCACAGAAGGCCGGAGGAGAGGCGATCTGGAGGGATGAAACCAGGGAAAGACAGTCTCCGCCTCCTGTTTCCCGGCCATGGGCATTTGAAAAGGAAAAGAACCCGATACAAAGCAGGAAAATGGAAGCCCATTTTATGCTTGTCCCACAGGATTTCATATATCTGGCCATCTTCGATAAATGGAGGTTATGGAATACTTAAGGATTGATGGGTTACAAGCTTCGGCATCAGGGTGATATGCCTTCCCGCACCCAGTTCACCATGGCAGGCAGCTCTTCTGTCTCCCAGGTCTGGGACATGCGCGCCTCTAAATAGATGGAAAAGAGCCGGTCCATGATGGCAATTGGTTTTTCAAGCAAGGCCATCCTTTCGTAAAACAGGGCATCCGGGTCGTCTTCCTTGTCCTTCGCTACACGTGGCGTCTTGAGGGCATGAAAATTCATCCACGTGGAATCCAGTTCAAAGGACCAATCATCATCACCGGCCTTCAGGTGCATCTTTGCCCTTGTCACTTTCTTTTCTTCCTTCAAGGCAAACCGCGCCTCCCGTATCCTGGCATTCTCACCCGTGCAGGTGACCGTCTCCGCGAAACCCTCACCTTCGGACCTGAGTGTGATCTTCCCCTCAAACCAGAGTTCCACTTCTTCACCGTCACCCAGATCGTAACCCCCTCCGAGGGTCTCACTGTTGAACCACAGCCAGATCAGAAAATCCCTGCCCAGCGATTCATGTTCACGCACTTCGTCCATGACGCTCATGGCAAGGCCTCCTCGGCGAAGACCAAGGGCTTCATGCCATCCACCGTCCCGGGGTCTTTCTCCGCCATTTCAAAAAGATGCCGCGCCTGTGTGTAGGGGTAGACGGGGACAGGCAACCGTTCAAAAGTCTTCTGAAAAATTTCGACGAATTCGTCGCAAAGCTTGTTGCTGGCGGCCCCGAACAGGAGGTCACCGGTTTGAAGATGCCAGGTGACGTCGTAGACGTTTGACTGGGGAATGGCCCGTTTCAGGAGCTTGAGACGAACGCTTTCACTGATGTCATCACGCCTCGATTTCGGAAGATACTCCAGTTCCTCCTGTCCCTTTACCTCGTTTTCCGCTTCCAGGCAATACTGGTGCAAGGCCCTGGCCGGGATTTTTTTTTCATCGACCCGCCAGGAAAGGGCCAGGTAGGGGTCCTTGAAATACTCCATGGCCGAGAGGGAACTGTCGAACATATCCAGGATGTTGACCCATCCCGTTGACCTTTCTTCATTGGGAAGATCGTCGAGATTTCTGAAGGCATAACGGAGAATCCCCTTTGGGAAGGCCTCCGCGTAGTCATCAGGCAGATCGCCCGCCACCCTGTACCGGCAAAAGGTTGCTGCACCGCGAATTAGACCCACTTCTGTTCCTTTCAATTCCGAGAGACTTCGTTGAAAGCTGGTTTATGCCATTTTCCGCAACCTATCGGGAACGAAGAGGAATCGAACCTGACAATCTTTTTCAAATGCTTTCTAAACACTCCGGAGGGGATGGACGCCCATTTGTGGTTTATCGCTACGTCATAGAAACGCGCAAGGCTTTGGCGCATTAAACCCCAAATAGCCGTCCATGTCGAAGCCCTGTGCCAAGTGCACTATGAGAAAGCACATGAAAAAGATTTTCAGATCCGTTTCCTTAGATCCGGATGAAAAAGCGACTTCGTTAGAAGTCGTCAACACTAAATCAGAAGGATAGAATTATCAGAGGGCAGAGGGTAATGTCAATGCGGTTTCATTTTTTTCTTGGCATTTCTTGTCAAAAGCCCTACCAAAAGATGATGGCTTTTTTGCTGACGGAAACAGGAAAACGTGCTTTGAGGAGATCGCCATGTTTGACTTCATGATGACGGAGGAACAGCATAAGATCAAGTGTGAGGCCAGGGACCTGATCCACTGGGTGCCTCGCCGGATGATCCTGGACATGGACCAGGACAAGATCCGCTTTCCGAAGGAATTTCTTCAGGAGGCCGCCAGACGGCACCTCATGGGGTGCCGCTACCCTGCAAAATGGGGTGGCCGCGACATGGACTGGACCACCACCTGCATGGTGATGGCGGAAATCGGTACCCTCGGCTATATCTTCGCCTGTACGTTCGGGGTGGGGGCGGAACTGGTCTGCGATGCCATTATTCTTCACGGCACGGAGGCCCAGAAGGAGCGCTACGTGAAACCCCTTCTCAGGGGAGAGCTCTTTGCAGCTGAATGCCTGACGGAACCGCGGGGCGGCTCTGACTTCTTCGGAACCACCACCAAGGCCGAAGACAAGGGGGATTATTTCCTTCTGAACGGCCAGAAGCGGTTTATCGTCGGGGCGGAAGGCGCAGACTATTTCCTCGTCTACGCCCGCACCGACCCAGAGGCTGCGTCCCACAAGGCCCTCACCTGTTTTATTGTGGATCGGGGACCGGGGGTGGAAACCAAGTACCTCTACGGCCTCATGGGATGCCGCGGCGGGGGCGCGGGCCGAATCGTCTTCAGGGATGTCAGGGTGCCCAAGGAAAATGTGGTGGGCGAATTGAACAGAGCTTACGCGGTTTTCAATACCATGATGATCCCCGAGCGGCTGGGAACCGCTGCCATGACCATCGGCGCGGCACGCCCGGCGCTGGACATTGCAACCGGGTATTCCAACAGACGTAAGGCCTTCGGGAAAACCATCAACGAATTTCAGGGGGTAAGTTTCCAGGTGGCGGAAGCAGCCACACTGCTGGATGCGTCCAGGGCCATGGTCTATGCCACCTCCCAGGCCGTGGACCGGGGTGCTGATCCCAACCGCATCCGGCGAATGGTTTCGGAAACCAAGCGCTTTGTGACCGAATCCTGTCAGAAGGCAGTCCGTCACGCCATGCAGGTGATGGGAGGCATCGGGTACACGAACATCTTCCCCATTGAACGGATTGCCAGGGACCTGCGTCTGGCATCCATTTGGACGGGGACGAATGAAGTCATGTCCATGATCATCGCCAACGAGTGGTATCGGGAATACCAGACCTTGAAGGGAAGCGGCCCGGCCCGGGATTTTGAGGCCGACGCGGAGGGTTCAGAAGACCTCGAGGAGAAGGTGTACGAATAGATCTAGAGCCATTTCCAAAACGCCCCCTTTTGCCCGATCTCTTCGGCAGACGACAATTTTAATCCTCGAAATATCCAACATATTCCTGTGGTTAAAATTTTCGCCTTTCTTGACCTCGAACAAAATTGAACGTTTTGAAACTGGCTCTGTAGTCAAGATTTTCGCCTTTCTTGACCTTGAACAAACTGAAACGTTTTGAAAATGGCTCCATACTCTACTTTTTCCCGTGACGCAAGATACGCTTTCGAATCTCCCTTTCAAATCCCCGGTCTGTGGGGCGGTAAAATATGCGATTCCTGCAGCCCTCCGGGAGATAGGTCTGTTCCACCCACGCTCCAGGGTAGTTGTGGGGGTAACGATATCCCCTTCCATACCCCTGCTCTTTCATGAGCCGGGTCGGGGCGTTGCGAATGTGCATGGGCACCGGCTCCGCCCCTGTTCGCCCAACCTCCGCCTTCACGGCCTTTTCCGCCAGGTAGAGGGCATTGCTCTTGGGAGCCGTTGCAAGGTAGACGGCAGCCTCCACAAGGGCAAGTTCGGCTTCAGGCGGCCCCACTTTCCGCCAGGCCTCAAAGGCACAAAGGGCCACCTGGAGGGCCTGCGGATCGGCCAACCCTATGTCTTCGGAGGCAAATCGGATCATCCTCCTGGCCACAAACAGTCCTTCTTCTCCGGCCATAAGCATCCTGTAGAGCCAGTAGACGGCAGCCTGTGCGTCACTGCCCCGCATGCTCTTGTGAAAGGCAGAGATGATGTTGTAGTGTTCTTCGCCATCCTTGTCGTAAGGCAGGGCCTTCCTGTCCAAAGCACTTTCCATCAGGCGAAGATCGACGAGCCGCTGATTGGCGTTTGTCTCCAAGGCATGGTGGGCGGCCATCTCGAGGTTGTTCAGGGCCACCCGGGCATCACCTTGGGAAATATTGATGAGGTGTTCCAGGGCCTCCGGCGTCACCTCGAGGTCCCATTTTCCAAGACCCTGGCCCCTGTCTTTCAAGGCCCGGGTCAGGATGGTTTCCAGCCCTTCCTTTTCCAATGGCTTGAGGACCATGACCCGGGCTCGGGACAGGAGAGGTGGGATGATTTCAAACGAGGGGTTCTGGGTGGTGGCTCCTACCAGGATAATCAGACCGCTTTCCACGTGCGGCAGAAAGGCATCCTGCTGCCCTTTGTGAAACCGGTGGATCTCATCCACAAAGAGGAGGGTGGGATGACCGCTCTCAGACCTCTCGACTTCCGCCTCTTTGAGGATCGCCCGCAGGTCTTTCACGCCGGAAGTGACCGCGGAAAACGCCTTGAATGGAAGACGGGAGTAACTTTGGATCATTCTGGCGAGGGTCGTCTTTCCGGATCCCGGCGGTCCCCAGAAAATCACTGAAAAAACGCGGCCGGATTCCAGGGCCTTCCTGAAAGCAGAACCCGGACCCAGCAGGTGAGGTTGGCCGACCATGTCTTCAAGCCGTTCGGGTCTCACCCTTTCGGCCAAAGGGACTCCTTCCTTGTGCTCTAGAAGATTCACCTGGCCGAACCCCTGCCTGTAAGGAGTTTCCTGACAATCACTCGAACCCTGTTCGGTTCAAGGGGCTTCCCGATCACCAGATCCGCCCATCTGAGCCCTGACCTTTTGCCGGGAACCGTTTCGCCACCGGCGTTCATCACCACGATAGATATCTCCGGATGGTCCTTTTTTGTCTTGCGCAGGATTCCTTTCATATCTCTATCCATGTCCTCCATATCCACCATGAGCAGGTCGTACGTCCTTTTTGACAGCAACATGAAAGCCTCCCCTCCGGTCACCGCCGTGCTGACCTGACAACCCTGGCCGGTGAACAGGCGGTTCAGGAGATTCCTCAGCATATCCTGAACCGAAACCACTAGGATATGGGTATCTGCACGTTTTCTTGCCACTACCTCTTTTCGGGGAGTGCCTTCCGGCTGCAGGGGCAGGCGAATGGTAAAGGTTGTGCCTTCACCTTTCTCGCTCCTCAGCGTGATATCCCCCCCGTTCCCGTAAACAACAGCAAATGCCCGACTCAGGCCGAGGCCCCTTTTTTTCCCGCCCCTTGTCGTGAAGAATGGATCATAGATAACCTCTTGCAGTTCGGGGGAAATCCCATGGCCGTTGTCCTGGATGTACACACAGACAAAACCCGCACTTTCTTCGGTGGTAATGTAGATATCCCCCCCCCGGGGCAGGGCCTCCACGGCATTTTCCACCATGCCGGTGAGGACCGACCGGACTTCTTCCGGCCTTCCCAATAGAGGTGACAGCGTTCTGAGATAGCTTCTTATGCGGACAGGATTCCCCTTGCGCTCAGGGCTGTCGCACCATTGGGTCTTGGCATGGTTCACAACCTCCTTTACCACTTTTCTCAAATCATAGGTGATCTCTGCCTCGGACGCCTTTTTCAGGCCGCCCAGGCATGCCAGATCCCGGGAAAACGTCTCGCCGCTCTCAAGGATCTTCTGAAAGACCTCCCCTTCTCCTGCAGACTTTCTCTCTCCTGATCCAGGCACTTTTCGGGGGGGAAAGGCCTCATTTTCAAGGCGATTCAACCATCCCGCCATCTCCTGATGCAGTCCCCGCGAGATCCGTGCCAACGCTTCGAATTTCAGCCCCCTGGCCTTCTGTCTCTCCAGGGCCTTTCTTTCATTCAATTCAACCAGATTGACAATGAAGGCCCTGCGACCGCCCAGGAGGATTTTCCCGACACGCACTTCGCACCACAGTCTTTCCCCGCTTTTGCTCACCAGACAGGCCTCGTAATGATTTGGGACCGGTCTTCCTGAAAGACGCCTCTTGTGCCGCTCGCCTATCTCTTTGCGCCATTCCGGATGAACAAAAGTCGAATAGAAATGATGCAGCAACTCCTCTTCTTCATAACCCAGCATCTTGCGAGCCGCGTCATTGGAATAGGTTATCCTTTCTTCCTGGATAAGTAACACTGCACCCGGCAAGGCCTCCAGAAGATGCCAGGCATCCCCCAAGTGCCTTTTCAGCCGGGTCTGTTCTTTTTTCAGAAGGGCGATTTTTCCCCAAAGCGTCCGCTTTTCGGCCCGCAATTTCTCGAGTCTGTTTTTGAGTGCTTCCATTCTTTTTTCAGTCATTTACCTTGCCCTGGGATTGAACTGCCTAAGAAAGATGAGAAAAGGCATTGAATCATCTTGATGATCAGAGACCGATAACGTATCATATTTTCATTTCGCCTTACAACAGCGAATGCGAAATGCCTCGGCAGGCAAAAAGGCAGAGCAACGGAGAAGATAAAGTGACCCAGGACCGCCCGTTCGTTCATCTTCATGTCCACACGGAATTTAGCCTTCTGGACGGGGCTATCCGGCCAAAAGAGATGTTTCAGAAGGCCCTTCATCTGGGGATGGATAGCGTGGCCATTACCGACCATGGCAACATGTTTGGGGCGGTGCAGTTTTTTGATCAGGCGGTGAAGGCCGGCATAAAGCCCATCATCGGCTCGGAAGTGTATGTTGCTCCCGGAGATCGCAGGGACAAATCTCCATCCACCGACGGCTACCCGAATGCCTTTCACCTGGTGCTTTTGGCCACGAACGAAAAGGGCTATCGGAATCTGAGCCAACTGGTCACCAGGGGTCACCTGGAGGGTTTTTATTACCATCCCAGGGTGGATATGGATCTCCTTAAGGAATACAATGAGGGTCTGATCGCGTTGTCCGCCTGTATCAAGGGAGTCGTTCCCTTTCTGCTCAACGCCGACCGGATGGAACTGGCCAGGAAAAGGGCCGAGGAGATGACCGCCCTCTTTGACAATGATCGTTTTTACCTGGAGGTGCAGGCCAACAACCTCCCCGTGCAGATCAAGGTCAATAAGATGCTCAGAGAGCTTTCAAAAGACCTTTCCATCCCAATGGTGGCGACAAACGACTGCCACTACCTCAACCAGGCGGATGCTGAGGCGCACGATGTCCTCCTCTGCATCCAGACGGGGAAGACCCTGGAAGATGAAAAACGTCTGAAATTTTCCAGCGATGAATTTTTTTTCAAATCCCGGGAGGAAATGTCGCGAAACCTCCCGGGCTTTGAAGATGCCCTTGACAATACCGCCCAAATTGCCGACCGCTGTCACTTCGAAATGGAATTCGGCCACTACAAGTATCCTGTGTTTCAGGTGGCTGGTGACAAGGACCTCAAGGACCTGCTCATCGAGGAGGCCCGGAAGGGTCTTGAAAAACGATTGGCCATGAAAGAAGAAGTGGGGGCGCTCTCCGGAGAAACGGTTCAGGAATACCAGGAAAGGCTTCAGTTCGAACTTGATATTATCCAGAAAATGGGTTTTTCGGGCTATTTCCTGATCGTTGCGGATTTTATCGACTACGCAAGGCGTCATGACATTCCCGTTGGCCCGGGCCGGGGATCGGCAGCCGGCTCTCTGGTGGCCTATGCCCTGACCATCACCAATATCGACCCCATCAAATACGGGCTGCTCTTTGAGAGATTCCTCAATCCGCAGCGAATCAGCATGCCTGATATCGATATCGATTTCTGCATCAACGGGCGGGACGAGGTCATCCACTACGTTGCCGAAAAGTACGGCCAGGAAAACGTTTCCCAGATCATCACCTTCGGCACCATGAAGGCACGCGGCGCCATCCGGGACGTGGGCCGCAGCCTGAACATCCCCCTGGGGGAGGTGGACCGGATTGCCAAGATGGTTCCGGAAGGGCCGAAAGTCTCCCTGGAACAGGCGATCCTGGCAGAACCTGAATTGAAACGTCTCGGGGAAGAAGACGGACCGGCAAAAAAGCTCCTCAGGATATCACGCGCCCTTGAGGGTCTCTCAAGGCATGCCTCCACCCACGCTTCGGGTGTGGTCATTTCCGACAGGCCTCTGGTGGAGTATCTGCCCCTTTTCAAGGGGTCCAGAAATGAAATTATGACCCAGTACACCATGGATCGCATAGAACAACTGGGGCTCATCAAATTCGACTTTCTGGGGCTCAAGACCCTTACGGTTATCAAACATACCCTCGACCTGATTGAGACATCCTTTGAAGACGCGATCAACATTGACAAAATCCCCCTGGACGATCCCGCCACTTTTCAGCTCTGCAGCGACGGAAAGACCACCGGTGTATTTCAGCTCGAAAGTGAGGGGATGAAAGAACTGATGAGGAAGCTCAGGCCGGAGGTCTTTGAAGACCTGATCGCCCTCGTGGCCCTTTACAGGCCCGGACCGCTCGGCAGCAACATGGTTGCCGACTTTGTCAATGGGAAACATGGAAAGGCCCGGATCAAGTATTTTCTCCCCCAGCTTGAACCCATTTTGAAAGAGACCTATGGGGTGATTCTTTACCAGGAACAGGTCATGAAGATAGCCCAAGTATTGGCGGACTATTCCCTGGCAGAAGCGGATGAACTCAGAAAGGCCATCGGCAAGAAGAATGCGAAGGTCATGGCCAGGCACAAGCAGAGATTTATCGACGGTGCCTCCGGGAACGGCGTTCGGGCCCAAAAAGCTGAGAACCTTTTCAATTTGATTGAAAAATTCGGCGGATACGGCTTTAACAAGTCCCATTCGGCCGCCTACGCCCTCATAGCCTATCAGACCGCCTACCTGAAGGCCCATTTTCCCGTGGAATTCATGGCGGCCCTTCTGACCCAGGATATGGGCAACCAGGACAAGACCATCAAGAACATTGCCGAATGCCGGGACATGGGCATTGAGATCCTTCCCCCCGACATCAACGAGAGCCAAGCGGATTTTACCGTTGTAGACGGAAAGATACGTTTCGGCCTCGCCGCAGTCAAGAACGTGGGATTGAAGGCCGTTGAGCTTTGCATCCAAGAGAGAAAGCAATCCGGGCCCTACCGGGATCTGCTGGATTTCTGCACACGCGTGGGAAGCGGCAAAGTCAACCGCAGGGTGCTTGAAGGGTTGATCCAGTGTGGGGCCTTTGACTTCACAGGGATCTATCGCTCACGTCTCTTTGCCGCTCTGGATAACGTTCTCAGGGCCTGTGGTGCCAATCGTGACCCCAATCAACTCAACATGTTCGGAACGCTCGGTTTGAGCGATGGGCCGGGCAACGGTTTTCTGGACCTGCCCGAGGTGGACGAGTGGGAAGAGAAAGAACGGTTGAAAAAGGAAAAAGAGGCCCTCGGCTTTTACATTACCGGCCATCCCCTTTCCAAATTCGACCGGGAAATCCCCTTGGTTACCACCTCTGCGATTCAAGACCTCCCCGCCCTTGAAGACAAGTCACGTGCCGTTATTGCCGGGATGGTGGAAGAGTTGAAGCTCAAAAGAACGCGACGTGGTGACAAAATGGCCATCGTCAGGGTTGAGGACCTCTCCGGATCCATCGAGGTGATCCTGTTTCCAGACCTGTTCGCGCGTTCAGCTGCACTGCTCAAGAGCGACGATCCCCTGCTCATCACGGGAACCGTTGAAAGGGGGGACCGTGCCACGAAAATCATCGGACAAGAATTGACGACCCTGGCCAGCGTAAGACAGCGATTCATTAAGGCCATCCTGCTCAACCTTGATCAAGAAACCATATCCAGGAATATGCTGGAGGATTTGAGGGATCTGGCTTTCAGATATCCCGGTGAGTGTCGTCTGAGATTCAGAGTGGCCCCGGCCTCGGGCAAGGCCGTCACCGTCATTGCCGATGATCGCTTCAAGGTACAGCCCTGCCATGAACTCATACAGGAAATGGAGTCCCTCACCGGAAGCACGGTGAGGGAAATCCTGTCCCTGCCCTCCCGCAGTTGATCAATGTTTCTAGGTGACTGAAAAATATAAGGGGATTTGGTCTGGGGTACGGCTGGGAAGTCGCCTACCTTGACGTCCGCACTTTCAGCGGCCCTTTCCCTCTTGGTTCCCCCAAAATGCCCTGTAATCTTCAGGCGTATCCATATCCCGGTCATCATAGGCGGACGGGGCATTCACCAGGCACACTTCTTCTTCGTGTCCATCTAGAAGCCCCCTGGCTCCCCTGTCTCCCCGCAGTTTGCGCAGGTCCCCATAGCGGTCCCGGCTGAAAATGACCGGGTGAGAACGCTTACGGCCTACGGTTATAGCCCCCATGTTCTTATGGGATGCGAGGTATCCATCAAGAAGATGATTGATGATATGCGCATCAACCCCCGGCATATCGCCGAGGATAACCATGATGTGGCCGCACTCCTCTGAAACGGCGTCCAGGCCCGCAATAATGGAAGAACCCATACCTTCCCGGGATCGCCTGTTTTCAACCACCCGGAATTTCCGGTTTTGTTCATAGGGGACGAGGATCGCTCCCATCTCCCCGTCCAGGCTGGCCACCACCAGGATAACGCGGTCCAGGTCCGATTTCAGGGCCTCATCCAGGATATGCTCGACCATGGTCTTCTTTCCTATCTTCAGGAGCGCCTTGGGCGTCCCCATGCGACTGGAGGCCCCTGCCATGAGGATCAGGCCGGCGGTTGTTTCTTTTCGTTCGGTCATGACGGTTACCCAATAGTGATGGGATCGTAAAAAGTCCGGTCCTCAGGACTTTTTACTGACGGGAACCGAAAAGTGTCATTTTCGGTTCCCTTACAAAGCAACCCATTGATTTGCGTGCCCGTCCACAGGCACGATGATGACTTCCAAGGAAGTCTCTCTATTACCGGAGCTCAGGAGGAGACCCTGACACTCTTTTTCAGACGCTTTCTAAACACGTCGGAGGAGATGGACGCCCATTCGGGGTTTAAGGGCAGCCATTAGAGAGCGCCAAGGGTTCCGGAGGCGTAAACCCCGAACAGTCGTCCATGTCGGGGTTTTGTGCCAAATGCACTATGAGAAAGCGTCCGAAAAAAACCCTCAGGTTCTCCTCCCATTCCCAGCTCATAGGTTGCCGCTTGCGGCATGAACCAATCTTTTTACGAAGTCATCAATAGTAAGCGGAGCGACACGGCCATCGGCGTGCAGGCGTTACAGACCGTTTCTTCCGGTCGCCTTCCTTTCTCTGACAGCCCGGTGATCAAAGGTCTCCGGGCTGTCAGAGAGACTAGCATTTCTTCGGGTCGATTGAAAAGAATTATCGGGAGGGGTGGGTTGTGACCCCAATGGAACGGAGGCAGGTGCCGGTTCCTGCGGCGACCGGAAGAAAAAATGGGCGGCGGAAGCGCCTCTTGACTTGCCGCCGCCCATAAGGGGGACATTTTCCCTACGGTGAGGGGTTACTGCACCGTTACACCGACAGGTGAAGCAGGCGCCGTGGTGTCGGGCGGCGTATAGGTTACCGTCAGACCGACACTCTTCTGATTGCCCGCCTGGTCTCTGGCCGTTACGACGATCACGTTCGCGCCTGAAGAGAGGGGGATTCCGGAAACGGACCAGCTGGTTGTCCCGCTTGCCGTGCCGGTGCCTCCCCTTGAATTGCTCCAGGTCACGGAGGTCACGCCCACATTGTCCGCCGCCGTCCCGCCCAGGTTCAAGGTCGCCTGGGACGTGGCATAGGTGAGCTGGGTCGTGGGGGACGTGATGGCCACCGTCGGGAGCTGTGAATCGGCAATGGTCTTGGTCACTTCCTGGGAGTAGCCACTCTCATTGTCGGCTGTATCCACGGCTGTCACTGCAAAATAGTAAGTCACGCCATCAGACAGGTTGCCTACGGTATAACTGGTCAATTTTCCAACCGGAATAGGCGATCCGTAGTGACGACTGACCGTACCATAGTAGACCCTGTACTCCTTGAGATCCGGCTCCGTGTTGGCCTGCCAGCTGATCGTGGCGGATCCCGCCAAAACCAGGGACGGGGTCACGCAGAGAAGGGTCAGTAGGGTTAATACAAGAAATCGTGCTTTTTTCATTTTTAATTCGGTGTAGAAATCCACGCCCTAAGGGCGTGGTCATGTGGGATTGGCTATGCCGGTCCCGAATGGGCTTGGCTGAAAGCCCACTCATTGCTATTCCTTAACTCGAGTTGTAGCCGCAACATCGAGAAAGGAGAAAGCAATGAGTAGATTCCGTAAACTATCACATACACTATGGCATTGCCAATTATGTGCAGCTGAACATAATTTGCATTATGTTTAGCAGAATTTTATGTTGAGTGAAACAGAAATTTCCTTGATATTCCGGGATTGATGCGTTGATTTACTGCACATAACGTTCAATGATTGGCCTTTATGGTGGCAATAATTTTCACCTGTAACAAAAGGAGGCCTATCATGAATTCAATCCCTGTTTCAGAATCACAATCTTTTATAAGGCTTGACTCCCTTATTGCAAGTGCTGTCAAGCAGTTGACAAACTTGGGCTACAGGCATGGGACTATTGGAAACTACCAATACATATGGAAAGAGTTTGCTCAATTCACTTTGGAAAACTCGAAAGAGAAAACATTTTCGACAGGCCTTGTCTTTCAATTCCTTAACAGTTGTGGAATCTCAGACAGGTTTGAAGCAAACATGACATTTCGTCAACGTCACATCAGGAACGTAATGCACGCACTCACGGATTTTGCCCTGCATGGATGCTTTCAGCGCCGCAGTCATGTTGTTGAAAAGACAAAACTATCCGATAATATGGAAGAGACTTTAGCCAGGTACGAACTATTCTGCAGGGAACAATTGTGGAGTCCCTTGGGGACCGTACGTTCCCGTAAGCGAGATGTCACCAGGTTTCTCCATTATCTCGACTCTCACGACATAACATCAGTCAAGGAAATTCAGGCATCAACACTTTCTCGGTTTGTGACATCATGTGCGCACTTGAAGCCAGCGACCCTTGCTCGTTTGAACTCCTCTATTCGGTCGTTTCTACGTTACCTTCATATGACGGGGAGCATCGATAGCAATCTGGTCGAACATGTGCCCAAAATCCGTGTTCGATGGGGCGAGCATATGCCTTCGGTATGGAAAAGTGAAGACATTGACGCTCTTCTGGCCGCCGTTGATCGAAACTCACCGTGCGGAAAGAGAGACTACGCAATCTTGCTCCTGGCCGTCAGGCTGGGAATGCGCGTGAGCGACATCCGCAACCTGCGTTTTGAAAACCTTTTGTGGGAACAGGCGCGTATTGAAATTAATCAAACCAAAAACAGTGAGCCTTTGGCTCTACCGTTAACAGAGGAGGTTGGCAATGCTCTGATTGATTATCTGCGCTATGGACGTCCTGAAAGCCAGCGGCGAGAGATATTTTTAAGGGCGAATGCACCTTTCGAGCCGTTTGGTCAAGATAACAACCTGTACTACATCATCACGCGGTATCGTCAAAGGGCGGCTATCAGACTTCCAGTACAAAATCGAAAAGGTATGCATTCATTACGTCATACTTTGGCAAGTCGTCTTTTAGAGGCAGACATACCGTTAGAAACAATCTCCGGAATTATGGGACACATTTCTATGGATACGACGCGGATCTATACAAAGGTCAACATCGAGGCTCTCCAAAGTGTAGCCATTGATCCAGAGGAGGTGACCCATGTATGAAAAAAACATCGAAATCCAGTACCATAGTCCGCTATCAGAATTGATGGAAAAATTCATCCATGAAAAGCAAGCCTATGGCTACAGATACATAAGAGAGAGTCATGAGCTTCTTCGGCTGGATCGTTTTCTATGCAAAATTGGTTTGCAATCTCTTGAATTGCCTCGGGATGTCGTGGATAAATGGACATCAAAACGGGTTTATGAAAAACCGAGCAACCAGAAACTGAGAATAATCAGAATTAGACAATTTGCTCTATACTTACATCGACAAGGAATCGATGCCTACGTGCCTGAAACCACAAAGGCGGCGGTCAAAGGTAGAGAATTTACGCCTTACATATTTAGCCACCAGCAGGTAGAAGATATTTTGGAGGCAGCGGACACTACCCAGCCGGACAGCCGTTCTCCCATGCACCATCTGATTATGCCAGAGATTTTCCGATTGCTCTATTGCTGTGGCATGCGGGTCAGTGAAGTGCTTCACTTAAATTTCTCTGACGTGAATCTCGACGCCGGCATACTGACCATTCGCAAAAGCAAGTTCAACAAAGATCGTCTGGTGCCCCTGGCCCCCACAATGACCGCACGTCTGAGGAAATACGCATCTGTCTTGGGCGAAGCGTCGGTCTTTTTCCCAAAAGCTGGTGGAAAACCCTACAACAAAGGAACCGTTTATTATTTTTTTCGTCAATTGCTGTGGAAGTGCAGCATCTCTCATGGCGGTAGAGGAAAAGGACCTCGCCTTCATGACCTTCGTCATTCTTTTGCAGTCCATAGACTTGAGAGATGGTACCGGCAAGGCGCAGATTTGGGCGTAAAGTTGCCCCTATTGGCAGCCTATATGGGTCATAAAAATCTCGTCAGCACCCAATTTTATCTGCAGATTACACCGGAGATTTTTCCGGACATCGTCAATCGGTTTGAAAAATTTGCAGGGCATGTCATCCCAAGGAGGTTGGAGCAATGAAGCCAACTGATTTTGCCATTCGGTTGACAAACTTTCTTGGTGAATACCTGTCTGCTCAGAAAAATGTCAGCTCGAATACCATAAAAGCCTATCGCGATGCTTTCACGTTGTTATTGCGTTATTGCCGGGACCATTTGGCGATTTCGCCGGAGAATTTAACGCTTGACACACTAAACGCATCACTGGTTCTAAGCTTTCTCAACTACATTGAAAAAGGGGGGAATTGCATCCGTACTCGAAATCACCGGTTGTCGGTTCTACATGCCTTTTTTCGGTATCTCCAAACCGAAGAACCTGGCCGAATTGCACAATGCCAGCAGATCTTGGCTATCCCTCTTAAACGCAGCTCTCGGCCAAAAGTGGATTATCTCACCACTGATGAGTTGGCAGAAATTCTTGACAAACCCAACCTCTCAACCAAATGGGGAAGGCGCGACGCAGCCTTGCTCAGTCTGCTTTATGACACTGGGGCAAGGGTTCAGGAAGTGGTTGATCTATCGG
>JBAPTR010000075.1:0-2188 GCA_049282265.1 Desulfatiglandaceae bacterium | reverse complement strand
TATCATGGTATGCTTCATCGGCTGTGATGAGTTTTATATCAATACCCATTGCCTGGGCCAGCTTCACCAGGAATGGAAGAAAATGGCTGTCGTGGTGATTAGCAGGCGCCAGCAGGGAAACAAGGGGGAAACTGTGCCCTGTTTTGGCATCGATAACGGTTAGAGTATGTAGGCGATATCCGATGACATATACAGATTTATCCCGCTTGTTGGACGAAGCCGCTACGCGGCAAGCAAAAATACCCTTTATCGATCTAAATATTGTAACCTCCAGTTTTTGGCAAAAAGGAGCAGATTGTCATGCTCTTATTTGCTGTAAACGACAACCAGTAAAACCAGGAGGTTACGATGAACACCAGTCTACCAAACGATCCGCAATTCAACAAGTATTATGAAAAACATGGCAAATATCTGAGGTTAAAGGGGTTACAGCCAAAGACCATCGAGGCATACTCCAGGGCCATCAGGCGTATCGGCAACTATTTTGATGCCAGAATAGATCACCTGACCTCTGATCAGTTGCTGGATTACTTCAATGATCTCTTAAAATCTCATTCATGGAGCGCTGTCAAACTTGATCTCTATGGCCTGAAATTCTTCTACACCAACGTGTTAAAAAGAACCTGGGAAGATATTCCGCTGATAAAGCCACCAAAGGGAACACGCATTCCGGATATTTTGTCAATCGAACAGGTAAATCAGCTTTTTGCCGCAACGAATAAATTGAGCTACAAGGTGTTTTTCTTCACCATTTACAGCATGGGCTTACGTCTGGGTGAAGGCATTAAACTTACAATCGGAGATATCGATTCGGTCAATATGTGGGTGCATATCCGTGATGCAAAGGGCAATAAAGATCGATTGGTGCCTCTTCCCGATAACACACTCCGTATCTTGAGAGGTTTCTGGTCTGTTCATAAACACCCGGTATTTATTTTTCCAAACCGGAAAAGAGGGCTGAAAAATGCCCATCTGGTGAATTCACCTCTTGAAAGGGGTGGTATACAGACTGCCATGAAAGCGGTTGTACAACACATCGGCATCAAAAAAAAATCTCATGCCATTCGCTGCGTCACAGTTATGCAACGCATTTGTTGGAGGCTGGAGTTGATCTTATTGAATTGCAAAAGATCCTTGGCCATGTCAGTCTGCTGACAACCGTAAAATATACCCATCTCACCCTGAAAACTCATACCAACTCCTGCCACAAAATAAATGCACTGATAGACAGCTTTACTCTCAACTGGGGAGGGGTAAAATGATTCTGCTCTCCTCAATAATCAATAAGTTTGAAGGCCGGTTTTACAATCGATACACGGCGGCTATTTTGCCATCCCACAAAAAAGCTCTATGGGCCATGAAACGCTGTAGAGAAAAGCACGGTCCGCATATGCTGGCCCGGTGTACCAATAACAACTGTGGAGAGCTTACGTATATTCCACATTCATGCGGCCACAGGAGTTGTCCTCATTGTCAGAATCATGAAGGGTGGCAATGGATTGAAAACCAGCTCAACAAGCAGCTCCCAGCCGAGTATTACCTGCTCACCTTTACCTTGCCAAAACAGTTGCGTAAACTTGCCTGGATGAATCAAAAACGGGTCTATTCCCTGATGTTCCAATGTATACAGGATCTCCTGAAAACTTTTACACGTAATGATCGACAGCTGCAGGGAACGGCAGGTTTTACAACGATACTGCACACCCATTCAAGAAAGCTTGATTATCACCCGCATATACATGTTGTCATGCCTGCGGCCGGCATCAATGCAAAAACCAGATTGTGGCGGATAAAATCCTCCAAATATATCTTCAGCCATAAGGCTTTGGCCAGAGTCTTCAGGGCAAAAGTACTCAAAACACTCGTGGACAATCATCTACAGGTCCCGAAAGATTGTCCGGAAAAATGGGTCGTTGATTGCAAAAACGTCGGCAATGGCGATAAGGCATTAATCTATCTTGGGCGATATCTTTACAAAGGCGTTATCCAGGAAAAAGACATAGTCAAATCCGAAAATGGAATGGTCACCTTCAAATATATCGATTCCAAGACTAAACATTGGAAGACCAGAACCGTTACAGGAGAATATTTCCTCTGGTTGTTGATGCAGCATGTCCTTCCCAAAGGTTTTCGCAAAGCGAGGTGTTACGGCTTCCTGCACCCTTGCAGCAAGAAGATCATCAAATTA
>JBAPTR010000074.1:0-21558 GCA_049282265.1 Desulfatiglandaceae bacterium | reverse complement strand
TTACTGTGCCCTGTGAATTTTCTATTCGCATGTTATCTAAAGAACTCTAATGCTGGAGCTGAGACGCGGGAAACGCGCCAGCATTTTCCCGTCGATTCTCCAGCGACTTGTTATGTGGCCGATTGTTTTAAAACATTGATCAAGAAGTCAATAGCCCTTTGGTTGTAGATACTTGTGGAAGCGCTCTTTTAAAATTCAACAACTTCTTCAGCGCGAAGCGGCCCACGGCCAGCGGCTTGTATTATGCGGCGATTGTCGAGGGCGTGGAGCGTCCTTTTGGCAACGCGAGGGTTCATACCGGTTCAGCCCATTGTCGGGCCCTTACTTGGTGGAATGATCAATGAACAGTGCTTCCAGCCCGGGGGCCGCCGTGCGTTTTCCCGGTTGATAGACGTAACCCGACAGCCGTGCATAGTTGTCTAGATCACTACGCCAGAGGTAGGTGATCTCGAACTTCTTTTTGTTCTGGTTGAATCTGACCCTTAGCACATTCGCCTTGTCTGGGCCGAGGGCGTGTTCGATGGTTCCGACACCGGTAATCCTCTGACCGTGAATAATGCGTGTCACCTCCAGGTGGTCTCCCTGTTTCTTGAAAATGACCCTTCCGCTGTAGGTTTTGCCACTGTCAGACTCCTGGCCGACCAGGAGATAGGTGCCGGAAAGAAACCCATAAAGGAAGTCATGGTTCTTGACGTCATCGGCCAGGGCCGTCTGGGCAAAACAAACCAGGGCTATAAAGAGAAGTTTTTTCATCATCACTTGTGCGGCCTGCTCATGCTTCATAGGCTGAAGCGTGCTTCTTGCTTCCTCACGCCCATCGGAGCAAAGCGGACTTGTCCGCGTATGCCTTTTGGCGGAGATCCCGCTGTCGGGGTTCACTTCGTTCATTCGAGACGCAGAGCAAAAAGAGAAAAACATTTTTTTCTTGGTTTAAACTCTGTGTTCTCAGTGCCCCTGTGTGAGATATCGTTTTTGTTTTTAAATACATTTTCCCACGTTTGCCGAAGCGATAGTAGTGCGGAAATCTGTATCATGTACTGAAGATAACACCGATAATAAAAACAGACTCTAATACAGTATTACTCGAAGAAACAATTTCGAAAGACTCAAAAGTACTTAGATGGAATGCTAGCCATATGAGCTAGATTAAGTACGGAATGAAGATTTGAACAGCAAGCTGGATCAATTCTTTATCACTTTGGGAATAAATTGCAAGGAAAAACAGGCCTGTCCGGTTGGAGGGAACAGATGCTTTTGCCTCACGCTCATTCACTTCGTTCATTAGAGACGAGGGGAAATCAGAGAAAGGCAGAAATGAATCCCAAAAGCCCTGGCCCGGGTCTAAGTTTATTAGACCTGCAAGAGAATCTACTAGGGCAGCCTCCTAAGATTGGCGGGCTGAATATTCATCCAGCGGGATCGTATCGTTTGGAAATTGATTCAGGATTTGTTTGTCCACGGTTACTAACGGCACCCCCAGGTCACGTGCCAATGCCACAAATTCGCAATCATAAGCCGAACACGTGCTCTCTTTCACCAGGTGCAAGACTTGATGTGATATTACCTCATACTCATTGCGCTGCATAAGTATGATCGCTTGTTCCATAATGTCGAGTGCATCTCCCAGGGAAAGAATCTCCTTGCGAATGTACAATGCCAATACGTTCCGAAACTCGCTCCGCCAAAGCAATGGCGCAGTCCACTCAGAGTCCGAAAACAACACCTTTTCCACTTGACCGGAGCGCTCGCTGCTGAGATACAAATACCCGATGATGTTTGTGTCCACTACAATCATGAACGCCCCAACGTTTTGGCTTGCGTGAACTCTCCGTCGCTGATGGGATGTTGTTTTGTCTTTATTCGCAAATTGCGCGCTTTCTCAAGGGCGACCTCAGGGGAGACTTTACGGCTTCGCACAGCGCGCTCTATGCAAACGATTACCTCACTATTCAGGCTGCGCCGATTCATTTCGGCATATCGCTTGAGTTGGGAATAAAGGTCATCGGGAATGTTCTTTATTGTCAACGTGGGCATACGAACCTCCAAAATGGTTCCAATATGCAACCATTTTGAGTGATTTCTTCCTTTCTGTCAAGCATAATTGTTTTGAGGGGCGCAGAAGGGGGCCAAGGTTTTCATTTCTTCTTGACAACTGTATTTTCTAGTGCTATTAAGTAGATTCAAAAAAGCTGCTCTGAAACGATATAATTAGACAATAAATCAATAAGTTAGAAAACCTAATAAACATATGAGTCGACATCATTCAGTGTCCATATCTTTTGCGATAAGTTGCTTGTACTGGTTCAAATGATCAAATTGACTTCTATTTCCAGTGAATTGAACTGAAATATCTAATTCCCCTAGGGAGGAATAGCTATAGAATAAACAGATAGTTGGCAGAACGATTGCGGATATGGACATTGACACCTAGCGAAACTAGGAAGCAGAACGTGGGCGTTAACAACAAGGGATCAAAAGAGAGTACCAAGAACCGCATTATTGCCTCGGCCAGGAGCCTTTTTGCCGAGCAGGGGTATCAGAAAACGACCGTCGCGGATATCTCGCGCCAGGCCGGGCTTTCCGAGGCCGCACTGTACGAGTATTTCCACGGAAAGGAGGACCTGCTGCTCACCATTCCGGATCTCTGGGTCTCCGAACTGATCAAGGGATTGGAAGACCAGCTCTTCGGGATCAAGGGGGCCTTCAATAAACTCCGGAAGTACCTCTGGTGGAACATGCGCCGCATCGAGCAGGAGCCGCTCGATGCCAAGATCGTCTACCTTTTCCTGAAGACCAATGCCAATTTCATGAAGACCGAGGTCTATTCCAACGTCAAGATCCTCTATTCGCATTTGATAGATATATTCGAGGAAGGGAAAAGGACCGGGGAGATGAAGTCCGACCTGGATCCCTACATGGCCAGGAATGTCTTTATCGGGACCATGGATCATTTGGTGATCCGCTGGTTGCTGAAAGATATGTCTTATTCCATTTTCGAGAACCTGGAAGAGACGTTTGCGTTGCTGGTGGATGCGTTTCGGTCAGCGGAGTGGAGGGAAAAAGGGGCACAATATTAGCGGCTTCGCAAAAAGGCCAATCTTTGCGTTGCGCTTCATCTTTAGTCACTGCGACGTACCTAACTGTACGCCTCGTTCCTAGAGATTCGCGCGTTTTAACCTTGGCGCTTTTTACTGTGCCGTCTGATTTGGTAACATTAATAGTTGCGAGAATGATGCGGGCTTTCATATATTCACCAGGAAGACAAAACAACAAAAGGAGGGATCATTGATGGCAAAACTATTATTTGAATGGGATTATTCATCGTATCCGGGGGCAAAGGCATACCCTCACCTGTTCAAGCCGATCCAGATCGGTAACCTCACCGTACCTAACCGTATTAAGTATGCCGCCACGGAAGAGAATCTGAATGACCACAACGGGTTTATCACCGATGCGGACGTGGCATACATGAAATTGAGAGCGGAAGGTGTTGTGGGGGGATTGTGTTTCATGCAGGGTGTCTACATGGATCCGGCCCACAAGGGACAGGGGTATGTGGGCCAGGCAGGGGCGTGGGATGACAAGTATATCCCGGGGCTTAAGAGGCTCGCAGACGCGATCCACAGCGAAAAGGCCGTTGCCGGTTTTCAATTGATGGACTGCGGCCGTGTGGGCGCCGTGGATGTGGAGAGCGGCCACGGCCCTTCCACGGTTCCCCAGCGTCTGCGTGTATTCAAGCCCATGTTCGAGATGACCAATGCCGAGGTCAAGGAGATGATCCAGCAGCATGTGGATGCCGCCAGAAGAGGGGTCGAGGCAGGCTTCGATGCCGTGGAAATCTCCGGCATTGTGGGATACCTGATCTCCAACTTCCTCTCCAGCTACACCAACCGGAGGACGGACGAGTACGGCGGCGATATCAGGGGAAGATCCCAGGCCATGATCGAGATCATCCAGGGAGTCAAAGAGGTCTGCGGTCCCGATATCCCGGTGGGCATCCGGCTCTGCTCGGACGAACTGCTGAGCGACGTCAGGGGCAATACGCCCGAGGAATCCATGAAGACCTATCAGTTCGCCGAAGAGGCCGGGGCGGACTACATCAGCTGCACACTGGGATGGCAGGAGTCCATTTTCCCCGTGATCAGCAGGGATATTCCCCAGGGCAACTGGCTGTACCTGGCCAAGCGGGCCAAGGAACACGTGAATATACCCATCCAGATGGCCTACCGGCTCTTCACACCCGACAAGCCCAACAAGGCCATCGCAGACGGTGAGCTGGACATCTGGGAGATGTGCCGATCCATGATTGCGGATCCCCTGATGCCGAAAAAGGTTCTGGAGGGCAGGGAGGAGGAAATCCGGCACTGCGTGGCCTGCAACCTCTGCCTGGCCAGGCTCTTCAGGGATGCGCCCATGACCTGCTACATCAATCCCAAGTGCGCCCATGAGCACGATGAGGCCTTTTACCCGAAAGCTGTAGAGGAAGACGACCGGAAGGAGGTCATGATCGTGGGGGGCGGTACCGCGGGGCTCGAGTGCGCCTACGTGGCTGCAGAGAGGGGACACGAGGTCCATGTCTATGAAAAACGGGAAGAACTGGGAGGCACCGTGCTGGAGGCTTCAAAGGCGCCCTACGGCGACGAGGAGTTGACGACCTGCACCAACTACCAGAAGGTCATGTGCGAAAAGGCGGGCGTCGAATTTCACCTGGGCACCGAGGTGACCGAGGAATTGATCCAGGAGGAGATGCCCGACACCGTGGTCCTGGCCACGGGACCTGTCTATTCCAAGATCCAGGGACCGGGCGGCGATGGGAACAATGTGGTCAATGTCCTTGATGTGCTCGGCGGCAGGGTCGAGGTCGGTGAAAAGGTCGTTGTGTGGGGTAACCGGAAACCGGGCATCGGCGTGGCCCTCCATCTGGCCAAGCAGGGCAAGAAGGTCACCATTGTGGGCAAGGAGAAAACAGCCGGGTTCGACGTGAATCCGTCGTTCAAATGGCGCTACATGATCTACCTCAGGCAGAACGGCATCATGGCCTACAATGACTGTGACATCGAGGAAATCAATAACGACGGCATCATCGTGAAGACCTATGACGGGTACCGCTTCCCTGTGGAATGCGATACAGTGGTTGTCTCTGAGCGGGAAGCGAACGAGAGTCTGAAAAAGACGGTCCAGGCGGAAGGTATTGAGCTTTTTGTCATTGGTGATGCCCTGGTACCTCGTAACATGTCCAGTGCGGTCCACGACGGATACCGTATCGGTCTCAGGATTTGAGGAGGAGGTAAAAATGCCAGTAAATGCAGAAAAAGAGATAGGTAAATTGTGGCGGAATCTCCACGGTGCCCAGGGTGAAATATGCAAGACCTTTTACAGGTGGCGTGAAGTGGCCCTTGAAATCGCCGGGCCCGAGGCCAAACCCATGGATATCGCCATGAAGGCCGCCGATATGATGGGAAAAGACATCGGCAAGGGATTCCTCCCTCGTCTGAACTGGTTGAAGGGGGAAGAGGCCTTTATGATGAACCTGGCAAAACAACTTGCAGGGGTGTGGGTGACGGAAGGCGGCCTGGCCTTTCCTGAAAAGAGTGAAAAGGCCGGTGAGGTCTTCATCCGGTGTACCCGCTGCCCCTGGCCCACGGCGGCCAAGGCCTACGGCGTTCCCATGGAAGAAGTGGCGTTGACCAGGGAAAGGCTCTTTCAGTCCGTGCTTGACGACGTGAACATCTTCTTCAACACCCATTTCAACATTGAAATGCTCAAGGCCATTCCCCGGGGGGAAGGCGAGTATCTGCTGAGACTTTACAAAGAAAACCAGTAACAGGGGAGTGTAAGATGGCTGCTCAAATAGATCTTGACAAATGTACCATGTGTGGAGGCAACGTTCAGCCCTTGTGTGTGGAGGTCTGCCCGGATGCGGCGATAAGGGTGCAGGACGGCAGGGTGGTGGTCACGGAATTCATCTGCGAAGACTGCAATGAATGCGGGTGTGTCTGCCCTGATCTTGCCATAAGCGTGCCTTTGGAGAAGGTAACCTTTTAAATACCATGAATTGAGGGCTCGGGAAGTGGCCTTCCCGAATCCATCGATTCATGGGCATGCTTTGTTTCATGAATAAATTACAGCTCAATAAAAGACAGAAATGTTTTTCGGGATACTATTTTAATGTCAAATTTCAAAGTCCAAATTTCAAATCAATGTCAAATATCAAATGATCAAATTGAGTAAGGGATGGACCGTGATCAGTCCTGCCGTCAGAGTATCCAGCAAGGTTTGAAATTTTGGCATTTGGATTTTATTTGTCATCTGAGTATTGGTATTTGGGCATTCCGGCCGGTCCGCCGCAGGCGGACCGGCCCGGTCTAGGAGGTTGGAAATGAAATTAAACAAGATAGATCACATCTGTATTGCGGTCAAGAACCTGGAAGAGGCGAAAAAGGTCTGGGAGCCGCTCCTCGGCAAGACCGGGCCTGATGACGCCTACATAGATGAACCGGAAAAGATCAATGTGGCCAGGTACATGGTGGGTGAAGTGGGCTTCGAGCTGATGGAATCCACCACACCGGACGGGGATGTGGCCAAATTCATCGAGAGGAACGGCGAAGGGGTGATGCTCCTCAGCTTCAACGTGGACAACACGCGCGAGGCCATAGCTGAACTGAAAGCGAAAGACTATCCCTTTATTCCGAACGCCAGGGGTGAAGTGGCCAGGCCCTTCCGCGACTGCGAATTCGGGTTTATTCATCCCAAGAAGCTCAACGGGGTCCTGACGGAACTGATCGATTATAAGTGGGAGAAGTGAGAAAGAAGGCGGAAGTGGGAAGGCGGAATGTGGAAAGGTGAGGACACTGGGCGAAGCGTGGAAGGCGGAAGTGGGAAAGAAATACAAGACATTTGAAGTCTACCTGGTGCACATCGACCCGGACAGATGCGACGGGTGTGAGGAGTGCGTGAAGATGTGCCCGGTGGATGTCTTCGACATGACAAACAAGGCCTATCCCGCGCGCCCGCAGAACTGCATGGGATGCGGGACCTGTGTGGCCCTGTGTAAGTCAGAGGCCATAGTCATAACCGAAATATGATCCGGTTTCAAAATGTCCCCTTTTGCCCGATCGCTGCGTCAGGTTCAAATTTTAATCCTCGAAATATTTCATATATTCCTGTGGTTAAAATTTTCGCCTTCCTTGACCTCGAACAAAATTGAACATTTTGAAACCGGCTCATTTGAAAATTTAATTCCCTACGGCTCATCCTGTATGAGTGAGTTGTAAGAGCCAAAAAGCATAAGTGCTGCCGCGAGAAGCTGATCGCAAGCAGTCAAACGCGCAGTCCGACAATTTGGGACGTAGGTAGAATAAGGTGATCTTATGGAAGATGCCATATTGATTATCGGTGCGGGGATCGCAGGCATCAACGCCGCCTTGAACGCCGCTGAATACGGCACCAAGGTCTACCTGGTGGATGACACTCCAAGTATCGGCGGGATCATGGCCAGGCTCGACAAAACCTTCCCCACCAACGACTGCTCCATCTGCATAGAAGCCCCCAAGATGTACGAGGTGGACAACCATCCCAACATCGAGATCCTCAGCAATACGGAAGTGCGCAAGGTCAAGAAGGGCGCGGACGGCTTCAAGGTGAGGCTGGTCCGAAAGGCCAGGTATGTGGATGAAGAGAAGTGCACCGGATGCGGCGCCTGCGTGGAGGCCTGCCCGGTGAGCATCCCCGATGAACTGGACGGCAAAGTGGGCGGGAAGCGAAAGCTGATTGGTCTCCCTTTCCCCCAGGCGGTCCCCAATGTGGTCGTCGTGGACCCGGACTGCCGCTATGGTAATCTCCGTGAAGATGGGGCATGTATCGGAGGCTGCGTGGTGGATTGCAGCCAGTGTAGGGAGTGCCCCATAGCCCTTTGCGTGAAGGCGTGCGAAAAGGAAGGGAAGAACGCCATTGTGCTGTGGCAGGGCAACCAAAATGTGAACATCGAGGTCAAAAGCATCATCGTCGCCTCGGGCCTGACGCCAAGCGAACCGGAGACGGGCCTCTTCGGCTACCAGGAATACGAGAACGTGATCACCAACATGCAATTCGAGAGGCTCATGAATGCCGGGGGACCGACCGATGGAAACATCGTCAGGCCTTCGGACGGCGGGCACCCCATGAAGATCGCCTGGATACAGTGCGCAAACCGCGGGCTGGCCGAAGGTCATTTGCCTTACTGTTCAAAGGTCTGCTGCATGGTGGCCAACAAACAGACCATTATCACCAAAGAGCACGATTCAACCGTAGAAACCGTGGTGTTCAACATGGACCTCACGGCCTACGGAAAGAATTTCTGGGAGTTCTATCAGAAGGCCAGGGAGCTGGGGGTTCGTTACGTGAGGGCCAAGCCCTATGCGGTTGGGGAAGACGCCGACACGAAGAACCTCATCGTTTCCTATGAGGATCGCGAGACAGGAAAGTTCCTGGAAGAAGAAGTGGATCTCCTGGTTCTCTCAGCGGGACTTGTGCCGGGTGAACGTAACGAGCGACTGGCCAAGGCCCTCAAGATCGAGAGGGACCCTCTGGGATTTTTCAAGGAAAAGGATGGGTTCCTGGCACCCCTTGAAACACAGGTGGACGGCGTCTTCGTCTGCGGCGGCGCCCTGGGACCTATCGACATCTCGGAATCCGTTGTGCAGGCGTGTGCGGCAAGCATGAAGGCGGTGTTGAGGATCGAGAAGGTGAGCAGCGTCCATGAATAAAGATGATATCCGGATAGGCGTATTTGTCTGTGACTGCGGTTCCAACATCGCGGGGGTCGTGGATGTCCCCGATGTGGTTACGTATTCCAAGGATCTTGACCATGTCGTATTTGCCGACGAAGGCAGATGGTCCTGCTCCTCTGACTACCTGGAACGGATGAAAGGATTCATCAGGGAGGAGGGCCTCAACAGGGTCGTCATCGCTTCCTGTACCCCCAGGACCCACGAGCCCCTGTTCAAAAGGGCCGTGAAGGAGGCCGGCCTGAATCCCTATTTGCTCGAGTTTGTCAGTATCAGGGAACAGTCGTCCTGGGTACACATGAATGAACCGGAGGCCGCCACCCAAAAAGCAAAAGAGTTGATAAAGATGGGCGTGGCAAAGGCCGCGCTTCTGGAAGAGGGGGAAGAGATCAGGCTCCCCGTCAAGAGGGAATGTCTGATTATCGGGGGCGGCATGGCCGGAATGCACGCGGCCCTCAATGTTGCCTGCCAGGGGTTCAAGGCGATTCTCGTGGAAAGGAAAGACCAGCTTGGCGGCCTCTTGAACGGTCTGGCGAGCGTGTCACACAACCACAAACGCATTCCTGCGGAGGAACTGGTCAAGGCCACCAGGGAAAAGGTGGAGGCCGATCCCAACATCACCGTGTACACGGGTGCCGTCCTGGAATCCGTTGAAGGCTACATCGGCAATTACCGAATCACCCTGAATGCGGGCGGGACCCCTCAAACATTCGAGACTTCAACAGTCATCGTGGCCACGGGAATGGAAGAAATCCCGCCCGTCGACCGGTTCCTCTACGGCAGTGATCCCAGGGTGGTGACACAACTCGAGCTGGAAGGAATTCTCAAAGGAAGGCGGAAGGGGGAGGGCGGAAGTGGGAATGATAAGGAAGATGGCGAGGTGTCAGATTCACCATTCCGCATTCCCCCCGCCAGACTGCCGGCGAGTGAACATTCCGACTTCCCAATTCAAAATGTGGTTATAATCAACTGCGTCAACTCCAGGAATGAGACCCGGGGGTGTTGCAACATCGGCTGTCCGGTTTCCATCAAAAATGCCCTGGCGCTTAAAGAAATCGACAAGGACCTCAATGTCCACATCCTTTACCGGGACCTCAGTGTGGTCAGGCGGGAGGGGTTGGATGTGAGCCGGGCACGGAAATTGGGCGTCCGCTTCATCCGGTTCAGGGAGGACCGATACCCGGAGGTTGAAAAAGAAAACGGGCGTTTGAGGGTCAGGGTCTACGACGAACTCATCGAGCGGGAACTGGATATCGCATCCGACCTGGTGGTGCTTACGACGGCCATGAAGGGGAGCGAAACCGTCGAGGACATCAAGGGGCAGCTCAAGGTCTCTGCCAACCCGGACGGGTTTTTCCAGGAGGCCCATGTGAAATTGGGTCCGCTGGATTTTGCCAGTGACGGCCTCCATCTCTGCGGTTGCGCAAGATCTCCGAAAGACCTCAAGGACACCCTTGACGAGGCCATCGGTGCCGCCATGAGGGCCTCCATTCCCATGAAGAGGGGATACATCGAGGCCGAGGGAATCGTTGCGGATATCGATCTTTCAGAGTGTAACAGCTGCGGCCTCTGCTTCAAGAGATGTCCCTACAGCGCCATAAAGCTGGACGAGGAGAAACTGCCCCACGTGATCAAGGCCCTGTGCAAAGGGTGCGGCCTCTGTGCTGCGGACTGTCCAAAGGAGTGCATATCCATCGTTCACTATTCCGAGGAGCAGATTATCGCCCAGGTGGAGGCAGCTCTCGAAGAGCACCCGGAAGAGAAGATAGTAGGGTATGTCTGCCACTGGTGTGCCCTTGGAGGTGTGGACATGGCGGGTGTGAGCCGCCTCCAGTACCCGACCCACGCGAGGCTCATCAGGGTCATGTGTTCGGCACGGGTCTCCATCAACATGATTGAACGTCCCTTTGAGCTGGGTGCGGCGGGCGTCCTGGTGGCGGGATGCGAGTTCCCCACATGCCACTACATCTCAGGAAACTATGCGGCGGAGACCAGGATAAAACGCACCAAGCGGAAACTGGCCAAAAAGGGCTATGATCCGGAGCGGCTGTGGAACATCTGGTGTTCGGCCGCGGACGGGCCCAAGTTTGCCGGTACCATGCGGGAGATGAGCAAGGCCCTTGGTCTGAGACAGAATTGATGGCTTTGTAGGAAGCTGATTTGTGCGGCATACGGCAGCCTATGAGAAACGATGGGAGCGGAACCTGACACTCTTTTTCAGACCCTTTCTAAACACTTTTGAGGGGATGGACGTCGATTTGGGGTTTAACATTGCGGATGAGAAGCGCGTAGGGTTTGGGAGGCGTAAACCCCAAATAGCCGTCCATGTGGAAGCCCGGTGCCAAGTGCACTATGAGAAAGCGTCTGAAAAAGACCCTCAGGCTCTCGCGTGAAGAGCAGGTGAACAGCCCGACTAGCTGAGAGGCTGCAATATTTCTGTTTGAAGAGGAAGACCAATGCCTGATACGGATTTTGAGGTTGCTACGAGGGATTTTGTGAGCCAGGTCGTGGAAGAACTGGGTGGCGACCGCATCTATGCCTGTTTTGAGTGCGGGCATTGCGCCTCCAGTTGCCCCGTGAGGCGGGTCGACAGCCGCTTCAGTCCCAGGAAAATCATCCATATGATCCTGCTGGGCATGATCGAGGAGGTGCTTGAAAGCGATGAAATCTGGCTCTGCTCCAGCTGCTACACCTGCCAGGAGGTCTGCCCCCAGGGTATCAGGATTACAGACTTGATCACGGCTGTGAGAAACATGGCATTCAAAGAAGGCCATTCGCCCCAAGGCGTCGGCCTGCAGGACAGGCTCATCTGTTCGGAAGGAAGGCTTTACGCACTGGACGAGTTCGATCAAAAGAAGCGGGAAAAGGCCAACCTGCCCTTACTGCTGTCCACCATAGGTGAGGCGGTAAAGCTGCTGGAGGACCGAAAATGAAATACGCGATTTTCCTCGGCTGTACCATACCGGCCAGGGCGCGCAACTATGAGATGTCGTCACGGGGGGTGGCCGGACGACTGGGACTCGAATTCGTCGATATCCCCGATTTTTCCTGCTGCGGCTTTCCCATGAAATCGTCCAACCTTGACTCGGCGCGTCTGCTGGCCGCCCGGAATCTGGCCCTTGCCGAAGAACAGGGATTGACCATTGTGACGCTGTGCAGTTCCTGCAACTCCATGCTCGCCGAAGAGGCCCACCGGCTCGAGCACGACTCAAAAGCCCTTGAAGAGACCAACGCCGGCCTTTCAAAGATCGGTCGCAAATATGCGGGGACCACGAAGGTCAAGCATTTTGCCAGGATCCTCCTGGATGATGTGGGTCTCGACAGGATCAAGGAGGCCGTGACCAAGGACCTGGGAGGCCTGAAGGTGGCCATCCACTACGGGTGCCACTATCTCAAGCCCACTGAGATCTATCCTGACGGGGAAAACCCCGACCATCCCGAATCCCTGGACCGTCTCATCCGAGCGGTTGGAGCTGAGCCCGTCCCCTACGGAATGGAACGAAATTGCTGCGGAGGACCGGTCATGGTTGCGGACGAGAACACGGCCCTCGCGATGGCCAAGCAGAAGCTGGATCACATCAAGGTCTCTGGCGCCAAGGCCATGGCCCTCGTCTGCCCTTTTTGCAGCGTCATGTATGACAGCAACCAGAAGAGCATCGAGTCGACATTTGACGTGGAATACCGGATTCCCGTCCTTTTCCTGCCGCAGATCCTCGGGCTGGCCATGGGGATTGACCGGAAGGCCCTTGGTTTGAATATGAATGTGGTCAAGACCAAGGAACTCACGGAAGAGATATTGGCTTGAAAATGGAGAGGAGGACCTGACACTCTTTTTCAGACCCTTTCTAAACACCTTTGAGGGGATTGAGTTGCACAAGGTTCCGGAAACAGAGCTGACGAATCGGAGACAACGGCTACGAAAAGAGCTCCAGAAAACCGGTATCGATGCGTTGTTCATTGTCCAGCAGGTGGATCTCTTCTATCTTGCCGGTGCGCATCACCCGGGTGTCTGCTACCTGCCGGCGGAAGGGGAACCCCTCCTCTTCATCAACAATTCCTGTTCGTCAAAACGAGCCCATTCAGACACAATCCACATTTTCAAAATAGGGTCACTGGACGAGATCCCCACCGTGATCCGTGACGTCTGCGGCGGACTTCCCCGGGTACTGGGATTTGAGTTCGATGTCCTGCCCGTCACGGACTTCAACCTCTACAGGGGCCTCTTCCCGGATCAGGAATGCGTGGACGGTTCCTCTCCCATACTGAAGGGAAGGCGAATCAAATCGGACTGGGAATTGGCACAGATGGAAAGGACGGCCGAACTGACCCGAAGGACCTTCGATTACGGCCGATCAGCCATAAAAGCCGGGCTGAGTGAAATGGAATTTGCATCCATGCTGGAGAGCTTTGCCCGGGTCCAGGGAAAGGAAACGGAGAGTGTTCGGGTCAGGGACTATCAGACCGAGGGGTATCCCGGGCACGTCCTGAGCGGAGAAAGTGGGGGCAGGGTCGGCCTGCTCGATTCTCCGGCGAGCGGACAGGGGACTTCGCCTGCCTTTCCCTGTGGAGCAGGCCCTAGGATCATCAGGGCCAACGAACCGGTCATGGTGGATTTCGGATTCGGGCTGAACGGCTACCACATGGATGAGACGCGGATGTTTTCCATAGGCCCCTTGCCGGAAAAGATTATGAAGGCCTGTGAAGCCGCCATAGCCATTCATGATGCGGTCTTGTCGAAGGTGAACCCGGGCGTGACCGTTGACGAACTTTTTCAGCATTCTGTTGCCAGTGCCGAAATACTCGGCTATGGTGAACAGTATCTCGGTCCTCCGGGTAACAAAGTGAGCTTTGTCGGGCACGGGATCGGCCTTGAACTCATAGAGGGTCCGATCATCGCAAAGGGGAAAATGGATCCCCTGGAGCCCGGAATGACCTTTGCCCTGGAGCCCAAGATCGTGTTTGAGGACGCGTTTATCGCGGGTGTGGAGAGCGTTTTTGTGGTGACGGATACAGGGTATCGCATGATCAGCAGGCTGCCCCTGGAGGTGTTTATTTGCTGACCCTCAGGCCCGCTTCCTTAGCTCCCTCCGTCGTCCATGACTCCTCGCTCAGGGATTTCGGCCCTTCCACTGTCCTGTTTCAGGGCCAAAATGACGCCGCTTCAGGAACATCCCGTTCCCCTGCTCTTCATAGGCGACTCTGTTGATGATTTCCAATGAAGTATTGAAAAACCCTCCTTGTAATGATACAAGGATATCTCATCACCGCCCCACCGCAAATGGCCGTGGCAAACTCCAGAGGGTATGAGAATGGCAAAAAGGCCCACGTATGAAGATCTGGAACTGAGATGCGAGGAGCTGGAGAAGAGACTGACATCCTGCCTGCAAACGGAAGAGGCCCTCCAGTTCAGTGAAGAGCGCTTTGCCGCTTTCATGGAGCACCTGCCTGCTGCCGTTTTCATAAAAAATGCCGAAAGCCGGTACCTGTATGTGAACAGGTTTTATGAGGATACTTTCGGGACCCGCAAGGGATTCATCGGCAAGACCCCCGGCGATGTGTTTTCTGAAGAAACCGCCCGCTCCATGATCCTGCACGACAGGGAGGTGCTTTCGAAAGGCTCTTCGCGCAGAGAGGAGAGGCTTCTGGAGAAGTCTGGTGCGGAGCGTATTTATCAAACCCAGAAAATCCTCATGAAGGGCAGGGACGGATCCAAACTGATCGGCGGTTTTGCCCTCGACATTACGCAACAGAGGCGAGCCAATGAGGCCCTGCGCGAGAGCGAGGAAAGATACCGGTCCATTGTGGAAAACGCTCACGATGGAATCGTCATCATCGATGATAGTTTTCATTTGGAATATGCCAACGATGAAATTTGCAGGATGATGGGGTACGGGGCAGAGGAGCTTGTCGGTGCGGATTTCAGAAAGTTCCTCGACGAGGAGAGCCTGCACTACACCGTGGATCGGTACCGGAGGAGACTGGCTGGAGAAAGCGTGCCGCCACGGTATGAGATCAATTTTGTCCGAAAGGACGGTACAAAAATACGCGTGGAAGCGAGTCTGTCCATCGTTTCAACTGAGACCGGAGAAAAAAAGACCATCGCCCAACTGCTCGACATCACCGAACGTAAAAAGGGGGAAGAGGCCCTCAGGAAGAGCCAGGCCACTCTGGAAAGGGTTTTTCAGGCGCTGCCCATGGGTCTTGGCCTTGTCCAGGATCGTGTCATGCAGTGGCACAACAATGCGATGTCAAAAATACTGGGGTACGGGTCGGAAGAGCTGCAGGGGAAAAGCCCCCGTATGCTCTACTCTAATGAGGAAGACTTCCGCCGGGTATGGGCGACCGTAAGTGAGGCTATATTGGACAGAGAAATGGCAGAGGTGGAGACAAGGTGGGTCCGTAAAGACGGGTCAATCGTGGACTGCCTGGCCCGGTATACACTCATCGATCCTGAGATGGAAGCATCTCCGGTGCTTTCCATGGTTGAAGACATTTCTTTTCGGAAGAGGGCGGAAGAAGAAAACAAAAAACTGGAGGCCCAGCTCTTCCACGCCCAGAAAATGGAGGCAGTGGGTACCCTTGCAGGTGGGGTGGCCCATGACTTCAACAACCTTCTGCAGGCGATACTGGGTTATACCCAGATGCTCCTCATGGACCTGGACGGCTCTGAGGCGGAAACTTCCAAGCTGAAACAGATAGAAAAATCAGCACAAAGGGCCAGTGAACTGACCCAGCAGCTCCTGACCTTCAGCCGAAAGGTGGAAAGCAAACTGAGACCCATTGATTTGAACGATGAGGTCAAGCAGGTGAGGCAGCTCCTGGAAAGGACCATCCCCAGGATGATCGACATTGAAGTGCATCTCCAAGATGACCCGTGGATCATCAATGGGGATCCCTCGCAGATAGAGCAGATCATGATGAACCTGGGGGTGAACGCCAGAGATGCCATGTCTGAGGGTGGGAAGCTGTTGTTCGAGACGGAAAATGTGGTCCTTGACCGGGAATATTGCAGTGCCCATCTGGGGGCCAGGCCGGGGAGATATGTCCTCCTGAGTATTTCCGATTCGGGCATGGGAATGGACAAGACCACGGTGGAGCATGTCTTTGAGCCGTTTTTCACCACCAAAGAGGTGGGAAAAGGGACGGGACTGGGACTCGCCATGGTCTATGGCATCGTGAAAAACCATGACGGTTACATCATGTGCTACAGCGAGCCCGAAAAAGGGACCATCTTCAAGATCTATTTTCCCGCTTTAGAAACCGAAGGCGTAAAGGAGGAGAAAGCCCCTGGCGAGGAAGCTCTTGAGGGAGGCAATGAAACCATCCTCCTGGTTGATGATGAGGAATCCCTGAGACAACTGGGAAAGGAGCTCCTCAGAAGGTTCGGCTACACGGTCATCACCGCAACGGACGGCGAGACGGCGATTGAAACATGGAAAGAAAAGCGCGAAGTCATTGCGCTTGTCATCCTGGACCTTGTTATGCCGGGGATGGGAGGGAAACAGAGCCTTGAAGCGCTTCTCGAGATGGATCCAGGGTTAAAGGTGGTCATTGCCAGCGGTTATTCCGTCAACGGAAGGACAAAGGAAGCCCTGGATGCCGGGGCCAGGGGTTTCATTAGGAAACCCTACGAAATCAGGGAGGTGCTCAAGGTGATTCGCAAGGTGCTGGATCATTGACCATTGCCTGTATTGTTGGAGAAAGGAGTAAGGAGATGGAAAAAGTCAAACTGGGCCCGGAGACCCTGCTTTACCCCATGCCGGCCGTGCTGGTGGGTGCAAAGGTAGGTGAAAAGGCAAATTTCATGACCGCCGCATGGTGCGGTATTGCCTCATCCAGCCCACCTGCGGTATCGGTCGCGATTCGAAAGGAACGTTACACCTTCAAGGGTATTGAGCAGCAGGGAACATTCTCGATCAATGTACCCTCTGTAAAACTGGCCAAAAAAACAGACTACTGCGGGATCCGTTCGGGCAACAAGAGGGACAAATCCGAAGTCTTTGACATCTTCTACGGGGACCTCAAGACGGCGCCGCTCGTCCGGGAATGCCCGGTCAACCTGGAGTGCAAGGTGATCCACTCCCTGGACCTCGGGAGTCATGTGCTGTTTGTGGGGGAGATCGTGGAGACCTATGTGAACGAAGATTGCCTGACCGATGAAAAGCCCGACCCGGTCAAGATAGACCCGCTCACCTATACCACCGTGACCCAGGAATACCGGCGACTGGGTGAGGTGGTCGGACGGGCCTTTCACATGGGAAAGGCCCTGAAGTCTTGAAAATATACAGGAGGAAAAAGGTGAAATCCAAGAGACCGCAGGGCCTGACGGCGCTGGTGTTCTTGTGTTGTCTTTTGCTATTGCCCGCCGGGAGTTTCGGCGGGGAGAAGCGCGGGGTGTATACCCTGGAGCAAAGCATTCAAGAAGCCCTGTCCAACAACTGGTCCCTCAAAGCAAAACTCGAGAAGATGGAACAGGCGACTCAGCTCAAGAAACAGGCCAGGGCCGAGTTCATGCCGAAACTGAGCACTTCCTATGGGTATACAAGATTGAGCGAAACGCCGACCACGGATCTCTCGCTTCCTCCTCCGCTTACCGGTGGCGAGGTACAGGTGGGCACCAAGGATAACTATCAGTGGAAAGGCACCATTACCCAGCCGCTCTTCACCGGATTTGCCCTGACAAGTTCATACGAGTTGGCAAAGCTTGGCATAGATCAATCCAGGCTGGAGGTGGAGCAGGCGAAACTGGACCTGGCCCTCCAGGTGAAGGAGGCCTATTTTGGTATCCTGAAGGCGGACAAGGCCCTGGACGTGGCCAAGAGGGCTGAGGAGGCCCTGAAAGAACACGTCAAAGTGGCTCAGAATTTCTATGACGTGGGGATGATACCCATCAACGAACTCCTGAAAGCTGAGGTGGAACTGGCCAATGCTCAGCACGATCTGGTCCGGGCGCAAAATGTCGTTCAATCGACGCGGGCGTCCTTCAATACGGCCCTTTCCAGGCCCATAGAGTCCCCTGTCCAGGTCGAAGATATCCTGGTCTACAAGCCCCTCATTACTCAGTCGCAAGGCTTTCTTGAGAAGGCCTCGGAAAAGCGACCTGAAATTAAAGCCCTGGAGATGCGCATCCTCCAGACAGATCAACAGATTCGTCTGGCCAAGAGCAAGAACTATCCTGAGATCGGGTTGACCTATGATTATATAAAAGAAGGTGACACCCTTGGGGTTTCAGGAGACGCTTATCATGATGCCAGCCGATGGCAGGCCACGGTCGGGCTTTCCTGGACCTTTTGGGAGTGGGGAAAGACACGTTCCAGCATCAGAGAAAAGAGGAGCCTGAGGCGACAGTTGGTCCGAACGAAACAGGCACTTGATGATCAGATCCATCTGGACGTAAAGAATGCCCTGCTGGATCTGGACCTGGCCCAGAAGGACATCCCCACTACCCGAAGGGCGGTCAAACAGGCGGAGGAAAACTTGCGCGTCAGTGAAGAGCGCTACAAGGTGCAGGCCACCACATCCACCGAGGTCCTGGACGCCCAGACCCTCCTCACAAGGGCAAGGACAAATTATTATGACGCCCTCTACAACCACAACCTGGCCAAGGCAAGATTGAAGAGGGCCATCGGCGAATACTGATAAGAAAAACGATGATATTCTTAGGATGTCCCCTCACAAGCATTCTTGACGGCGATACGTTCGTGGACGAATTCTTGCTCCGAAACGGAACATACCCCCTCTTTTCGAAGCTGTAGGGGATCAATCAACATTCAAAGGGGTTCGACCCGGCAGGGAACGTATCGGTGATAGGGCGTGCCGGCCAAGGGGTCTCTGTGGGTGTTCTTGGTCAGACTGTTGACATTGACGCCGTACCTCCGGCCCTGGTACTCCAGGCCGAATCCGTGAGGAACAATCACCAGCCCCGGCCGGGTGGCGCCGGTCACCTGGAGCTCAATGGCGGCTTCACCGGCCTCGGTGATGATCTTTACCATCTGACCGTCGTGAAAACCGAGCATTTCAGCATCAGCGGGGTTCATGGCCAGGGTGCAAGCCCTGCGGCCCCTGTTCCAGGCGGGGTCCCGCATGAGCGTGTTGGCATTCATGTCCATGTGTCGGCCGGCGATGAGGATGAAAGGCCATTGACCTTTTGCGGCGATGCCTTCCACCTCTGACCGGGCGTCGATGCTGCCGATCCATTCGACCATTTCAGGGAACCAGACGTTCAGACGCCCGTCTTCGGTCCGCAGGAGTTTCAGATTGTTTTCAGTATCACTCCGGCCGATCCAGAGCCCCTCGGGATGATCCAGGATTGTCTGAAAAATCTCTTCCCCCATGATGGGTCCGGCACGGAATCCCGCCCGGGCCGCATTTTCTTTCTCGGAGGACCGCATCGTCTGCAGCAATCCCCACAGGGCGGCAAGGTTCGCGGAGCCCAACTGTTCTCCAAGGGTCTTCGCGAGCACAAAAGGCATGACCTTCATGGTTTCGGGCCGGGACTGGACATACTTCATCAAGGCCATGCCGAACGTCAGCCGGTTTTTTTTCGCAGCCTGGTCAAGCCAGTCGGGTATCTCGGGGATCAATCCCAGTCGGTCGGCCAGGCGGACAATGATCTGGCTGACCTCCAGTCGTTCGCCTTCCGGTTCGAGAACCGGCCGGCGCATCTGGAAGAAGACTTCCGGATAGGTCCACGTGAAGAAGGCCCCGTCCCAGGATTCATATCCCGATCGTGCAGGCAGAATGTAATGGGAGAGTTTGGCTGTCTCGGTCATTGCCAGCTCGCAGGTCACCAGCAGATCCAGCCGGGAAAAGGCCTCCTCGTAGGCCGTTGTATCGGCGTAGGAGCGCAGGGGGTTTGATCCGCAGCAAAGCACTGTGCGCAAACGGTCCGGATGATCGGACAGGATCTCTTCGGGCATCACGTTGGGCGGAAAAACGCCCATAATGGCGGGATAACCGGTGACCACCGTCCGCCAGGTCTTTGGATCGCGTTCGTCTGAATGGGAGCCGATGGGGACCACATGTCCGGGAATGACGTTTCCCCCGGGAACCCCGATGCGCCCGCAGACGCCCATGAGGATGATCTGCAGGCAGGATGTCGCGGTGCTGTGACGGTTCATGAGGATCCCGAGGTCGGGGTGCATACTTGATTTTCGTGTGGCCAAGAGGAAACAAACATGCCTGACCTGGTCAAAATCGAGGCCGCATACGTCCACGGCGGCCTCGGCGTCAAAGGGATGAAAAAGAGGGCGCATCTTCTCAAAGCCCGTTACATGACGGTCGATATAGTCACCGTCCTGCCAGCCTTCCGCGAGGATGATGGCGATCATGGCACGGGTGAGGAGCGCATCCGTTCCAGGCCGGATGGGGAGATGGATGTCGGCGATCCTGGCGGTCTCCGAGAGCCTGGGATCGATGACCACGAGTGTTTTCTCGGGATCCTTGGAAAAGCGGGTCAGAAAGCGGCGGGCCTGGGGCATCTGGTGGCTCATCATCCCGTTCCAGCCCACCGCAAGGAGGACATCGGTATTGTGGTGGTCGGGGATACCGAAAAGGTACTGCCGGCCGGTGGCCCGGCCCCATGCCCAGAATTCACCGGTGAGTTCCTGGCCGAGGGCACTGTAGTGATAAAAGGAGCCCATGGAACGTAGCAGGCGGACGCCGAAGGCTGCTTCGAAATGACACCCCTGTCCCCCGCCTCCCATGTAGGCAAAGCAGCGTGGACCGTGGGTATCAACGAGGGACTGGAGTTTCCCTGCAATCTCATCGACAGCCTGTTCCCAGGAGATGCGCTCGAACCCGCTGCCCTTGCGTTTCAGGGGGTAATCCAGGCGATCGGCATGATGCTGGTGATGAGCGATGTTGAGGCCCTTGCGGCAGGTATATCCCTCGCTGCGGGGGTTGGATCTGTCAGGCCTGACTTTGGTGATCTGATTGTCCTTCACCAGCACCTCGAGCCCGCAGTTCTGTGCACAGAGCACGCACGATGTCTTTTGCCAGTTGTCCACGACCGATGATCTCCCTTTCATCAACTCTGTTCAAAATGGTTTTCTCCGACAAAGCACCAGGGAACGGGATATTCCCTGAGGGGTGCCGTGTCAGCCGCGCCGCATGCATAAGAGCTTAGGTGATTTGGTGCAGGGTGTCAATGCGCATGCGATTCCGCTGAAGGCCGTCAAGGAATGACTCAGCTTTACCCCTTGACACAACATCCCGGCAGAATTAAAGTGTTTTCGGCTCTGATTTTGGGAATCTCCGGATAAGCCTCAATGCAAGGGGTCGGATCGTGAAGGAGATGGGGAAAAATTAAAAGGCCCGGCTTCTCTTAAATGAGGACTGGGCTTTTGTCTTTTCGGGATAGCGTGCAGACTACTATCTGTGGTTGCCACTTATGATAGCAGACAGAGGCGGACGGCAACTCTTTGTTTCTCAATGGCTCTATCTGATGCTTTTCGCTCCGCAATATTCTTGGAGTGCAGAGAGCGTGTTGGCTAATATCATGTCAGGCCCTGGAAGTACAGAGAGGAAAGAACGATGAGCAGCGAACAGGTGGCACCTGAGACGAATGGTGTTACGGCGAAGTTACTTGCAACGGTTGACCTCGGCCCTGAGATCGAGGGCATGGCAGGGCGCCAACTTCGAATGCGTATGGTAACCATCGAGCCTGGAGGCGTCTTCGGCCCGATTCACGACCATAAAGACAGACCAGGCATCGTCTACATACTGCAAGGAACGATCATTGACCATCGGAATGGAGTCGCTACGGACTATGGGCCGGGAGTGGGCTGGCCCG
>JBAPTR010000073.1:0-21806 GCA_049282265.1 Desulfatiglandaceae bacterium | reverse complement strand
CCCCAAATAGTCGTCCATGTCGGTGTTTGGTGCCAAGTGCACTATGAGAAAGGGTCTGAAAAAGACCCTCACGCCCTGCTCCTTGACTCCGGCCGAAGAGACGACTTCCTTGGAAGTCATCATCGTGCCCATGGACGTCAGTAAAAAGTCCAAGGACGGACTTTTTACGATTCCATCAAACCATGGATCAATTGCATCATTTTTATCCTTTAAAAGATAGAGGTCAAGTCTACTCTTGATCCTTGGTCAGCGTGAGCCTTAATTTTTCGACGGTTTTATTCAATCTCTTATTCTTTGACATCTCGCCTTTTACTCTTCTATCAACGCTACTACTAGTACTATTCCTAAATATCCTAAAAAAATCCGCCACATCCTTCAACTACCGGGACAGAGCGGATTCTTTTCATAGATGACGAAGGGATGCTGGCAGAAGTGGGTAAGGAAACCCTGGAACGTCTGGGGTATGAAGTGACGGTAAGGACCAGCAGTCTGGAAGCCCTCGAACGCTTCAAGGCAAAGCCCGGATATTTTGATCTGGTGATCACGGACATGAGCATGCCCAACATGACAGGAGAGCAGCCATCAAAGAAACTCATGAAGATCCGTCCTGCCATCCCCGTTATCCTCTGTACGGGATTCAGCCACATCATCGCAAAAGAAAAGGCACGGGAGATAGGGATTCAAAGCCTTTGCCATGAAACCCCTGGTCAGGAGGCAACTCGCCGCAACGGTCAGGCGCGTTTTGGATGAAAAGGATTTGGGCCAGTTTAACAGGAGCCAGAGCCTGTCCTGACACGCTATCTTTGGCATCCATCTTGCTTTCCTTTACCTATCTGAATTGGTGGTCCACTCGCAGAAGAGGGGGCTTCCTCACCTGTATTCATAATGTGTGTCATTACATTGGCATAAAAAGACATTTTTTTGACGATATCTCGTGCACTCTTGATCATAGGGAAGGTGACCCTTTCCAATGCATGGAAATAATGAAGCTGAGAGCAAGCGGCAAACCTTGTTGCAAGGAGGTTAAAGGGATATGGGGGAAACAAGAGAAAATCGACAGGGAGAGGAGCAACCGGATTGTCACAGAGGAGGTAAATACCTGACCTTTTCCCTGGCTGGGGAGGAGTACGGCATAGGGATACTCAAGATCAAGGAGATCATAGGTATGATGCCCATTACCCCGGTTCCGCAGGCAGGGGATTATATCAAGGGTGTCATCAACCTGAGAGGGAAGGTCATACCAGTGGTAGACCTGCGGCTTCGTTTTGATGTGGAAGCGGTGGAATTCACAGACAGGACCTGCATCGTCGTCGTGGAGATAGACGGGAAAGCCGGAACGATACTGATGGGCCTTGTGGTTGATTCCGTTTCGGAAGTCCTGAATATCAAGGGGGCTGATATAGAGGATACGCCGATGCTGGGATCACAGGTGGATACGGCCTACATCCTCGGTATGGCAAAGACAGAGGGGGGTGTGAAGATCCTGCTCGATATCGATCAGGTCGTCAACAGTGAAGAAGTGGCACCCCTGGAATCGGCAGTTTAGGTGGGGACATGTCAAGTCCTTGAGATGGCCGGTGGGCGAAGGGCCATCAAGGAGATCTTCATGAAAAAAGGGGAATCGTTATTCCCAAGAAGGAACCGGAGAGAATGTTCAAGAATATGAAACTGAGTGTCAAGTTGTTGATAGCCTTTCTGGCGGTGGGGATAGTCCCTTTTGCGGTCATGGGCACTGTTTCCATGATCAAGGGCAATCAGGGGCTTGAAAAGGCTGCCTTTGAAGAACTGAATGCCGTTCAGATGAACAAGAAGGCCCGGATAAGGGAATACTTCAGGGAAAGAAAGGCAAATATGGCGGCACTCCTGAAAACGGTTGCGGCCCTGAAACAGGCGGCCTTTGAAAAACTGGGAACGGTCCAGGATATCAAAAAGGCCCAACTGGAGACATTCTTTAGGGACAAACTCGGAGAGGTCAGTGTCTTTTCCAAAATGAAAACGGTCCAGGACGCCGTCTATCGATTTGGAACGGTCTTTGACTCGGAAAAAGGAGATCTGAAATCTCCCCTTTATGAAATGCTGCTCCTGAAGTTTGATGATTCCTTCAGAAACTATCGTGAGGAGAAGGGTTATCAGGATCTGTTGCTTATCACGACAAAGGGTGATGTTGTCTACTCGGCAAACAAGGGATCTGATCTGGGGCAGAACCTGCTTTCAGGTTCTCTGAAGGAAAGTCCCCTGGCGAGATGTTTTCAAAAGGGTCTGAAAGGTCCGGTCTTCCAGGATTTTGCCCCGTATGCAGCTGCCGACAACAAATATACCAGCTTCCTGGCAGCACCGGTCATGAGTGAAAACGACCTGCTCGGGACCGTCGTCTTTGCACTTTCGCCTGTGCCTCTCAATGCCATTGTCCAGCGACGTGAAGGCATGGGCCGGACGGGCGAGACATACCTGGTCGGAAAGCAGGGGGATAAGATCGCTTTCAGGAGCGATATGACGACTGCAGGTGAAAAAAACAAGGTCTATAAAGTTGGATACGAAACCAGCACCCCATATATGGTAAAAGCCCTCTCAGGGATGAAAGGACGGGAAGTATACAGCGGCAGTCTTGGTAATTTGACTATGGTGGCCTATGACCCTTTACACATTGAAGGCGCGAGCTGGGCCATGATTTCCAAGATCAACATGGCGGAAGTCATTGCGCCCAAGATAAAGGGAGACAAAAAAGACTATTTTTCACAATACGCAAAGGAATACGGCTATGCTGATTTGCTCCTGATCCACCCGTCAGGAAAGGTCTTTTATACGGTGACCCATGAGGCTGATTATGGCACGAACATGGTTCAGGGAAGATACGCTTCCTCCGGTCTGGGCAGACTGGTTCAACTGGTTCTTAAGAAAAAGAGGTTCGCGATGGCAGACTTTGAACCTTACGCGCCGTCAAAAGGGGAGCCGGCCGCCTTTCTTGCACAGCCGCTCGTCAGTGATGGGAAGGTGGAACTGGTGGTGGCAGTCAAGCTCTATCCAGACGTCATCAACCGGGTGATGACACAACGTGAGGGGATGGGGCAAACAGGAGAGGTCTATCTCGTGGGTCCGGACAACCTCATGAGATCCGATTCATTCCTTGACGCTGCTAACCATTCGGTCAAGGCCAGTTTCGCAGATCCAGATAGAGGCAAAGTGGATACCGAGGTCAGCAGGGACGCGCTCGCAGGGAAAACCGGCCTGAAGCGGACCGTCAACTACAAAGGAGACCATGTGCTTTCAGCTTACGATCCCATTGATGTGTTCGGGACCCGATGGGCCATCATTTCCGAGATTGGCGAGAATGAGGCCTTTTCATTCGTGCATGCCTTGAAGTGGTGGATTGGTCTGATCGCAGTGGTCGGCTTTGGGGCCATCCTCCTGGTGGGCCTTTTGGTGGGACGCTATATTTCAAGGCCGATCAACCGTATATCTGAAGTCCTGAACGAGGGTGCGGAACAGGTTGCCTCAGCTTCCTCCCAGGTTTCATCCTCCAGCCAGGCACTTGCGGAAGGGGCATCGGAGCAGGCGGCTTCCATCGAGGAGACCTCTTCGTCCCTCGAAGAAATGTCCTCCATGACCAAACAGAATGCTGATAATGCAGGGCAGGCGGCCACCCTGATAAAGGAATCTGGAAAGGTGATAGTTGAAGCGAACATATCAATGGACGAACTCACCTATGCCATGGAGGAGGTCTCCAAGGCCAGTGAGGAGACACGGAAAATCGTAAAGACCATCGATGAGGTGGCGTTCCAGACGAACCTGCTGGCCCTTAATGCTGCGGTTGAGGCGGCCAGGGCGGGAGAAGCAGGGGCCGGGTTTGCGGTCGTTGCCAATGAGGTGCGGAATCTGGCCATGAGGGCAGCAGACGCAGCGAAAAACACCGCGGACCTGATCGAGGGGACTGTAAAAAAGGTCAAAGAAGGCTCCGAACTGGTTGAAAAAACGGGCGATATCTTCTCTAAAGTTGCAGAAAGCTCATCCAAGGTGAGGGGGCTGGCAATGGAAATTGCCACGGCCTCCCATGAACAGGCCCAGGGGATCGAACAGGTGGCGATTGCAGTCAATGAGATGGACAGGGTGGTGCAACAGAATGCAGCCAATGCCGAAGAGTCGGCGAGCGCATCCCAAGAAATGAGTACCCAGTCTGAACATATGAAGGCGATGGTAAGGGAACTGATCGCCCTGGTGGGGGGCAAGATGAACAATCATAGGAAATCGGGACATGGTAAAGAATTGTCCGGACAGGTGAGAAAATCCCTCCAGGCCCTACCGGGAGCACTTCATGGAAGGACATCCGTTCGGGCCGACGGAGATGATGTTGATCCCGAAAAGATCATCCCCACGGATGACGACTTCCAAGATTTTTAGGAGGACCTGTCCGCTTGTCTTATGGTAAAGGTTCCGTCCAGCGAGAGGGCTCCATTGTTATCGTCGATCGGATGAGCCCCCGGTTTCCGACAGGTCGATGACCTTGAAACCCTCAGGCCGATTGAGGTCAAAAATACCCCTGGGGAGGCTGGCGTTGAAGATGGCCTGCCGAATGTGCAGGGTCAGTGTCTTTTTTCTTTTCCCACTTTTGAGTTCCACGCTTCGTGCAAAGTCGATGGTCCCTTCTTTGGTAAAATTCCCATAAAATAGAGCCAGTTTCTTCCCTGGGTAAAAGCAGGTCTTGGGCCTGCGTGTCTTGAGATCGATGTCAAGACGCTGGATCGGCTCTCCCTGCCGGTCGAGAAGGGTGATGGTTCCCTCCTCTGGAGAAGTTGCCCGCTTGTAAGCCGCTATCACCGGATACCCTCTGATAAACCCCCAGATGGCAGTGGGATCCGGTAGAAATGGAAAATAACGAAGGAGATCCATCTGATTTGTGGAACCCACATACAACCGTTTGTCGCGAAAAACAAGAAACTTGAAATGGTCGGTATCCATGACAAGGTAGGCAAGGGGCGCCCCCCAGGGATGGGTCAATTCAATCCTCGTCTCAAAGGGTATCCTCCTCCCCACGATGGATACCATAGCCTCCAGTTCGGATTCCCGTGCTTTGAACGTCAATTTTCCAGTGTAGAAAAAGGTGGTGACGCGTTTCTCCTGGGTCTCCATATGGGCCAGGATGGAATCGATTGCTTCAATACTGTACGGGGCGGTTGAGGGGATCACAAGGTGACGGCTGGCGCAGGCTTGAAGGGTGAGAATCACAACCAGTCCGAATATCGGGTACAAGCGGCAAGAAAGCGCAGAAAAAAATCTCATTCATGAGACCCCAGCTTCTGCTTCGCGTCCTCTATCTTTTCCCGGATCTTCTTTTGGTCCGGGTGCTTGAGGGATAGGGCCTTCTTGTAGCGCTCGATCCCCGCCTTATACATCCCCTTACGGATGTAAATGTCTCCCAGATGCTCGTTGATGGTAGGATCGTCGGGAGTGAGGTGGGCCGCCTTCTCCAGGTATTGCAGTGCCTTGTCATACAGGCCTTTTCGATAATAGGTCCAACCAAGGCTGTCAAGGATGTAACCGCTATTGGGCTTGATCTTCAGAGCCTTATTGATCATGGCCAGGGCTTCATCCAGATAGATCCCTTCTTCGGCATAGGTGTAGCCGATGTAATTGAGGGCGTCCGCGTGTTCGGGATCAATGGCCAGGACCTTTTTCATCTGCTGGATGCAGGAAGGTTTATCTCCGTTTTTGTCCAGGAGAATGCCGAGACGGAATAGGAGGTCAACGTTTTTCTCGTTGTGTTCCAACCCGTTTCTGATCACCTCCATGGCCTTCTCCAGGTCGCCTCGGGTTTCATAAATTGAGGCCAGCATGAGGTAGATTTCGGCCTTTTCCTTTTTCAAGGGAAGCATTTTCTTGAGGACAGCGATAGCATCATCCTGCCTTCCCTGCTGATCCAGAAGGTAGGCAATATGCATCTGGGCGTTGAAATAATATTCAGATTCATTCTTGATCGCGCTGAACTGTTGCAGTGCCTTGTCGATGTCACCCTTTTGTTCATAGGCGGAACCCAGATAATACCGTGACTTGTAGTCTTTAGGCCACGCCTGTACGATCAACTCCAATTCTCCTATGGATTCATCCAGTTTCCCTTCACGAAGATAGATCAATCCAAGGGCCTTCCTCCCGGGTCCACCGGGCTTGGAGCGGTCTTTTATCTCCTGTATCTGTTTTTCGGCTTCCTCTTTTCTGTCCAGCTTAAGGTAGACGTTGATGAGCCGTTCACGGGTTATCAGGTTCCCGGGATAGGACGAAAGCAGTCTTTCATAGGTTTTTGCGGCCAGGTTCAGCCTGCCGGACATCTGGTAGAGGGTCCCCAGGTCAAAAAGTGCCGGTTCCAGGTTGCTGTTGAGGTCCAGCGCTTTCAGATAGGCCTTTTCAGCTTCCCCGTAATCCTTCATTTCAAGATAAATCCTACCCCGGTAGTAGTAGGCGATGACGAGATCGGGATTTTGCCGGGTTAGTTCTTCCAGGTGAGGCAAGGCTTTCTTGAAAAATCCCTTTCGGATCAGGATCGTGCTGAGTATGAGTCTGACCCGCTGGTTCTTTGGGTTGACCTGCAAAATGTTTTCATACTGCTTGAGTGCAAGCTGGTCTTTTCCGGTCAAGGTATAGAGGTCGGCAAGAAGGATGCGGCTCTCCACACCCTTTGCATCCAGTGCAACAGATTTTTCCGCAAATGGAATGGCTTCCCGGTAGCGCTTCAGTTTTTTGAGTACCAGGGCCATGGTCCGATTCAGATAAACGCTTTCCGGGTCCTTCTCAACGGCCTTGCTGAGATGCTTCCGTGCGTCTTCATATCGATGGTCGGAAACGGCCAGCATGGCCAGAGTGAAATCTTTGTAGGCCTTGGATAGGCTGTCAATGTCTTTGGGCGCTTTGGGTTTCTCCACAGTCGCCGGGGCCGGTGGAGCCGGTTCCGGTCCGCGATGGAGCCCCGCACAGGACGTAAATAGCACGATGAAAGCGAAAAAGGCAGAAACTGTAATGATGCTCCGGCAGGACATTGACTTCATTTTTACTCCTATTTGTTTTCCATCCATAAATGGCTAATTTATTGCTTAAAAGGAACTACTTAATAAAATCAGAATAGATTTCTTCAAAATCTACGATATTCTCCTGAAGCCATTTCTTGATATTCTTGACCAGTTTTCCCTGGATTTGTCTTACCCTTTCACGTGAAATATGGTATTTGTCTCCCAACTCCTGAAGGGTATGGGGATTTTCCGACAGAATGCGGTTATCGAAGATATCAGCCTCTTTCCCGGCAAGAGTCCGCCGAAACTCCTGAAGTTTTTTCATAAGGAGTTTTCTGCCTTCGGCGTCGGACAGCTGTTCCTCAAAATCACTGTCAGGATCCGGCAGAAACGCCTCAAACGCCTCCTTTGAATCATCCCCCACGGGTGCGTTCAAAGACACTTCCCACCCCCCAAGACGTTGGCTCATCTCAACAATTTCTTCTTCTTTGACATCAAGGCGTTCGGCGAGCAAACGGGGTTCAGGGCTGAAACCTTCTGAAATCAGTTTGTCACGTTCCTTTGCCAGGTTGAAAAAGAGCTTCCGTTGGCTCTGCGTAGTGCCTATTTTTACGAGCTTCCAGTTATCCATGATGAATTTGAGCATATAGGCCTTGATCCAGAACGAGGCATAATAGGAAAACTTGATGCCCCGGTAGGGATCGAATTTCTTGACCGCCTGGATCAGACCCAGATTCCCCTCCTGGATAAGATCCAGCAGGTTCTTTGTCCAGTATCGATGGAAATCCATGGCGATTTTAACCACCAGCCTCAGATTAGAGGTAATGAGCGTGTAGGCGGCCTCTTCATCGTTTTCTTGTCTGACCCTGGTTGCCAGTTCTATTTCCTGATCACGGGTGAGCAGGTTGAACTTCTTGACTTCAAAGAGATACGCCTGAAGGGGGTCATAGGGGACAACAGCATTTCTTGACGAAGAGAGTATGGGGGCAAGACTCAGTGAAGCAGAATTGTCCAGCGGCGTTTCCTGCTGCGGCGGCCTCTTCCGGTCTTTTTTTCCTGTTTTGGTTTTTGCCATAGTCATAAACGGTTTTGCGATTGTAAAAAGCCGACAATGTAGACTAACCCGTGATGATTTTTTTGTACCTCTTTTTTCCCGCTCTCAGGACCAGGGAACCATCGTCCATGTTCCGGGAATTGATGACCTGATCGAAGGTCGCCAGCCTTTCTTCATTCACATACCCCCCGCCTTGGGAAATCAGACGTCTGGCTTCACCGCGGGTTTTGCACAAGCCGGCCTTTTCAAAAAGCAGATATGCCGGAATCCCTTTTTCCAGAACATCCCGACCCAGGGAATATACGGGAATCGATGATACAGAGGCCGATTTATCCTTGCCAAAGAGCTGCTTCGCAGCCCGGCGTGCCTCGTCCGCCGCGACCTTGCCGTGACAGATCACCGTGGCCTCATAGGCGAGTATCTCCTTTGCTTCCCGTTTATCGGCTCCTTCCAATCGGGCCAATCGTCGCACTTCGTCCATCGGGAGAAAAGTGAAGAGGGCAAGCAAACGTGCAACATCCTGATCATCCTGGTTAATCCAGTATTGGTAGTATTCATAAGGCGTCGTCAGTTCAGGGTCGAGCCAGATGGCGCCTTTGTGCGTCTTGCCCATCTTGGTTCCGGAGGAAGTGGTGAGCAAGGGGAAAGTGAGGACATGAACGGTCTCGTTTTCGAGACGTCTGATAAGATCCGCTCCGGCCAGGATGTTGCCCCACTGGTCGTTTCCCCCCATCTGTATGCGGCAGTCGTGGTGTTTGAACAGATGCCAATAGTCGTAGGCCTGGAGCAGCATGTAGTTAAACTCAATAAAGTTGAGGCCGGTTTCCAACCTGGCACGGTAGCTTTCTGCCGCAAGCATTCGATTCACGCTGAAATGGCGGCCTATATCCCTGAGAAATTCAATGTAATTGAGGGTCGTTAACCAGTCTGCATTATTGACCATGAGGGCATTCCCCTGATCAAAGGAGATAAACCGAGATAGCTGTTGCCGCAGGCCTTCAGCATTTTGATCAATCCGTTCTCTGGTCATGATGGGACGTGTTTCGGTCTTTCCACTGGGGTCTCCCACAAGACCGGTCCCCCCCCCGATGACGGCGATGGGTCTATGCCCGTTTTGCTGCATGTGTGCCAGAGCCATGATACAGAGCAGGCTCCCCACATGGAAGCTCTTTGCCGTTGGGTCAAAACCGATATAGCAGGTGGTCGGCGTCTCCAGGAGATCATGAAGCATTTCAATGTCGGTTGTCTGCTCTACGAAGCCTCTTTCTTTAAAAATATCCAGTACATTTTCCACTTTAATCGCTCAGGGTCCTTTCCATGTTTTCTGGGAGCCTCAGGCTGATGACCTTGCCGTGTTGACCGAGATTGTCTAATTTTCTGCCATTAAACACAAGTGCTATTCCAGCGGCGTTTCCGATAATGATTTTGAAGCCCTCGTTTGCTTTCCATTCAGGGTGGCTGCCCGGGCGAAAGACGTACTCTTTCGGGGCGTCATGGTCCACGAATATCCTGACCCAAGTAGTCTCTCTCACTTCGGCTTCAAGGGTAAAGGCTTTGGAGGCGACTTCGGTGGCACCTTTTATCCCCAGAGGCTCCTCTTTTTTCCGGGGTTGGGCAACGGCGCTTTGTGTCTGCTCGTTTGATGTTTTTTTGTCGGGAATTCCGGGTGTCCCTTTTCTTGCAGGGGCTGTCGGCATTTTTGACATAGCGACATCGGGCAGACGCTCTTCGGGCCTTATGCCTGTCACTCCTGGAACGACTCCTGTTTTGGCGTTGCCGTCCGTCTGCTTTACAAGAGGGGGCGCATGCGGTTCGCTGTCCCGTGCAGGGGTCGCCATTTCGCCCTTCAATCCTTCACCGGCCAGCAAGGATTCTTGGGCCCTGCGGAAAAGGTCATACCGATGCCATGCAAAAAAGGCAAGACCGACAAGAAGAATAAGAAAAATGAATACAACCACAGGCGTTTTTTTTCTGTGAGGTATCAGGGAAGCCAAAGGTTTGGGGACGGCAGACGCATTGGGTTCCCGTTCACCATAAAGCCTCAGAATTTCCTGTTCAGGCAACTTGAGGGCACGGGCATAGGATCTCAGAAACCCTTTGATAAAAACGGGCGCGGCCAAACGTTCCCATTCTTCATTTTCCAGGGATTTCAGGATAGGCGGCCTGAGCATTGTTATTTCGGCCAGTTGTGCGTAATCCATGCCCAGGTCTTCCCTGGCTCTTTGGAGCATTTCTCCCAAAGCCCGGTACTGGGTTTCGCTGCCTTCTGCAGTTTTTCCCCTGGCGGCCTGCTTTCTATTGCCTTTCGGAGTCATTTTTTGGGAAGTCCTAAAAAACAATCTTGATATAGGCTTTTTGCCTCAGATCCTTGATCCACGATAGAAATCTCCTGTTCACTTCTTCCTGGTACAGGATGTCATATATCCTGTTCCTTACCTCGCCCAGAGGCCTCAGCCCGGCTCCCCGTTTTTCCAGGACCTTGATAATTTGTATGCCGGCGGGTCTGACGATGGGTTCACTCACGCCGCCAGGAGGCAGGGCTTTTGTGATTTTTGACAGTATCCCATCCAGCTGAGATGTCTTGAAAAATCCGAGATCACCTCCATCTTTTGCCCCTGGCCCCTCGGAATACTTTTTGGCGAATTCTTGAAAATCGCTACCTTCTCTCAATTTTTTGATTAAATCCCGTGCCTTTTTCATCAGCTCCTGGGGATTCTCAGGGTCTGTTTGCTTGAGAAAAATGGCTGCAAGGTGGACTTCTTCCGGGCTGGTGAATCTCTTTTCATGCGCTTTGTAATAGGCTTGGATTTCTTCATCGCGAACGACAATCTTGGAGTTCACTTCCTCATTGACGAGTCGCGCACGCTCCAGATTCTGCTCCATCTGCTTGCGGTATCGTTCGTAAGTCAGGTTACGTTCCTTCAGCCCGGCCAGGAGTTCTTCTTGCGTAATGTTGTTTTGGCGTTTCATCCTTTCAATGGCACTGTCCACTTCTTTAGAGGTTATTTTGATATTGAGTTCGCTTGCTTTTTGGGAAGCAATACGTTCGTTGATCAGCATGTCCAGGACCTTTTGCCGTGTATTTACATATTTTTGGTCATCCTCGTTTTTTAGATCCGCCGGGTTGCGTCCGGTCATTGCCCTCATCTTGGCATTCAGCTCATGTAGGGTGATAATGTCGTTATTGACTATGGCAACCATCCGGTCAAAGATCTCGGCGGGTGCCCGGAGGGGAGCGAAAAATATCAGGATAGCGGCAATCGTCAGGGCTAAGCAACTTTTGAAAAATGTCATGGGTCAAGACTCCAAGAGATCTGAAAGATTTGGATTTACATACACCTCGAAACGGTTCTTGAGGCCCTCTAACCAGTGCGTGAGAAAGACACCGCGTCTCTGCCGGAAGAGCTTTGAGGCGATTTCCTTTGTTACCTCGGGAAGGGTTTTCGTTCTTGCCGGTTGTGTTTCAAGGACTTCAAAAATGTGGTATCCATAAGGCGAATGGATGACAGACGACAGTTGGCCGGGCTTCAGGGCAAACAGGGCCTTGTCCATTGATTTTTCGAGTTGTCCCTGAGTCACCCATCCTACCATGCCTCCACGGGAGGCTTCGGGGGCGATGGAAATTTCCGTTGCCAGCTTCCCAAAATCAGACCCCTTCCGAAGTTTTTCCAGCGCAATTTTTGCTTGCTGTTTTTCCGAGGTTACAATCTGCCTGAACTCAATTTGTCTTTCAGAATGAAATGAATCGGCATGTTCTTCATAGTAGCGCACGATATCGGCGTGTCCGGGCAGGGGTGCCTGTCCGCCGACTTTTTTGAGGATTTTTTCCACCAGGAGCCGTTTCCTGAGCTGCCTTTTCCACAGGTCGAAATCGATGTATTCTCTCAAAACAGCCTCCCTGAATCCCTCGTCCGTGTAATCCCCACGGATGGTCTTTATGGACGCATTCAATTCGGCTTCTGAAAAAGAAATCCCCTGTTCTTTCCCATATTCCAGGATGAGGTGGCGTTCAACGATTTGCTCCAGAACCTGTTTGACGACGCGTTTTCTGTTTTCGTCGGTGACAGGCAGGGCCTTGATCAGCTCCTTGAACTCACTTTTTACCTCAGCCAGGCCCACTCGGGTGGAGCCGATAGAAATGGCCTTGCTTTGTTCTTCTTTACCCGAGATATTGCATCCCTGAAGCAGCAGGACTATGGAAAAAAATACCAGGCATTGAATCACCGTTCGAGGAGATCGGCGAAAGTGGGCCCTGGTTGGACGTGAGATGAGCCTTGTTGGAGACCTGCCGAAAAAAGCCATTTATTAAGCCAACTCCTTGAAGAGTAATGAGCCCAAAAGATCATAAATTTTAAGAATCTGCAATTGGGTGATAAATTGCAAGTTTATTTTTTCTCTACAGTGAAATCAGGGCCCAGCATGCCTCACCAGGCCCTGTTCCTCAACCGTTAGGGGCAGTTTTTCAATAGCAGACCGGATCTTGGACAGATCATCAGGAAGATTAAGGGAACCGGTGTTGATCTTCAGTGTATTCTGGTTGAGAAACTGATATCGTCCACGATTCCGTTCTGCCAATTCGATCCATGTCTCAGGTTTTCTTTGCACAGCGGAAGAAAAGGTCAATGTGATTCCACGGGCACCGGTGTCCAGTCTGGAAATGCCGGTTTGTTTGAGAAAAAGTCTTAGCGACATGAGTGCCAGGAGGTTTTTCACCTCATGAGGAAGCGGTCCAAACCTGTCCTTGATTTCCGCTTCCATGTCAGCCAGGCTGGACGGACCGTCGAGCATGGAAAGCCTGCGATAGAGATTCAGCCTTATATTCGTGTCCACCACATAGTCGTTTGGCAAAAAGGCAGGGAGATCAATATTGATCTCCGGATCAATCTCATCCTGCCACATTTCCCCCTTCAGTTCAGCAACCGCCTGTTCGATGAGTTTTACATAGAGTTCGTAACCCATGGCAGCGATATGTCCCGCCTGCGCATATCCCAGGATATTTCCTCCCCCCCTGATCTTGAGATCATGCATGGCCAGATGAATCCCGGCGCCCAGCTCGCTGAAATCCATGAGTGCCTTGAGCCTTTTTTCCGCGTCACGGCTCAGTTGGGAGCCATCGGAAAGAAGAAGATATGCATAGGCCTTCTGTTTCGATCGGCCCACGCGCCCTCTCAACTGATAGATCTGTGCCAGTCCCAGCCGATCCACTTCATTGATAATAATGGTATTCGCAGATGGTATATCCAGACCTGATTCGATGATGGTGGATGATACAAGCACATCAACCTGTTTATGCAGAAAAGCAAGCATGGTTTCCTCGAGCTCTTTTCCCTTCATTTGGCCGTGGGCCACCGCAAAGCGGGCCGTGGGCACAATCTGCTTGAGCCGTTCGGCTATCTGATCAATGGTCCGCACCCGATTGTGAACAAAAAAGACCTGACCATCTCTTTCCAGCTCATCCTGAATGGCCGAGGCAATCGTTGCTTCATCATAATGGATAAGGTGGGTCCTGATGGCGAGTCTTTCCTCGGGTGGGGTTTCGATAATGCTCAAGTCCCTGACACCCAGCATGGACATCTGGAGCGTCCTGGGAACCGGGGTAGCGGTTATGGTCAAGACATCAACCAGTGCACGGTATTTCTTAATGGCCTCTTTCTGCCTTACGCCAAAGCGCTGCTCCTCATCGATGATAAGAAGACCCAGGTTTTGAAAATGCACATCTTTTTGAAGAATCCGGTGTGTTCCAATAAGGATGTCGACCTGGCCGCATCTCAATCTTCCCAGGATCTCAGTCTGTTCTTTTCTGGGCTTGAACCTGCTGACCACTTCAACCCTGATCCCGTATGGAGCCAGCCTTTTTCGGAAAGTCTCGAAATGTTGTTCGGCAAGGACCGTAGTAGGAACGAGCAATGCCACCTGTTTGCCGTCCGCATTTGCCTTGAAGGCGGCCCGTACGGCCACTTCCGTTTTTCCGTAGCCCACGTCGCCGCAAACCAGGCGGTCCATGGGGTTTTCAGAAACCATATCGTCAAGCACATCCTCGATGGCCCTGACTTGGTCCGGTGTTTCCTCATGTTCGAAAGTGGCCTCAAATTCTCTGAAATAGGAATCCGGCGATGAGAACGCGTACCCTTTCCGATACTTTCGAAGGGCATAGATTTCGATGAGTTGCCTGGCAATATGTCTTACGGACTTCCTGGCTTTCTGCTTTTGAAGATTCCATGAGTTTCCTCCCAACCGATCGAGTCTCACATTCCCGTCGCCCGCTCCGATGTATTTCTGCAAGATACCCACCCGGTCGGCCGGTATGTAGAGCCTGTCATGAGCGGCATATTCCACAATCACAAAATCATTGACCTTCTGTGCAATGTCCATCTTACGAAGACCGCCATATCGTCCAATGCCATGCTCCTCATGAACAACCAGATCCCCATCCTTCAACTGGCTGAAACCCGACCAGTTCAATCCCTGGCCTACTTTGGCACGTTGGGACCTGGACCTGGACCTCTTGGCGCCGAAAATTTCGTCCTCGGTCACGACATAAAGGCCGACTTCCGGCCAGGAAAAACCCTCTGAAAGTCTTCCAATGCAGATAGAAAAGCCCGGCGTGTCGGGCACATCTTTCCAGCCGGAGACAGGGGCGTCAAGATGAAGGCCATAATTTTCAAGGATTTCTTGGAGGCGCTGTGCCTGTTTGAGGGTGCGACAAAGCAGCACGACACGTCCACCCTGCTCCCGCCATTGAGACATTTTTTCTGAAAGGGGAGCCAGAGAGACCTTCCCTTTCCCTTCGAGTTGCAACTCAAGTGGCGTGTCCAAAGAAAAATGGTCTTTGAAAACCAGTTTTTTCCGGACATCGTCCGGGCGCTGAAGGTCCAGTTTGTTGAAAAGAAGCCTTTGATGGGATGAAAGGTGGTCGGTAAACTCGTCGACGGATAAGAAGAGGCCCTCAACCTCCGGAAAGGGGTCTCCCCTTTCAGCCGCCCGGTTTCTGTTTTTTTCGACCTCCTTGTCAAACCGGGCCTGAATTTTCAAGGCTGTTCGATCCAATGGATCACAGTTGACGAGAACCACGAGTACATCGTGAGGTAGATAGTGAAACAGCGTATCGAGATGGAGATAGAAGTGATTAAGCCACCCCTCCTGCCCCGGGAAAGACATGCCTTCAGAGGCCCCTTTCGGCAGCCTTCCCATGGACCTTGCCCTCTTGACGGCGGCCTTTCCCATGATGATCTCATTGGCCGGCAAAATCACCAGTTCCCGGAGTGTCTCTTTGGATCTTTGACTCAAGGGATCAAAATGCCTGATGGACTCGAGATGATCTCCCCAGAATTCCAAGCGAACAGGAAGAGGGCTTGAGGGAGGAAACAGGTCTATAACGCTTCCTCGAACAGAATAATCGGCTCTTTCTTCAACCAGAGACGTTTGTTGATATCCAATGGTTTCGAGCCGTTCAATGAGTGCACCCCGTTCCGCCTCTTCACCGACCTCCAGATATTCCAGGCCTTCCAAAAAGGAATCCTTGGGCAGAATTCGGTATAGGGAAGCATCCAGCGAGGTGATAACAGTGGCATTGTCCTGGGTCAATAAAGCATAGAGCGATTGGATACGCCTCGCCACCACTTCTCTGTGGGGACCGAGTCCTGTGAGAGGAGACATGTCATAGGCAGGGAACTCATAGATGGGAGCGTCACTCTTAACGCTCCCGGAGTTTCCGGATTTGAGAAAAAATTTGAGTGCTCTCATAAGCACTTCTGAGTCCCTCGCCTGAGGCAGTATGATCAGACAGGGTTTCCGAAGTCTTTGGAGCATGAGGGACAGATGGTAAGCAAGAACAGATCCGGAGAGGCCCGTGACCTCAATAGATGGAGTGCCTTCATCAATCCATTGAATCAATCGGGAGATATGACCATTTAGAGAAAAGCTCATGACGCAAAAACATCTCGTATCCGTTTAGAATTCAAAGTTCAGGGACCAGGGGTTAAGACCCGGAGACGATGAATTAGGACATTTTTCGTATCAGCTCAATATATTGGGGCTGAATACCGTATTTCTATCGAAACGTGGACGTTGCTCCTGCAGTCATTTATTGAACGGTGGTGGGACAAAGCATGAGGTCTTGATCGGCAGGAAAGTGCACTAATTCCTAATCGCATTCAAGCGCTACCGGCGTTGGCTGCGTCGTAGGCTCCCCGATGTACTGTTGCCGTACGCCTCCGTCGCCTGGTCCTTGCTGCCTTGGTATCATCTTGAATGCAAAATGGAATAACTCTATCAGTCATCCTGTTCTCGACCGGCAGTCACTACAAAAAAACCAAGGAAACCGCTTGCGCCTTGGATTCACACCTTGTCTTCCGACATAAGGTGTTAAAAGAGAACGAGGCGCCTCCGAAGGACTCAAAATATCTACCCGTAAAGGTAGGTATCATAATCCGTTTTTCTGCCCAGTAACGCATCTATTTTTTCCTGAATTTCGGAACGTTGCTTACTTGAGACCCACTGCAGCCAATTGTCCGCTGATCGCCATGTGCTGATCACAATGTATTTTTCAGGGTCATCCACATTTCTTAATGTTTCGCCGGAAATATAACCCGGCTGGGCAGTAGCCAGAGCCCTCAGCTGGATCAATAGGGGAAGAAGACTCGGTTCCTTATCTTTCGGGACGTCGCGTTTGATAATGATTTTCACAGCCATTTTCTTCCTCCTTTTCTGTTTTCTCCGGGCCAATGAAGTTGTAACAGGCCCGCTTTAAAATGAATATAGCACATGACCTCAACATGTGGAAACAAAAAATGATCACAAAGCCTGTATGAAAAGATGCACGGCAAATAGTCAAAATATGGACATGAAAGCTGCTTCCGGGCGCCCAGCAGGTGTTTAAAACTAATAAATACACGTAAAACCGAATAGTTATCCCGATGTTTCCGGTCATGGGCATTGCGCGGTTGCACATAGCAGAAATGGCATGAATATTGCTATATATTTTAGACGCCGACGCTCCCGAAGATCCAGCATGTCGAGATTGGCTCTGGCGGGGCCCGATACCCGGATTCGAAGTATTGAAATCCCGCTTTTCGAAATAGTGGCCAGTTGAGTGGGCTGCTCCTGCGGAACGTGTGCCGGCATCTGAGACAACATATCGGTTGATCAAAAGGAGGAAATACCATGAATCCCACTAACCTGGCAACCCTGCCAACGGACCGGAGAAGCGAACCGCGTCTTCCGGGATCTCAGTTTTACAGCGTGGAACTCTCCATCCATGATCTGAACCTTTCCTATCAGTTCAAGATCTGGAACATTGCTTCACAGTCCATGTGTGTGCTGGTCAGAGAAGATTCAGAATTATTAACGAGGCTCAAGGTGGGAGACGTAATGGACATGACCTATTACACGGGTTCTTCTGCCCAACCCACTGCGCATCTCAAGACCGAAATACGGCATATTACCAAAGATGAAGGCGGAAAGTTCAGAGGACACTACATGGTCGGAATATCGATCTTGAACACCCATGAAAAGGAAGTGACACACTGAATTGATCCCCTGTTGAACACCATGGACATTCCCTCCCGGATACAATCCATTGGAGTGTCCTCCGCACCGTTATGCTTCCACATTCCTTTTTACGCGAATTTCTCATCAATAATCTGCTGTGACGCCGGATAGGCCATGCCTATTGCGTCGCGCTTGAAAAGTGACCTCGACGTACTACAGGTACGCCTGTAGCCATTTTTCTTGGTGCTCCTTCTTTTCATAGACCTCCCTGCCAGAGGCAGAAAGTCCACCTTCTTGCGGCGAAAGTCGGTGAGGAACCCGGATTAGAGCCTTCAAACTGAAGCGGAACCAACAGGGGGAGGGGCATTAGTCCTCCCTTTGACCTGGTTTGTTGCCATCTCCCAAAAAACCGATTATTCACCTTTTTCCTCTTCTTTTTCCTTGACATCAGGCTTTTTTTTACATACAAGTGTCACAAAGTGGGCAAAAGTGTCATATAGTGACATGAAAAGTGGGTCTATGTTCAGAGGTCGCTCAAAACATACGCTTGACAGCAAAGGCAGGTTGGCTATCCCGGCCCGTTTCCGGGAGGTTATGGAACAGGCCGGGGAGAACTGTCTTGTGGTAACGAATCACGATAGTTGCCTCTGGGCTTTTCCAAGGAAGAACTGGCAGGCGATTGAAGAAAAAGCCGCGGGTCTGCCACAGTTTGACGAGGCGGTGAATACCTACCTCAGGTATTTTATCTCAGGCGGAGTTGAGTGCCAGATCAAGCAAAGCCGGATTACAATCCCTCCTGATCTGCGTGAATTTGCGGGATTAACCAAAGATGTGGTTCTGGTGGGAGAGCTTAAGCGCTTTGAAATTTGGGATAGGGAGGAGTGGGAAGAGGCCTTCAGAAAGGCCAAGGAAAATTTTGTCGAGGCGAGCCAGTCCCTCAAGGACATGGGGATCTAGGAGGCATGGCATTTGGAATATCCCCATGAACCGGTCCTCGTTCATGAGGCGATGGAAAATCTCGCCGTCATCCCTGACGGTGTCTATGTCGATGGCACGGTGGGAAGCGGCGGGCACAGCCGGGCCTTGGCTGAGAAATTGGGACCAAGGGGGCGTCTGATCTGCCTGGATCGAGATCCCGATGCCATAAGGCTTTCAAAGACCCGTTTGCGTTTTCTTGGAGACCGCCTTTCTGTTTTGAAGGCCAGCTATGGAGATCTGGAGGAAGTCCTTCAGCAATGGGGTATCCCCGGTATCCATGGTGTCCTGTTGGACCTGGGCATGTCAACACACCAACTCGAAGGGTCGGGAAGGGGTTTCAGCTTCAACCGCGATGAACCGCTTGACATGAGAATGGATCCCGATCTGGAGGTCAATGCAGGCGATCTGATCAATACCCTTTCCATGGGGCAGCTTGAAGGGATTCTGAAAGCGTATGGCGAAGAAAGAAAGGCCAGGTCCATTGCCAGAAAAATTGTCCGTGTTCGGGAGAGGGCCCCTATCAGGACATCTCTCCAATTGGCTGAATTGATCAAATCCCTTTTTCCTGCTCATGGTCGCGCGGCAGCAAAACATCCAGCGACCAGAACGTTTCAGGCTTTGAGAATCGCCGTCAACCGTGAACTTGAAATATTAGAGGTTTTTCTCGAAAAGCTCCCCCCACTTGTTCTGGGGGGAGGGAGAGTGGTGATCATTGCCTACCACTCCCTCGAAGACAGGATGGTCAAACAGCACATGGAGAAGTGGGAGCGTCCCTGTACCTGTCCACCGGATTTTCCGCGGTGTGTATGCGGAAAGGAACCCCTATTCAGACGGGTAGGCCCAAGGCCGATCAGGCCGGGGCGTCTGGAAATCGATCAAAATCCAAAGGCGAGAAGCGCCCTACTGAGGGCGGCGGAAAGGATCATGCAATGACAAGGCCGGAGCGGGTTACAAAGATGGTGGGATCACGTAACAATCGCACGGGTGTACGCGTCAGGAACTCCAGAACCAGGAAACGCCAATTATTCCTGTCGTCCAAACAAGTCTTCCTTGTTATAGGACTGCTCCTTGTCTTTATGGGCAGTGGTATCACTTATGTGTGGTCAACGTTTGAGAAAACGCAAATCGGGTATGACCTGACCAGGCTCAAGAAGGAGAATATGAGGCTGGAGGAAACAAATCGCAGGCTTCGCTTGGAATTTGCCTACCTGATGTCCCCAGAGAACCTCGAACAACAGGCGGTGAAGAAGCTGGGCCTGAGGCCACCGACACCAGAGCAGATCGTTGTGCTCCCATGAAGGTCAGACAGAAAAACTGGATACGCATTCGCACTTACGTCGTCGCTGTATTTTTCGTTCTCTGTTTGGGAGTCATGTGTGCAAGGGCCTATCAACTCCAGGTTCTGGACAGGGATCGCCTTGAAGCGATAGCCCAGGCCAACTATCAGAACAAGATTACTCTTCCTCCCAAAAGGGGGGACATTTACGACAGGAAGGGGCATGAACTGGCCCTGAGTGTTGAAGTGGGCTCGGTTTACGCCCACCCGAAATACATAAAGAACAAAGCCGCGATGGCACGAAGGCTTTCAAAGGTGCTTGGAGAAAATCGCCGTAAAATTCTTTCGTCTCTCAGAGGGAACCACCCATTTGTGTGGATCAAACGGCAGGTCTCTCCACCTGTCATGGAAAAAGTCAGGGCGCTTGAAATGGAGGGAGTGGGTGTTGTACAGGGGAGCCGGCGGTATTACCCAAGTTGTGAAATAGCAGGTCATCTCATCGGATTTGCAGGCGCGGACAATCAGGGGCTGGAAGGGCTCGAAAAAGAATATGATGCTTTATTGAAAGGCCCCGCTTCAGAGTTTCTGCAACTCCGGGACGCCCTTGGAAGATCCTTCTATATAGGCAAGACCGAGCCTGCGGATTCCGGAACCCATGATCTCATACTCACCATTGACAAGGATATTCAGTACAAGGCCCAGCAGGCCCTTGAAGCAGCGGTCCACAAAACCAATGCCAAGAGTGGCCAATGCGTAGTGATGAAAGTGGCTACCGGAGAGATCCTGGCCATGGCAGTTGTTCCCAAGTTCAATCCGAACATATTTTCAAGATACCGGCCGGAACAGTGGCGAAACCGGGTCGTTACAGACAGTTTCGAGCCGGGGTCCACCATGAAGGCATTCCTGCTTGCCGCTGCCCTGGAGGAACATGCCGTTACCCCCCTGACAAAAATCAATTGTGAAGAGGGGAGCTTCGAGTTTGCCGGCCACAAGATCCATGATACACATCCTCACGGGATCCTGACGGTCGGGGAGATTATCAAGTATTCGAGTAATATTGGGGCCGCGAAAATTGGTCAAAAACTGGGATATCGGAAATACAGTCGATATTTGAGCCGCTTTGGGTTCGGGAGCAAGACAGGGATTGACCTCCTGGGTGAGCAGAAGGGATTCGTCCGCAGTGCGAAAAATGCCAAGGAGATTGAGCAGGTCACCTCTTTTTTTGGTCAGGGCCTGAGCGTCACAACCCTCCAAATCGCCATGGCCATGGGGGCCATTGCCAACGGGGGAAGGCTCATGCGGCCTTACGTGGTGAGCCGTGTGGTGGATCATTCAGGCAAGACCGTTGAAAGTACGGGTCCAGAAGTGGTCCGACAGGTCATATCAGAAAAGACCAGCAGGGTGGTGACCCGCATTCTGGAAGGGGTGGTTGGTAAAGAGGGAACCGGATCGGAGGCTGCTATCAGGGGGTTCAAGGTTGCGGGTAAAACCGGTACGGCCCAGAAAGTGAACCCCAGGACCGGAAAATATTTCAACCACAAATATGAGGCCGTTTTTGCAGGTTTCGTTCCAGCAGGTAAACCGCGTCTTGTTATCGTGGCGATGGTGGATGAACCGGAAGGAATTCCATACGGCGGTGTGGTGGCCGCGCCGGTTTTCAGGGATGTGGGCTTATGGTCATTGACCTATCTGCATGTCACCCCGCAGGTCAAATGGGCCTCGGTTGAGCAGAGATCCGGAAATAGAAAGACCTCTGATGGCGAGGCAGGATCGGCGGCCCCGGACAATCGAATACATGTCCGTATGCCCCTGGTTGTCAGTGATGGTCGCCTTCCTGATTTTACGGGGCAAACCATGAGAGAAGTCCTCAGAAACGGCCGCTCCCTGGGCCTTAAAGTGCAGCTGAAAGGTTCAGGCCTTGTTTGCAGACAATATCCGCGGCCCGGGGCTTCTCTGGATAAAGTCAAACTTTTGAAGGTTCAATTCAGGCCCCCGGCGTGATGTGGGTTAACCGGTT
>JBAPTR010000072.1:0-2796 GCA_049282265.1 Desulfatiglandaceae bacterium | reverse complement strand
CTCCGCACCAGCACGGCCTTGTTTTAATGCCCGGTTTCGCACCCGTTACTTCTTTTCACTTGGTTCTCGGTCAGCTTTATCATCGGTATCTCCATGGATACGGACAGATACTGATCCGCACCAGTGGAACGTGGGACGCTGGTAAGAAACTAAGTTGACAGTGGACGTCATGGTGAGTTAAGGTTGTGCCATGCCAAGACAAGCGCGACTGGACGCACCGGGAGTCCTTCACCACATCATGATCCGGGGTATCGACCGTCAAGAGATCTTCCTCGAAGACAGAGACCGGGATGATTTCCTGAAGCGCCTTTCCGAACTCCTGCCCCAAACCGAAACACTCTGTTACGCATGGGTGTTCATCCCTAACCACGCCCATTTCCTCTTTCGAACCGGACTCGTCCCCCTTGCCTCCCTGATGAGAAGGCTTCTCACGGGATACGCCGTGAGCTTCAACCACCGCCACAAACGCCACGGCCGGCTTTTTCAGAATCGATATAAATCCATTGTCTGTCAGGAAGAGGCATACCTGAAGGAGTTGGTCCGTTATATACACCTTAATCCCATACGTGCGCGTATTGTACCCGGGCTCAAGGAATTGAATAAATACCCCTATTGCGGTCACAGTGGCTTGATGGGTTTGAAGGAGAGACTCTGGCAGGATATAAGATATCCCCTGGGATATTTTGGGAGAACACCCAATCAGGCTAAAAAGGCATATCTCAATTTCATGGAACAAGGCATTTCTCTGGGAAAGCGGCAAGACCTGACAGGAGGAGGATTGATCCGGAGTATTGGTGGATGGACCGAGGTGAAGCAGCGGGGACTTGACCACGTAATGAGCGATGAGCGGGTTTTGGGGGACTCGGCCTTTGTGGAGGATTTGCTATCACAGGCTGATGAACAATACGAGCGTCGTTACCAATTGAAGCGGCTTGGGTATGACGCGGATTGGATTGCCGGAAAGGTAGCCAAGATCTATGATATGGATCCCGATGAATTCTTCTCCAAAGGTAAGCAGCAGCGAAAAGTGAAGGCCAGAAGTCTTTTTTGTTTTTGGGCCGTGAAGGAGTTGGGGATGTCGCTCAGAGAAGTGGCCAGGCGGTTGGAGATGAGTCCCCCTGCAGTCGGGTACGCGGTTGAAAGGGGAGAGACCATCGCCCGAGAAAACGAATACCGCCTGATCGATTAGTTTCTTACTTTTTTACCAGCGTCCCGCTATCACACAGTCCAAGCCTTCAAATACCTTTCAGAAGCATTACACTTTTGAAAGGTTTCAGATTTGGACGCATTTCCCTTTGCGATTCTCTTACCAATCTGAAATGCCTGCCCGATCCCTTGGTCAATCATTCGAAAAGGCGCTGCCAGGCGTCAATGAATATCTGAATATCCTGACCGTTCGCAACAGGATCCCCCTTTTTTCCTGGACGATGACCTGCTTACTGGTTCATATGCACCACAACTGGTGGTGCATATGAACCGATGAACCAACTTGTGTTCTTCTTTGAGGAAAATTGATATTTGTAATTGGTTGAAAATAAATGACAAATTGTTTGCGGCGGAGTTGGCACCCGTTTTGCTTTTGTCAGAAAGGTATATTAGATTTGCCCCTTCTTTATTGACCGTTTATGGAGTGTGGTGCTCGTGTAATCTTAAAGGTGATTTTTGTATCATAATCTGGAAAGGCATGGCGAAATTTTTTTAGATCATGGGACACCCGCGATCTACTTCGCATGTGAATTTCAGCGCATTGGAAATAAAGGGAAAAGGAGAAGCCAATTATGCCAACTGGATTTCATTTCATGGACAAGTACCAATCTTTTTTTCGAATCAGCTGTCATCGCTTCACAAGAATACCGGCGGTCCTGATATTGCTGTTTTGTGTCTGCATGCTTGTATTAAGCGGTCCCTCTTCAGCGGATGCCTTTTCTTATGCTGAACCTGTGCCACAAGGGCAGGATATCTATGTCTTCTCACCCGTACTTGCTCCGGTGTACGGGAACAACCTGAGTTCTGACAAACCGTTAGGGTTTGGGACAGCTGCTTCCGGTGGTTCCATGCTTGATCTTATCGTCAGCCTTCCCTCCTTTCTTGCTCCCGTGGATGTCTATCTGTCTGTAACATGTGACGCCTTTGCTCCGGGAGAAATATTTATTTTCACCTCTGATTATAACCTGGTACCGCTTTCCTCCGCCACAAAGGATATACGATTCAAAGCGGGAACGTTTGGAAATAGCTATGAAAAAATTCTGCAGGACATCCCTGTCTCTTTGCTGCCCCCGTATGAGTGGATGGTTTATCTGTTTGTTACCCCTGAAGACAGTTTTGATTCATACGTTGCATGGGTAACTTTGCTGGATTTGACCCATGGTACTTCCGGCGGCGGGGGAGGAACCCCATCGCCGGGCACAGGTGGCGGGAGCGCTGGAACAGTGGCCGGAACCATTCTCTCAGGCCTCGGCAATCTGGATTCAGGTGACTTTTCCCAGGCGGTCAGCGTGTTTGTCTCCAGCATTCAGGAGGGTAATCTTGATACGGCGGTGGCTGCTCTGGCTGCAAGTTCTCCCAGTGCCGCTTCTATGATTACAAAAACAAGTGATGGATACAAGATTAACTGGGGCGCGGGACATACTTTTTCAAATGGAACCACGGTGGCGGGTTCTATGAGTGTAGCCTTAAGTCAGCATCAAACCGGTCCGAATGCTGACGGTTCCCGCACCGTTGTGATCGGCAGTTACAGGCTTGGGCTCAGAAACGTGAAGATTAATGGAACGCCATTGCCGGATGATGAAGTGGGTG
>JBAPTR010000071.1:0-26320 GCA_049282265.1 Desulfatiglandaceae bacterium | reverse complement strand
CCCAAACCCCACGCGCTTCTATGAATTTATGCCAAACCCCAAATCGGCGTCCATCCCCTCCGAAGTGTTTAGAAAGGGTCTGAAAAAGAGTGTCAGGTTAGGCTCCTCTTCGTACCTCATAGGCTGCCGCTCACGGCATAAACCCGCTTTCAATGCACAATCTCCGTGCCGACGCCCCGCTCCGTAAGTATTTCCAGCAGAATGGCGTGCTCATCGCGTCCATCAATAATATGGGCCTTCTCAACACCGCCATCCAGGGCCTTCACGCAGCAAGTCACTTTCGGGATCATACCACCACTTATGGTTCCATTTTCAAGGAGCCCGTTGACCTCTTCTATCTTAAGGCTTGAAATCAACCCGCCTTTCTTGTCCCGGACGCCGTCCGTGTCCGTGAGGAGCACCAGCTTTTTCGCATGGAGAGAAGCGGCAATGTGTCCGGCCACAAGATCGGCATTGATGTTGTAGGTTTCCCCCCCCAGTCCGGCTCCCACCGGTGCGATCACCGGTATGAATCCTCTTTCAACCAGGCCGATCAGGATCCGGTTGTCCACGGCGGTAATATCACCCACCAGGCCCATATCGATGATTTCGGGCGGTTGATCATCGTTCCCCCGTTTCAGATAGGACATTTTTTCTGCCGTGATTAACTTCCCGTCCTTCCCGGACAAACCCACGGCCCGTCCACCGTTGCCATTGATCAGGCTGACGATTTCCTTGTTGACCTTTCCGGCGAGGACCATTTCCACCACATCCATGGTTTCCTGGTCTGTGACCCTCATACCATCCACGAAATGGGGCTCTATGGAGAGTTTCTCCAGGAGCGCCCCAATCTGAGGTCCCCCCCCATGGACGACGATGGGGTTGATGCCCACATACTTCATCAGGATGATGTCCAGGGCAAAATCCCTCTTGAGCTGCTCATCCGCCATGGCATGCCCGCCGTACTTGACGACAACAGTGGCGCCGTTGAATCGCTGGATAAAGGGCAGGGCCTCCACGAGGACCTTGGCCCTGTCATTGTGCGTAATCATTCAGCCCTGTCCCCTCTAACGCCATCCGGCCTCCATCCAATCGGTTGGCCGGTTCGCCCGTTGTGCCCGTTGGCCGGTTGAGCCTGTTCCCCGATTTCCCAGTTTCCAGTCTCTCGTCTCCAGTCTCCAGCGGACTGGTCAATGCCTCTATGTCGTTCGCCTTTGCCTCGAACCCTAAGCCTTACGCCTTACGCCCTATGCCTTATGCCTTACGCCTCACAGTATATACCGGCTCAGATTTTCGTCCTCCAGGATGTCCTCCAGCTTCTCGCGAACATATGCGTCGGTTATGATAACCTTCTCGTCCGGCATATCGGGGGCGTCAAAGGATATCTCATCCAGCAGCTTCTCCATCACGGTGTGGAGCCTGCGGGCACCGATGTTTTCGGTACGCTCATTGACGCTGCTCGCCATTGAGGCGATCTGTTTGATGGCATCTTCTTTAAACTGGAGTTCGATCCCTTCTGTTTTCAACAGGGCCATGTACTGCGTTATCAGGGCGTTCTGCGGCTCGGTAAGGATTCTGACAAAGTCCTCTTCGGAGAGGGAATCCAGTTCCACCCGGATGGGGAACCTCCCCTGGAGTTCCGGCACCAGGTCTGACGGTTTGCTCACGTTAAAGGCACCGGCGGCAATGAACAGGATGTGATCCGTCTTAACCATTCCGTACTTGGTGGTCACCTTTGAGCCTTCCACGATGGGGAGCAGATCCCGCTGGACCCCTTCTCGGGAAACATCCGGCCCGTACCCGGATTCGGCCCCGGCAATCTTATCCAGTTCATCCAGGAAGATTATTCCGCTCTGTTCGGTCATTCGGATGGCCCGTTCAGTCACCTTATCCATGTCAATCAATCTCTGGGATTCTTCCTGAAAAATAATTTCCAGGGCCTCCGGGATTTTTACCCGACGTTTTTTCTTTTTGGATGGGAAGATGTTGCCGAACATCTCCTTGACATTAAACTCCATCTCTTCAAGGCCGGCATTGGAAAAAATCTCCACCATGGGCAGATTCCTGTTGCTTACCTCCAGTTCCACAAAACGCTCATCCAGTTTGCCTTCCCTCAGCATCCGCCTGAGCTTTTCTCTGGTGGAAGGCGTCTCCACTTTGTCCACACGGACCACTTCCAGGACCTTTTCCTTTTCGCCTTCCCCTTCCTCCCTCGCATCATCCCTTTTCTTGGGCAAGAGGATATCCAGGAGATGTTCCTCCGCCACTTCCCTTGCCTTGACCTTGACTGTTTCCTGTTCTTCCTTTCTGGCCATGTTGACGGCAAGATCCGTGATGTCGCGAACCATGGACTCCACATCCCTTCCCACATAACCCACTTCGGTGAACTTGGTGGCCTCCACCTTGAGAAAAGGAGAATTGGCCAATCGGGCCAGACGCCTGGCGATCTCTGTTTTCCCAACGCCGGTGGGCCCTATCATGATAATGTTCTTGGGGGCGATCTCGTCCCTGAGATCGGGGGAGACCTGCTGGCGGCGCCACCTGTTTCTCAAAGCGATAGCCACCGAGCGTTTGGCATCATGCTGCCCGATAATATATTTGTCCAGTTCCGAGACAATCTCTCTGGGGGTCAAGACTTTCATGCTTTTAATTCCTCTACGGTCACTTGATCATTGGTGTAAAGGCAAATAGATCCCGCTATACGCATGGCCTCACGGGCAATGGCAACCGCGTCCAGATCGGAGTGCTCCACAAGAGCTTGGGCCGCTGCCAGGGCATAGGGCCCACCGGAACCGATGGCCGCCACGCATTCATCCGGTTCAATGACGTCGCCGGTGCCCGAGATGATGAGGGTATGCTCCATGTCCGTGGCCAGGAGAAGGGCCTCCAGTTTTCTCAGGATCTTGTCGGTCCGCCAGTCTTTCGCAAGCTCCACCGCTGCCCTGGTCAGGTTTCCGCCGTAGGTTTCGAGTTTTCCCTCCAGCCGCTCGAACAGGTTGAACGCGTCCGCCGCGGCGCCTGCAAATCCCACCAGGACGGTGTCCCGGAACATGAAGCGCACCTTGTTCGCCTTGTGCTTCATGATGGTCTCCCCGAGCGTGACCTGGCCGTCACCTGCCATGACCGCCCTTCCACCCGTCCTCACCGCAAGGATCGTTGTGGCCCTTATCCTGGGACGTCCTTCTTGCATTTTACTGCCTCCTCATGTTCGTGAATACCCACGAATGCCAAAGCACCCAATTCCACATCGTAAATCCGCGCTAATGGCTCCTGGGGTGCGCCTTGTCATAGACCTCCATCAGCCGGTCCAGGGTGACATGGGTGTATTTTTGTGTCGTGGAAAGGCTTTCATGTCCCAGGAGTTCCTGAACCGATCTCAGATCAGCGCCTCCCTCGAGCATATGGGTGGCAAAGGTGTGCCGCATGGAATGGGGACTGATCTCAGGAGAGAGGCCGCACTCGTTGACATAGCGCTTCAGTATCCTCCGGATACTTCGGGGTGAAAGGCGACCTCCCCGCTGGTTCATGAACAGGGGGCTTCCCCCATGCTCTCCGCCAACCTTTTTTCTCAGGTTTTCCGTTGCCTCCAGGTAGTGTTTGATGGCTTTCAGGGCGTGCCTGCCAACGGGCACAATTCGCTCTTTTTTCCCTTTTCCTCTGACCTTGAGGAGCCGTTCATCAGGGTCAACGCTGGAAATATTCAGACCCGTCAACTCCCCGACACGTATCCCGCAGGAATAGAGTAATTCGAGAATAGCCAGGTCTCTGAGGCCCGCGGGCGTCCCTTTTTCAGGCCTTTCAAGGAGTCTGAAAACCTCGTCGACCGTGAGGTAAACCGGTATGGTTTTCTCCAGCCTGGGCGAAGAAATTTCCTTCGCGGGGTTGCTCTCCAAAAGGCCTTCTTTTTCCAGAAAGACGAAAAATGACCGGACGGCCGAAAGCCTTCTTGCGATCGAAGTCCGCCTGTAGTGGCCGAAAAGGCTCCCCAGATAGCTCCGAATTTCCCGTGGATCTACACTGTCCGCTTCCAGCCCGGCACGCTTTCCCGCCTTTGCTTTTTCTTTGGAGCTCAGGAATTCCAGGAAATGGTTCAGGTCGGCCCGATAGCTTTTAACCGTGTGAGGCGAGTATCCTTTCTGATGCCGGAGTGCCTGGAAAAAATCGCCTGTGAGATCACGAAGATCCAAAACCCGTCGCCCCGTTTTTCGAGCCGCGTTACTGCCATACCCCCGAATTCAAACGACCGGAAAAACTCATGAAGTTTTGATGAAAAACAATAAATATATCAGGTTCGCCAGGTTTGGCAATCAAAAAATAGCCGCTCCACATTCTGCGCTTGACTTTGATTTGGTGATTGAGGTAATTTTCTATGCAAATCTGACCGGGAAAGGACAACAACGAATGGAAAAAAGAGCACAGCAACTGAGAAACACAGCACTTGTGGCTCACGGTGGGTCCGGGAAAACGTCCCTTGCTGAGGCCATGCTTTTCAACGGAAAGGCCACGAACCGTCTTGGCAAGGTGGATGACGGCTCATCCAACATGGATTTTGAGCCGGAAGAAATCAAGCGGAAAATCACCATCAACACCTCTTTTCACCATTGTTCCTGGAAAAAGCAGACGATCAATATCCTGGACACGCCGGGCGAGGACAACTTTCTATCTGACACAAATTTTTCTCTCCAGGCCGCAGACGGTGTAGTCGTGGTTCTGGACGCCACCTCCGGGGTCAAAGTAGGCACGGAAAAGGTGTGGAAATTTACCGATGAACAAGGGCTTCCCAGGATCGTATTTATCAACAAGTTGGATCGGGAACGTTCGGATTTTTTCAAGGTCATGGCTGAGCTGTCCGAAAGCTTTGATTTGAAAGCGACCCCCGTCTACCTTCCCATAGGCGCCGAGGAACAGTTCAGGGGCGTCGTGGATCTCATCAAGATGAAGGCCTATATCTGCGCCAAAGACGGCAGTGGTAAATTTGAGACCTCGGAGATACCCGCGGACATGGAGGACCTCGTCAGCGAGTGGCGTGAAAAAATGATCGAAAACATCGTCGAGGCCAATGATGACCTGATGGAAAAATACCTGGAGGGTGAAGATCTACCGGAAAAGGACGTTGAACTGACCTTCGTTGATGGTGTGAAATCCGGGCTCATCATCCCCATAGTCTGTGGCTCCGCCTTGCTCAACATGGGCGTCTCCCAGCTGATGGACGTCATAGTGGCCGCTCTGCCTTCCCCTTCGGAAAGGCAACCCAAGGAGGGGAAAAAACCCGGGCTTGACGAAACCATAGAGCGTGCTCCTGCCCCGGACGCACCCTTTTCGGCCCTGGTATTCAAGACGGTTGCCGACCCCTTTGCCGGAAGATTAACCATCCTGCGCGTCTTTTCAGGCACCCTCAAGTCGGATTCCACCATTTACAACGCCAACAAGGAGGTCAAAGAAAAGTTCGGGCAGCTCCTCCTTCCCGAGGGCAAGCAACAGCAATCCATAGAAGCTGCGGGTCCTGGCGACATCGTGGCCATCGCCAAGTTAAAGGAGACCACCACGGGAGACACCCTTTGCGTGGAAAATGATCCCATCATCTACCAGGCAGCGCAACCCCTGCCTCCCGTCATTTCCTATGCTGTCGGGGCCAAGGTCAAGGGAACTGAAGACAAGGTTTATATTTCACTGGCCAAGCTCCTGGAGGAAGACCCGACTCTCAGTCTCGGGAGGGACCAGGTGACAGCGGAGATCGTCCTGTCGGGCACGGGCCAGATTCACCTGGAAACCACCTGTGAAAAGCTCAATCGGAAGTTTGGCGTGGAGGTTACGCTGAGTCCCGTAAAGGTGCCATACAGGGAAACCATCAAGAAGTCCGTCAACAAGGTGATTTACAGGCACAAGAAACAGACGGGCGGACGTGGCCAGTTTGCTGAAGTCCACTTCGATCTCGCTCCTCTCGAAAGGGGCTCCGGTTTCGAATTTGAAGAGGCCCTCGTGGGGATGAATGTCCCCAGAAACTTTGTGCCCGCCGTGGAAAAGGGCCTCAATGAAGCGATTCAGTCCGGCACTCTGGCGGGATACCCCGTTGTGGACATGAAGGTTCGTTTCTTTGACGGCAAGTCCCATGACGTTGATTCTTCGGAAATGGCCTTCAAAATCGCCGCCAGTATGTGCCTCAAGAAGGCTATCCAGGAGGCAAACCCCATCCTTCTCGAACCCATAATGAAGCTGGAAATCATCGTTCCCGAGGAGGTCATGGGCGATGTGATGGGAGACCTGAACGGGCGTCGTGGAAGGGTCCTCGGAATGGACAGCCAGGGCAGGTACCAGGTCATCATGGCCCAGGCCCCCATGGCCGAGGTCCTCAAGTATGCCCTGGATCTCAATGCCATGACCGGTGGCCGGGGGACCTTCAGCATGGAGCAGTCTCACTACGAAGAAGTTCCGGCCCAGCTGGCTGAGAAGGTCATCGCCGCCCTTAAAGAAGCGGAATAGGCCGGCCCGGAGAGGCGGGGATGAGCCGATGGAACAAGCAGAACAGACTATCCGCGCAGGGGTCCTGACCGTCAGCGACAAGGGTTCTCAGGGCCTCCGCGTGGACGAAAGCGGCCGGTTGGTTGCACAACTTCTGGAAAAGAAGGGATATACCGTCTTGAGGCAGGACATCGTCCCGGATGAGGGTGAAGAGATAGCCCAAACCCTGAAGAACTGGGTGGACGATGAACATCTTGCGCTCATCGTCACTTCCGGCGGTACGGGACTCACGCCCCGGGATGTGACGCCCCAGGCTACCCGGAAGGTGATCGATTATGAAGTTCCCGGTATGGCCGAGGCCATGCGGGCAGCCAGCCTGAAAAAAACGCCCCACGCCATGCTGTCCCGGGCCGTCGTAGGTGTCCGAAAGCGTTCTCTCATCATTAATCTCCCCGGCAGTCCTCGCGGCGCAGGAGAGAATCTCGAAACAATCCTGCCCGCCCTCGATCACGCCCTCGCGAAACTGGCGGGCGACCCCTCCGATTGCGCCTAGGAGGCTATTCTCGGACAGTCTCCTGGTAAAAGGCCTTCTATTCCACGACCTCCCGGGTGAAAAGATCCTTCATCTCCTTCTCATCAAACCCGAGTTCCCCCAGTATTTCCCGGGTGTGCGTGCCCCTCGGAGCTCCCGGTTGGACGGCCCTGCCCGGGGTTCGTGAGAGCCTGGGAGCAGGGGCCGGCTGGGACAGACCTTCAAGCGTGATCAAAAGCCCCCTTTCCCGGTTGTGGGGATGCCCCTGGACCTCATCCAATTCGAGGATGGGGGCCACACAGGCATCCATGCCCTCAAAGACGGCCATCCACTCATCACGCGTCCTGGTTTTGAAAACCTCTGTCAATCGCTCCTTCATTTCCGTCCATTTTGCCATGTCATATTGATGGGGCAGTGAATCAGGATCCACGTCAAGGCCCTTCAACAGCTCGGCGTAAAAACGACCCTCGATGGCCCCCACTGCCAGGAATTTGCCGTCGGCCGTCTCGTAGGTCTCGTAAAAGGGGGCCCCGTTATCCAGGAGGTTCGTTCCGATATCGCGTGTCATGAGCCCATTTCCCAGCAGACCGTAAAACATGGTGATAAGGCTGGATGCACCGTCCACCATGGCCGCGTCCACCACCTGCCCCTTTCCCGATCGTTCCCTTTCAAAAAGGGCCAGGAGGATACCCATGGCGCAGAGCATGCCCCCGCCCGCAAAATCCCCTAAAGTGTTGCAGGGGGGAAAAGGTTTTTGCCCCTTTCTCCGAAAGAGCGACAGGGCACCGGAAAGGGCGATGTAGTCGATATCATGTCCAGCCATCCCTGAATAGGGCCCCTCCTGGCCCCACCCGGTGAGCCGGGCGTATATGAGTGACCCGTTCAACGCCAGGGCATCAACAGGGCCCAGACCCAGTGCCTCCATGACACCTGGACGGTACGGTTCGATCAGGACATCCGAAACCCGGATCATCCGCCGAAGAAGAGCCGTCCCTTCCGGTGTCTTGACATTGACCCTGATGGATCGCTTTCCCCGGTCAAAGGGGTTATTGCCCATAACGTTCGGGATCTCCGGACCGCCCTTGGACAGCCGATCCACCACCACCACATCGGCCCCGAAGTCACACAGGAGCATCCCGCAATAGGGTGAAGGTGCAAGCCCGGCCATCTCGATCACCCGGATACCGTCAAGGGGTCGTCGGCCTTTTTTTCCCTTCATCTCGGAAGAGGATTCCATTTTGTCACGCCTCCCTTTTAGGTTGCGTCGATCATAGGGTAAGGGGCTCGAGCTGTCAAGAAAGCGAGAATTGTCTTTACAATTCGTGAGATGATCTCAGGAAAAATCCGAGAATACACCAAAAAATGGCGCTTCTCTTGCCGGCGATAATCAAGAGGATCCCAATAGGGGCCTGTTCCACGCCCCATGGGACCTAAATTTGCCGTCTCATCCAACTCGATTTTGCGTCCAAGATGATGCCCTGAGGGTGGATCAGGACCGTTTCTCTACGGTTGACAGAAACTTCTCTTTAAAATAAGAATGCCTTGACTGTTAACTTCAACTTTCCGGGGGGCATCATGACCTACTGGCCCGTTATCGGGGCGCTCATTGTCGGCTTTGTTTTGGGGCTGGCCGTGGCCCTTGTTCTCAGAATCATTCACGGAAAATCGGCCCGGGAGCTGGCTGCCGAGCTTCTAGAAGCAGGCGAAAAGCAGAGACAGACAAACATGGATGTCGTTCTGGGCAATCTCAAGGCCAGCTTTGGCAGCCTCTCCCTGGACGCCCTCCGGAAAAGCACGGAGGAGTTCTTGAAGCTTGCCAAATCGCGCCTGGACGCTGAACGGGAATCCTCCGCCCGGGAATTGGAGAGCAAAAAGGGCCTCATCGATCAGCAGCTTTCACGCATGGGACAAGAACTCCAAAAGGTCTCCCTGCTGGTCCAGGACCTCGAAAAAGACCGCGTACAAAAATTCGGTGAACTCACGAACCAGATCAAGACGGCAGGGCAACAAACAACCGCCCTGATGGAAACCACCAACACCCTGCGGGAGGCCCTTTCAAGCACCCAGATGAGGGGACAGTGGGGCGAACGCATGGCCGAAGACGTCCTGCGCCTCGCGGGTTTTATTGAGGGCATAAACTATGTGAAGCAGAAGGCCGTGGAAGGGGTGGGAACCCGGCCGGATTTCACCTTCCTCCTGCCCAGGGATCTGAAGCTGAACATGGACGTCAAGTTTCCCTTGGACAACTACATCCGTTTTCTGGAAACAGGCTCGGAGGTGGAAAAGAACAAGTACAGAAACGATTTCCTTCGTGATGTAAAGGCACGAATCAAGGAGATCACCACCCGGGACTACATCAATCCCCAGCAGAATACGCTGGATTATGTCCTGCTCTTCATTCCAAACGAGCAGGTCTACGGTTTCATCCATGAACAGGACAGCAGCCTCCTGGACAACAGTATCAGGCAGAAGGTCGTCCCCTGTTCACCCCTGACCCTTTTTGCGGTCCTGGCGGTCATTCGGCAGGCCATTGACAACTTCGCCCTGGAACAGACCTCGACCGAAATTCTTTCCCTCCTGGGGGCTTTCAAGAAACAGTGGGGAAATTTTGCGAATAAGATGGAACTGCTCGGGAAAAGGATCGGCGAGAGCCAGAAGGAGTACGAGAGCCTCATGACCACCAGACGACGGCAGCTCGAAAGACCCCTCAATCGCATCGAGGAGCTCAGGGAGTTGCGCCAGGTGTTGCCTGCCGGCCAGGAAGATGAAGAGGACCCGGGCGACGAAAATCAGGTATGAAACCGGGGATCTCCTTGGTTTTATGCCTTAAACCTTGTGCCTTTGGCATATTCCCGCCGGAAAAGGAATGCACTGGCCCTCCCGTATTCGATCAATGCTCCTAAGGGAGTGGAGGACATAAGGACACTGGTCAGGGCCACAGCAATCTTTTTTCAGACACGAAGGCTGTGTCACTCTGGCGTTGACCTGAGTTGCTCAGCAAGGCGTCCGGGGGACCTTTTGTATTTCCTGAGAAGCCCTTTCCTGTTCAGTGAAATTCCCGCAGACGCGCCGGCCGCCTACTTCATTGGTACGCGACCTCCAAGCAAAGATGCGTTTTCGTGTCCTGAAAAAAGATCCCCGTGCCCCAATTCTGATGGAATCGTAAAAAGTCCCTCCCTGGACTTATTACTGACGGAAACTGAAAAGTGCGATTTTCGATTTCCACTTATCTTTTGCAACCCGTCGCATCCCTCAAGGGAGGGGCAGTGGAATCGTTTCCGAAAGGGAATATCCGGAATGCCGGAGTTTCTTAGGAGCAGAGATCAGGTTGTTAGTGCACCGGACAGGCGCATCGGACCATTTCCGATTGGACTGTAATGGAAAGTAGCTTGGCTGGGGACCCCACGCAGAATATTCGCGCCGTGATAGAAGCGCAGGAGAAATATATTCCCGCCGGAAAGGAATGCACTGGCCCTCCCGTATTCGATCAATGCTCCTAATTCCAACTCGCATTCAAGCGCTACCGGCGTTGGCTGCGTCGTAGGCTCCTCGACGTACTGTTGCCGTACGCCTCCGTCACCCAGTCCTTGCCGCCTTGGTATCATCTTGAATGCAAAATGGAATAAGTTCAAGGACAGAGGATTCGTTTCGGAAAAGAAAAAATGTCGCTAAGTTTTGGAAAAAAAGGCCACAATTTCTTCCGTCAACGCATCAATGGTGTACTCTGACGGCATGAGATCCACTGAAAATCCATAGCCTTCAGCCGTTTTTGCCGTAATGGGACCTATGCAGGCGGAAGCCACGGAGGCCATCTTCTCTCTCAAGGTCTCCTTCCATGACCCGAACATCTCCACAAAATTGGTCACGGTCGATGAACTGGTGAAAGTGACCATATGGACCTCTTTCCTATCCAGCATCCCCTTCACAAACTCGACGTCATCATCCGGTCGCACGGTCTGATAGGCGGGCACCACCTCCACCTCCGCACCCATTTTTCGAAGCTCCAACGGCAGGATCTCCCTGGCCTTTACCGCCCTGGGGATGAGAATTTTTTTGCCCTTGATGCCGATCCCGCCGAGCCCTTCCACAATGGCCTCGGCCCGGTATTCCTCGGGCACCAGGTCAGGCCTGATCCCCATTTCCATCCAGGCCCCGGCCGTCCCGGGACCGATGGCGCCGATCTTCACCCCCTTCAGATCTCTCACATCCCCGCCCAGGGTATGGAGACGCTGAAGAAAATACTTCACCCCGTTGACTGAGGTAAAAAGCAACCAATCATATTGTGAAAGCTGCTCAATGGCCGAATCCATGGGTTCAAAGCTCTCGGGCGGCCTCACCTCGATCGTGGGGAATTGAATACACTCTGCGCCCAGTTGAGACAGACGTTCCATGAATCCGCTGGCCTGCTCCCTCGCCCGTGTCACCACGATGCGACGCCCGAAAAGGGGCCTCTTTTCAAACCACGCCAGCTTTTCCCGCAACCGCACAACCTCCCCCACGACAATGATGGCCGGGGGCCTCATCCCGCTTTTTTCAGCCAGTTTTGCGATATCCTCAAGAGTGCCCACGAGGGTTTCCTGATCAGGGCCGGTTCCACGCCGGATCACGGCAACGGGGGTAGCCGGGTTGCGCCCATATTCCATGAGCCTTTCCGCAATGGCGGACAGGTTTCCCACACCCATCAGGAATACGAGGGTTCCCGCCCCGGTGGCCAGCTTGTCCCATGCGATGTTGGACTCCTTCTTTTCGGGGTCCTCATGCCCGGTGATAAAGGCGACAGTAGCCGTGTAGTCCCTGTGGGTGAGAGGAATTCCCGCATAGGCAGGAACCGCGATGGCGGAGGTGACCCCCGGCACGACCTCGAAATCCACCCCGGCCTGGACCAGTTCCTCGGCCTCTTCACCGCCCCTGCCGAAGATAAAGGGGTCTCCGCCCTTCAGCCTGACCACATTCCGGCCCATCTTCGCCCTCTCCACGATCAGGGCGTTGATACCTTCCTGCGGCACGGTGTGCTGTCCACCCTTCTTCCCCACATAGATCCGTTCCGCCCCTTCCCGGGCATAAGAGAGAAAAACGGGATTCGCCAGAAAGTCATAGATCACCACATCGGCCGAAGAGATGCATTCACGGCCCTTTACAGTGATAAGCCCGGGGTCTCCCGGCCCGGCCCCGACGAGAAAGACCTTGCCCATTTTATGCCTTGCCATCGCCCTCCGCCCCGTTTCTTTCATAAATCCGTGCCAGAATTTCTCCTGCCCCCGCATCGAGCATGCGTCCGGCCAGTTTAACACCTATTTCCTCCGGCCGGTCCCCGGTCCCTTTGATCTTGTTACGAATGACGCGTGAACCATCCAGTTCCGCCACTATCCCCTCAAGATGAAGGTCCCGGCCGTTCAAGGTAGCCAGGGCGGCAATGGGGACCTGGCAGCCTCCTTCAAGTTTTTTCAGGAAGGCCCTTTCAGCCCTCACGCACACGGCAGTGGGGCCGTGATCCATGAAGGACAGGACCTCGATGACGTCCCTGTTTTCTCTCCTCACTTCTACTCCCAGGGCCCCCTGTCCGATGGCGGGAAGGATCTTTTCCGTCGGGATCACCTGGCTGATCTGATCTTTCAGGCCCAATCTCGTCATGCCGGCGGCAGCCAGGACAATGGCATGGAAATCACCCCTTCGCAGCTTTTTTAACCTGCTGTCCACATTCCCGCGAAGGGGAACGATCTTCAAATCCGGCCTTAAATGGAGGACCTGGGCACCTCTTCTGAGGCTGCTGGTACCCAGAAGCCCACCCTGCGGCAGCTCCTCCAGGGGAACATTGTCGACTGAAATGAGGACATCGTGGGGATCTTCCCTCTCCGGGAATGCGGTGAGGACCAGTCCGTCCGGGAGCTCCGCCGGAACGTCCTTCATGCTGTGGACGGCCAGATCCACCCTGCCCGAGAGGAGCGCTTCTTCGATCTCCTTCACGAACAGGCCCTTCCCCCCGATCTTGTTCAAAGGGGCGTCCAGGATCTTGTCTCCCTTGGTCTTGATCCTGACCAGCTCCACCTCAAGTTCCGGGTGGCGCTCTGTGATTCTACCTTTGACCCATTCACATTGAGCCAGCGCCAGCATGCTTCCCCGCGTACCTATCCTGATCTTCATAGCCTGTTCCGATCTTCCCGGTCCGTGAAGGGATCCCCTTCCTTGCCCATCATGAACCGTATGACGTCGAGATCCATCGGGGTCGTCACCTTGATATTGGTTTCCGAACCTGTGACCATTTTCACTTTGACGCCCAGCCGTTCCACGAGGCCCGCGTCATCCGTTGCCTCGGACCAAGCCTCTTGCCACGCCCTTTCATGGGCATCGCGTATCAGCTCATAGGTGAATACCTGGGGCGTCTGAACGAGCCAGATGTTCGACCTGTCGAGCGTCCGGATCACTTCGCCCCTTGAATCGGTCTCCTTGACGGTTTCCCTGGCCAACATTCCTGCTGCGGCTGCGCCGCAGATCCTTGCCGCAGAGATGACCCGCTCCACCAGCGCCCTGTCTACGAGCGGGCGGACCCCATCGTGGATAACCACCAGGTCAACATCACTTCCCGCGGCCTCGATACCCAGCCGCACCGAATCCTGGCGCCGTACTCCACCCGCTACGATGTTTTCAACTTTGTCAAATCCGTACCGTAAAACGATGTCCCTTTGGCAGGCCTCGATCTCCTCTCCGGGCACAACAACGATCACCCGGTCTATAACGCCGGACTCCTGAAAAGCTCGGAGCGTCAGGGCCAGAAGCGGTATGCCGTTGACCTTCAGAAATTGCTTGGGCTTCTTTGAGCCCATTCGAATTCCGAGACCGGCGGCTGGAATTATGGCCACGATTCTTTGTTTCATTAAGGCCACCTCTTCCCCCCGGGACACGGCGTCCCTAACCCGGATAAACCCGCCGGAGGCGGACAATCCGTAAATAAACAAATGTCAAAGCTCAAATGCCGAATGAAACCCTAATGACTCAATTTAGTAAATAGGACACACTTCGTCTGCAGACAAAACAAAAACAGGTCTTTGGGGCGTTGTGTCCCCAAGACCTGTTTTGGCAAACAAGCCCTGTCAGGCCCGGGCAGCTTTCCTGGATTGTTTCTTCAATCGGTTGATGCGCCTGCGAAGGGCCTCGATGCTGTCCTTTTCCTTCGCCTCCCGGGCCTTTTTCTTCTCTACCTTGAGTGCTGCAATCTTCTGTTTGATCTCCTTGACGGTGAGAGATGCCTGTTTTGCCTTGGCCTTTTTCTTTTTTGGGGGAGCTTCCTCTTTTTCTCCCTTTCCTTCCTTGAGGAGCACCAGAAGTTCTTCCTTCTTCATGGCGTGTACACCGGTCAAATCGGGGATCTCTTTTGCGATCTCCCTCAGCTCTTTGACGGTCATGTTCTCAATGGGTTTTTCGGCCTCTCCTTTTCCTTCTTTTGCTTTTTCCTTCTTCACCTCGTCTGTCATAATTAGCGCTCCTTGGACATGGAAGTTGTGTGGTTAAAGTTCAAGGTCATATATCAAAACGGTTTGCGCTCTCAAAGAATGGAGGAAATATTGTTCTCCTCTTTAAGATCCGTTCGCCCGTGTTTATTGCTTACCTATACCAGTAATTAACTGAAAAGTTAAGCCTTTTTTGAATTGGAGCACTGCCGCCCTATTCCGACTCCTTTTTTCTCATGAAGGGTGTGAGCAGATCTATGGGGATGGGGAAAAGGGTAGTCGAATTGTTTTCCGCAGCCACCTCTCTCAAGGTCTGGAGATACCTGAGCTGCAGGGCCTCGGGATGGACATGGATGATCTCCGCTGCCTCGGCCAGGCGGGTGGCGGCCTGGAACTCTCCTTCGGCGTTGATGACCTTGGCCCGCCGTTCTCTTTCGGCCTCGGCCTGCCTCGCCATGGCGCGCTGCATCTCCTGGGGAAGGTCAATGTGCTTGACCTCCACGGTGGTGACCTTGATTCCCCATGGATCCGTGTGTTTATCCAGAATAGTCTGCAGCTGGCTATTGATCTTATCCCTCGCAGAGAGCAAGTCGTCCATCTCCACCTGACCGCAGACACTTCTGAGGGTGGTCTGGGCCAGTTGAGAAGTGGCAAAGAGATAGTTCTCCACCTCGACGATGGCCTTGCTGGGATCCATGGCCCTGAAATAGACCACGGCATTGACCTTCACCGACACGTTGTCCCGCGTGATCACGTCCTGGGGCGGGACATCCATGACCACCAGGCGCAGACTCACCTTCACCATTCTATCGATCAAGGGGATGAGAATGATCACCCCGGGACCTTTTGTTTTGATGACGCGACCGAGACGGAAAATCACACCCCGCTCATACTCCCTGAGGATCTTGATGGCAGAAGACAAAAAGATGACCAGCAAAACAACTGCTAATATGTAGAACATGGTATCCCTCCCTTACCCGGACAGGCCACAGCTGGCGGACCGCCGGAAGTTATTAAATATCTCCCCCCGTTTTCCTTCGGACTTTCAAAAGGAGTCCTTCCATTCCTGTCACTTCGACCCGCTCATCCGCTTCGATGGATTCGTCGGATCGTGCACGCCAGGACTCTCCATGAACAAAAATCAGGCCTTCCGGGTCCAGCGTTTCTTTCACAAGGCCTACCTCACCAATGAGTCCTTCCGCCCCGCTCTTTGGTTTGCTTCGATAGGCCCTGAAGGCCAGACCCGCCACTATCACAAAAAACCCCCCCACCAGGGCCACCGTGGGCATCATCAACTCCAGGGATACCCGCATGTTCTTGAAAAGCATGATGGATCCCAGGGCAAGAGAAATCAGGCCGCCCAAGGACAACATGCCATAACTCGTGACCTTGACCTCCGCGATAAAAAGAACGATGGCCAGGACGATGAGCAGGAGCCCGGCATAGTTCACGGGCAGTGTCTGAAATGAATAAAAGGCAAGGATCAGGGAAATGCCACCGACCACCCCGGGGAAAATAGCTCCCGGATGGGCAAGCTCAAAATAGAGTCCTGCAAGGCCTATCATCATGAGGATGTAGGCGATATTGGGATCGCTGATGGTGCTGAGGAGCCGATCACGGAAGCTCTGGTGGTAATAGACCTTTTCGAGACCGGCCGTCTTCAACACCACCTTTTTGCCTCCTACGGTCACTGTCCGTCCATCAACTTTTTTCAGAAGTTCGTCAACATTTCCGGCTATGAGATCAACAACGTGTTTTTTTACGGCCTCCTCGGCCGTTATAGAGACACTTTCCCGGATGGCCTTTTCCACCCATTCTCCGTTTCTCCCCTTGTCTGTGGCAATGCCCCTCGCGTAGGCCGCCATGTCGTTCACCACCTTTTCCGACATGGTCGTCCCGATGTCTTTCCCCCCTGCCATAACCGGATGGGCGGCACCGATATTGGTCCCCGGCGCCATGGCCGCGATATGGGCCGCTATGGTGATCATGACGCCCGCCGAGGCGGCTCGGGCACCCCGGGGACCGACCCATACGGCCACGGGGACAGATGAGTTCAGGATCGCCTTTATGATCGTCCGCATGGATGATCCAAGTCCGCCGGGGGTATCAAGCCGAAGCACGGCCAGCCGGGCGTCCATTTTCTCCGCCTTTTTCAGCCCCTCGGTCGCATACATGGCAGTTCCGGGATTAATGGACCCTTCCAGCTCAATGATCAGCACCTCGCCCGCCGCCTTTGCTTTTCCGGGGAACCACAGGAGAGCGACACCGACCGAAAGAACAATGATAATTGTTTTCAAGAAGCGCAAATATGTTCGGTTTCCAGACATTCGTCTACACCTCCAGGTCCAGGCGCCGCATGATTTCCTGGACATCTTCCCACACGGGTCGTTTGGCAGCTGGGTTTCTCAAAAGGTATGCCGGGTGATAGGTGGGCATCCAGGCGATGCCCATCCAGGAACGCCATTTTCCCCGTTCCTTCGTGATCTTGAACTCTCCGCCGGCCAGGCTTCCGGCCGCGACCCGTCCCAGGGTACAAATCACCTCGGGATTAATGAGGCGTACCTGCCGCTCCAGGAAGGGGAGACAGGTCGCCACTTCGTCCGCCTCCGGATCGCGGTTTCCGGGCGGCCTGCATTTCACCACGTTACAGATATAGACATCCCGGCGTTTCACCTTCATCCCGTTTTCAATGATCCGTGTCAGGAGCTTCCCGGCCTCACCCACAAAAGGCCTTCCGGCCAAATCTTCCTCCCTGCCGGGTCCCTCACCGATCAACACGAGCCGGGCGTTGGGCGCCCCTTCGCCAAAGACGAGATGGTTTCGGCCCTGGTGCAGCCTGCACCTGCGGCAATCGCCGATATGATCCGACAAGGCCTCGAGAGATCCCGTTTCCGCCACATGGGACTCCTGGATGGAACCCTTGCCCGAAACCCCGCCTCCTACGGACGAAGCGCCGACCGGGACGGGTGGCGGATCAAAACCCATTTCCCGATAGGCCTCCAGCCAGTCCCTCAAATGGGTGACAATATTGCGGACCTCATCTTTCATGAACTACGTCGACTTCCTCAATGCGTTTATGCGGTCCAGCACGAGATCGGCCACATCCTCCTTGCTCATCAGGGGCGAATCTTCGACCCGGCCGTCCCTGAAAAACATCTTCACCTCATTGGTGTCACATGCAAACCCTGCGTCCTCACGTGAGACGTCGTTGGCAACGATCATATCCAGGTTCTTTTTCTTCAGTTTTTCCATGGCGTGGGCCATGAGCTGATGGGTCTCGGCCGCAAACCCCACCAGGAGGCAGCCCTTCCCGTTCTCTGAATGACCCAGTTCCTCCAGGATGTCAGGATTCCTGTCCAGCTCCAGGCTGAGGGATTCCGCCCCCTTCTTCATTTTCTCTTTCGCCGACCGGTGCGGCCTGTAGTCGGATACGGCCGCCGTCATGATGACAACGTCACACCCCGTGGCCTTTTCCAGCACGGCCTCACGCATTTCCAGAGCGGTTTGAACGTCTTCGACGGACGCACCGCGTGGCGGGCTGATGGATGTGGGCCCGGTGACGAGGGTGACCGATGCCCCGCGCCGGCAGGCGGCCGCGGCAACGGCGTACCCCATCTTCCCGGTGGACCTGTTGCTGATAAACCGTACGGGGTCCATGGGTTCGTGCGTGGCCCCTGCCGTGACGAGGACCCGTAACCCTGCCAGATCCTGCTTCGATAGACACCTTTTCGCCTCTTCGAGGATGTCCGGGGGCTCGGGGAGCCTTCCAGGGCCTTCCGTGCGGCAGGCAAGTTGGCCCTCTCCCGGGGACATGATATGGAGGCCGCGAGACTTCAAACTTGAAAGATTTTCCGTCGTGACCGGGTTCTCATACATCCTGGTATTCATGGCAGGGCAGGCCAAGATAGGGGCCGTTGCAGCCAGGACCATGGTGGAGAGGAAATCATCCGCCAAGCCGTGGGCCACCTTGGCGATAAAGTTGGCTGTTGCCGGGGCCAGGATGATCAGGTCCGCCTCCTGGCCCCACGTAATATGGTCCATTGCACCGGCATCCTCACCGAACATCCGCCACACGACCCGGTTGCCGGACAGGGCCTCAAAGGTGAGAGGGGTCACGAATCGTGTGGCATTGGCCGTCATGGCCACCTTCACCCTGGCCTCTTCCCTCACCAGGAGGCGCACCAGTTCGGCCGCCTTATAGGCCGCGATACCACCGGTTACACCTACAACGATGTCCTTGCCTTTCATTTTCCGAATTCCTCCAACTCCCCTTTTCCGGCCCGCGCTATCCACGAATCATCGTTCCCCAGAATCTCCCGGATCTTATTCTTGGCCGCCAGGGCCTCGGATTTATTCAGGTAAAAACCCACGCGCAGCCTGAGCCACTGCTTCCCCTTCACCTCGGCCTTCGTGATGTAGACATGAAATCCGCGCTGTATCAACTTAATGGCTGGAGCGGCAAGTCTGCCCGGGCTCCGCCATGAACGTACCGTAACGACCCAAGGCTTGGCCTGAAAAGGACTCTGAAGCTTTTCTTTGTCAGCCGGTGAAAGATAACGCAGCGAAAGCCCGGGCTCCAGGGATTTTTCCGTGATGTCCTTCCAAGTCCGGAGCATGGCCAAACGTTGCGGATTCAACCGGTAGAGCCTCGTCCATTTCAGGGAATCTCCACAGGTGTCCTTACGGGCGGCAAACGCGCTCAGACTTTCCCCTTCCCGAACGCGGGCAATACCCTTTTCCGGTTCTGGACGTTTCTTCTGCTTTGATGCTGCTGGGGAGGTGCCTGAACCCGCCGAACCGGCGATGGCGGTCTTGTTCGGTGAAGACGCCTCTTCCTCTGCAGTGGATGGTGTGACATCCTTAACTGCCACAGATGACGGGGCCACTGGTGCGGATTCCTTGGGCGGTTCGGCCTTCAATGTTGCATTTTCGACCGGTTGGTTCCCGGTGGATGCAACTTCTTCAGGCGTGACCTTTTCCTTGGGCACGGCTTTTTCGACGGGTTCTGCTTTCACCGGTGCCGGCTCCGGTGCCGGTTTCACAATCGTAACCACCACCTTGTTTTTTCCCTTCGGCGGTTCGTCTTCCTTTGAACAACCACCCAGTACCAGAACAGCTGCGAAGAAAACGGCGATACCCCTCTTGATCCCTGTCGGCCAAAATCCATTCATATGATTGCCTGATCTCATTTTGAAGTGCATAACCCCTCCCCCCGGCCGGGAAAAATTGATTTACTGGCGTGTGGGATACTGATATTATCGTTTGACTCTCGCATCCGGGCCTGTTCGGGGCCCGGCTATAAGCAAGGTTGTCAAAATGGAGATGGCTGAGATGACTGCTTCATCCGGAAATCCTTATGTATTTCCGGATGGACTCTATTTAAACCCAAAAACCGATATTTGACAATAAAAATCGAGGTTCGGCCGGTCACGGCCACGGTTTTTGGCTCCAGGCGGACACTACCCTGTTGAGGAGACGACATGAAGGAAAATGCGGAAAACGCGGGCAGAGGCTATTGGGGGAAGATCCTGCATGTGAACCTGACATCGGGCGACATCTCTCCGGAGGCCCTCGGCGACCCCTTTTACCGGAAATACCTCGGCGGCGTGGGCATCGGTGCCAGGGTCCTGTGGGACCGGATGAAACCGGGCGCCGACCCATTAGGTCCTGACAATATCCTGGGTTTCACTACGGGACTTCTGACCGATACCGGTTCCCTCTTCACAGGCCGTTTCACCGTTGTAGCAAAGTCTCCCGCCTCGGGCGGATGGGGGGACGCCAACTGCGGCGGTTATTTTTCCCCGGCCCTGAAACGTTGCGGTGTGGATGCCCTATTTTTCCACGGGAAGAGTCCGAAACCCGTGTACCTCTACATGGACCAGGACACGGTGGAACTGAAGGACGGTTCGGACCTGTGGGGTTTCGATACCATCGAAACCGAAGACGCGCTCCGGGAAATCCACGGCAAGCGCGCCCAGGTGGCCTGTATCGGACCTGCAGGCGAGAAACTCAGCCTCATGGCGGGCATATCCAATGACAGTGGCAGGCTCGCCGCCAGAAGCGGGCTCGGGGCGGTCATGGGCTCCAAGAACCTCAAGGCCGTGGTCGCGGCCGGAAGGAAACGGATAGCCGTTGATGACAAGGCGACCATCAAGGAACTCTCAAGTGGATTTCGCAAGAGGCTCGACCGCGGAAAATTCTTCGAACGCTTTCTCGGGGACAGGATCTTCGGCATGACCGGCCGGATGATGCGTCCGGGCCTCTTCTATATGCGGCAACCGGCGTTCCTCTGGCGAAAGATGCTGAAGAAATTCGGCACACCTGCCCTGACGGCACTGAGCGCCGAGGGCGGAGACAGCCCGATCAAGAACTGGGGAGGGAGTGGACTCAAGAATTTTCCGCTTAAGAAATCACAGAAAATCGGTGCTGAAACCGTTGTTCAATTCGAGGAAAAGAAATACGGCTGTTACTCCTGCCCCCTGCGCTGCGGCGGAATCGTCAGCGTCAAACAGGGACCTCACGCCATAGAGGAGATGCACAAGCCGGAATACGAAACCCTCTGCGCCTTTGGAAGCCTCCTCCTCAACGACGATATCTTCAGTATCTTCAGGATAAACGACCTGGTGAACCGGGGCGGGATGGACAGTATCTCCTGCGGCGGCGTGGTGGCCTTTGCCGTCGAATCCTTTGAAGAAGGCATCCTTACTCTCGAAGATACCGGAGGGCTTGAGCTTCGCTGGGGCAACAGCGGAGCCATTACCCAACTGGTGGGAAAAATTGTTCGCCGCGAAGGCCTGGGAGACCTCCTGGCGGACGGTGTGAAACGGGCCGCCGAGAAAATAGGACGGGGTTCGGAAAAATTTGCGGTCCACTGCGGCGGCGTGGAGGCGCCCATGCACGATCCCAGATTCGATCCCGGGTTTATCATCTCCTATTTCTGCGAACCCACCCCCGGCCGCCACACCATCGCGTCCTACCAATACCTCGATCTTCAGGAACTTCACAAGAAATTCTCCCGTGCAGAGAAGGCCCCTCTACTGACCACCCGCAAGAGGCGTTTCGCCCCTCGGGGAAAGGGTGAGCAACTCTCCATTGACAGCTTCTACAAGATGCTCGTGGACTGTGCCGGCGCATGTTTCTTCGGAACACAGGTGGGGGCCGAACTGCCCCTCTGCGAATGGATGAACGCGGCTGCGGGCTGGAATCTCACTAACGATGAGTATCTCGTCATTGCGGAAAGGGTCCACCAGCTGAGGCACGCCTTCAACGTCCGCGAGGGCCTGAATCCCATTCGCGACTTCAGGCCCCATCCCAGACTTTACGGTGATCCGCCACTGAAAGAAGGGCCGGCCCGGGACGTGACCGTTGATATCGACACTTTCGGGAAATCCTACTACGAGGCCATGCACTGGGATGTCACCACAGGAAAAGCCGATAAGGCCCATCTGAAAGAACTTGAACTCGAGGATGTTGTCCAAGAACTCTACGGCGGCACAGAAGCGTAAGGGAACTTTGGGAGAAGATATTCAATTCTTGACCTCCTAAGCCTTCTTTCCCTATAATTCGTGGACCAGAAGATGTCCATACCGGGCATGCCGAAAATCCCGGCCATGTCAGGGAGCAATTAATAACGCACAGAAATAGGGGAGAGACCAAATGAAGGTCCTGATTATCGGAGGTGGGGGTAGGGAGCATGCTCTGGCGTGGAAAATCACCCAGTCTGATCGGGTAGAGCGGGTCTTCGTGGCACCCGGAAATGCCGGGACAGCCCTTGAAAAGAAGGTGGAGAATGTCCCCATCAGCGCCCTGGATATTGAAGGGCTGGTCAACTTTGCTGGAAGGGAGGCCATGGGACTGACGATTGTCGGACCGGAAGCGCCCCTGGTCGTGGGGTTGGCCGATGCCTTCCGGGAGTCCGGGCTGCCCTGCTTCGGCCCGACGCAGGCAGCCGCGCAGCTCGAAGGCTCCAAGGCATTCACAAAGGACTTCCTGGCCCGGCACGACATCCCCACCGGCTGGTACAGGACCTTTACCGAGATCGAACCGGCCAGGGCCTTCATCCGCGAGAAGGGGCTCCCCATCGTTATCAAAGCGGACGGCCTGGCCGCCGGAAAGGGCGTGGTCATTGCAGGATCCCAGGTGGAGGCCTTCGAGGCCGTTGTGGGCATGCTCTCGGGAAAATCGTTCGGGGACGCCGGTAAGCGCGTGGTCATTGAAGAGTGTCTCGTGGGGGAAGAGGCCAGCTTCATCGTGATGACGGATGGCAAAGAGATCCTGCCCCTCGCCACATCGCAGGACCACAAGGCCCGCGACGACGGAGACAGGGGACCCAATACCGGAGGCATGGGGGCCTACTCCCCCGCCCCGGTTGTGACTTCCGCCATGCACGACCGGATCATGCGGGAAGTCATGGAACCCACGGTCAGGGGCATGGCTGAGGAAGGCAACCCCTACATGGGGTTCCTCTATGCGGGCCTCATGATCACGAAAGACGGCACCCCGAAGGTTCTGGAATACAACTGCCGGTTCGGGGACCCGGAGACCCAGCCCATCCTCCTCAGGCTCCGGTCCGACCTGGTGGGACTCTGCATGGCCGCCCTGGAAGGAAGGCTCGGCAAGACCGAGGCCAAGTGGGATCCTCGGGCCTCCCTGGGCGTGGTGATGGCCGCGGGCGGTTACCCTTTGAGCTATGGGAAGGGGTTCCCCATATCCGGCCTTCCCGGTTCCGAGGAAGAAGGCGTCAAGGTCTTTCACGCGGGCACCGAAATGGAGGGCGGCCGGGTGGTCACCAGCGGCGGCAGGGTCCTGTGTGTGACGGCTCTGGGAGAAAGGGTCACCGACGCCCAAAAGAAGGCCTACGAGATGGCGAAGAAGATTACCTGGGAGGGCGTCTACTACCGGACCGACATCGGCTACCGAGCGGTGGCAAGGGAAAGCAATTAGAAAGCCAAAACCTATCTCACCGGACGGGCTGGTTGAAGTACCCCAGCTCCAGCTCCGGACACGCGCTTTTCAACATCTCCGCCATCCGCTTCATGCCCAGTGCAGGCGAATCCGATTCCGGCATCCTGTCCAGGTAAACCCTGGGATCGATGCACAGGTTCTTGAGGTGCAGAAAATTGAGCCCGGTCTCTTCCACCACGGCCGCCATGGCCTCGATCTCTTCTTCCTGATCACTGATCCCTGGGAACACCAGGTAGTTGACCATGGTGTAGAGTCCCATGTCCCGGGCCAGTTCTATGGAACGGATAACATCCTGAAATACGTAGTTCTTTGGTCGGTAATAGGCCTCGTAAAATTCCTCGCGCGGGCTGTTCAGGCTGATGCGGATAGAATCCAGCCCAGCTTCCGCCACCTGCCTCACCCTGCCCGGCCAGCTCCCGTTGGTGTTGAGATTGATGGTCCCCTCACCTGTCTGTTTCCTGATCTCCCTGACACTCTCGGCAATGAGCCTGTATTCGGTCAAAGGCTCCCCCTCGCACCCCTGTCCGAAGCTCACAATGGTCTTCGGTGCGTGGTTCAAGTGGGTCACCGCCAGGTCCACAATCTCTTCCTTTGAGGGCCTGACCGAGAGCCTCTGGTGGGACTCCTCGCACAGGTGCTCCGGCTGGAAGGAAAGGCAGCCGAGACAAGAGGCATTGCAGGCCCGGCTCACGGGGAGAGGCGCCTCCCAGCGCCCGAGAAAGAGGTTCTTGGCCGCGAAACAGTGGTTTATTGTGGCACACTGGACCAGATGTTCCATGAGGGGGCCGCCCGGGCTGCCCTCGCGGTATGTGTCGATGGCCGGCATCAGCTCATCATCATCATAGTTGCGCGGGTCCCACCTGGGGTTGTGCTCGACGACAAAACCGGCGGCCCAATACTGATCATCCCGGAAACCCACGGCCGTGTAGGCCCACATGGGGAGATTGTAGTCCTTCTTTGAATAGTCCACTGCCGGGAGGTGCGTCCGGACGATCCCGGGTTCCGGGAAGGCGGCCACCCCGAAACAGGGAGAGGTTCCCCGCTCCGTCTCCGCCTCCGGAACCAGGACGTATTCGCCCGTCTCCGCGTCCAGCCCCACGGGCGGGCAGTCAGGGATGAAAAAGAGCTTGCTGAATTCAGGCAGGGCCAGGAGGTCGTCACTTATGATACCAGCAGGCCCATCCCCTGAAAACCCCGCCATGCGGTAATAGGGATGGTCATAGATATTTCCCTCCCCGTCTGCGTAAAGCATGGCTGGCAGGTTAGAGAATTGTTTTTTCATGGTCAGACTTCTCTCTCATATCCAAAATCAAGCGGGCTCCTGGCCTCCTTGATCGTCCGGCTCTTGATGGTATGGGTGTAAATCATGGTGGTCCGGACATCACTGTGCCCCAATAATTCCTGGATCGTCCGAATATCATAGTTCGCCTGCAGCAAATGGCTGGCAAAACTGTGACGGAAGGTGTGGGCAGTAGCGCGTTTGGGAATCTTGGCCTTGTTCACCGCTCGTTTGATGGCCTTTTGCACATGGCGCTCATGCAGATGGTAGCGCCTATATTCCATGGCTTCCGGCACAAACGTAAGTGTCTTGGCAGGAAAAATCCATTGCCACACGAACTCCCTGGCAGCGTTTTTGTACTTTCTTTCAAGCGCGTCAAACATGAAGGCGCCGGCGTACTCTTCCGCAAGGTCCCTGTCATGCAACGCCTTCACCTTTTCCAGATGCCCTCTGAGTTCCGGGAGGATGGTCAGGGGCAGCGGTACTGTCCGGTCCTTTTTTCCTTTCCCGTCGTGGACCGTCAATACGCCCAACTCGAAATTAAAACTTTGAACACGCAGGCTCAGGCATTCGAACAAACGAAGACCACAGCCATAGAGCAGTTTGACCACCAGATCATAAGGATATTCTAAGTTTGCGAGAATCAAATCGACCTCACTTCGAGAGAGGACAACAGGAATATAGGGTCTGCGCTTGGCCCGGACCACTCCATCGACTTTTCCAAACTCGCGGTCAAGCACATGTCTGAAGAAAAAGAGCAACGCGTTAAAGGCCTGATTCTGGGACGATGCCGATACCTTCTGTTTGACGGCCAGGAATGTCAGAAAATCCTTAACATCATCGGTTGAGAGTAACGCCGGATCTTTGCTCTTACGAAAATATTGCATTTTCCGAACCCACGTTGTATATGATTTAAGGGTCTTGGGGGAATAGTGCCTTACTTTTATTTCATTTGACAATTGCCGGTACGCGGATTCCCAACTCCCCTTCACCCCTGCCCGAACAGCCTTGTCTCTTGGGGAATCAGGCCTGCCGGTGGCCGTCTGCGCTTCCGGCCGCGAAAGGGTTGGCCGGTACGAATGCCCCGGCTCCTGAACACCCGCTGCTTTTGGCGGAGACGTGATCAGGCCCGTTTTATTATTCTGATGGCCTGATCTGACTAATTCGTAATATATTTGAACGGCTTCCTCGGCCTGCTCTCTCTGTTTTTTCGTCTGTTTTTTCTCTTCCAGTTTCCTGATGAAGCCGGACAGGCTCCGGGGGTCTGATTCATTGAACCCGTATTTATTGCAATAATCCAGATAATACCGAAGCCATTTGAGGTAATGGCCCTGATCTGGTCCGGGGATCTTTTTCTCGGCTAATGCACTATAGAACTGCGCCTTCAGGGAATCAGAAATCTTTAGCATCGTATCTATCCGTATACGTCTATCTCTACTTAAGGTATGTTAAACGGTTAGCAGAAACATAATATATTGCATTCTTGTTGTCAACCTTTTCCAATTGTAGTATTTAAACGGGAGCATACAATCACTTGTTGGGCACAAGAAAAATTATGCCTCTAGAAATGTCCTCAGAGCTTAGGTTTCCAATGGGCGCATCTGTGCCACTTGATAGTGGCGCTGTGGATGATTTGCTGGGCTTTGCGCGCCGCATAACTTC
>JBAPTR010000070.1:0-3858 GCA_049282265.1 Desulfatiglandaceae bacterium | reverse complement strand
CATCATGAAACCCGATGGAATGGGATGGCTTTTCGTCCCGGCCGGCCTTGTGGACGGCCCGTTGCCGACGCACTACGAGCCGGCTGAGTCGCCGATAAAAAACCCTTTCTACGAACAGCAGGCGAATCCTGTATTAAAATATTGGCACCGAAAGGACAACCTGCTCACTGCTGTTCCTGACGATCGCTATCCATACGTGATCACAACGTATCGCCTTACGGAGCATTACCTTGCCGGCGCCATGAGCCGAGGGAATCCGTGGCTCGCAGAGCTTATGCCCGAACTGTTCATAGAATTGAGCCCCGAACTTGCCGCGGAAAAGAAAATCCGGAGCAAGGATTGGGTCAGCATCATAACGGCAAGGAGCCGAATCCGGGCGAGGGCGCTGGTAACATCACGCCTGCGCCCTCTCAGGATCGGAGAAAAAATCATTCACCAGGTGGGTATGCCCTGGCATTGGGGCTGGCAGGGGCTCGTAACCGGAGATGCGGTCAATGAACTCACGCCGATGGTCGGCGACCCCAATGTGAGCATTCATGAAGCCAAAGCCTTTTTGTGCAATGTGGAGAAGATATTATGATGCAGCGCACGATGCAGCAACGTATGGGTTTTTTTACGGACACGACCATATGCATCGGCTGCAAGGCTTGCGAGGTTGCCTGCAAACAGTGGAACCGGCTTCCGGGGGCCGACAAAGAGGGCATGGAGATGACCGGCGACAGCTATGACAATACCCGGCGGCTGGACAACGCCCACTGGCGTCATGTCAAATTCATCGAACAATTCAATGATGACCGCAGTAAAAGCCGGTGGCTCATGATGAGCGACGTATGCAAGCATTGCGTGCGCGCTGCATGCCTGGAGGCCTGCCCCACAGGCGCCATTGTCCGTACCGAGTTCGATACCGTGGTGATCCAGCCGGATGTGTGCAAAGGGATGAAACTATGTGTGGACGCATGCCCGTTCGGCGTGATCCATCTCATACCCCCTTTAAAAATTGCCCGGAAGTGCACACTCTGTTATGACCGTATCAGCGAGGGGTTGTCGCCCGCCTGCGCCCAGGCCTGTCCCACCGACTCGATCCGGTTCGGACCGGTAAGCGAACTCATCGTCAGCGCCAGGGCGCGTGTTCAGCAACTGCATGAGCAGGGCGAAACGGGCGCCTTTCTTTATGGCGCGGATGAATCCCTGGCCGGCGGTCTTAACGCCTTCTACCTGCTGGTGGACCGTCCCCGGGTCTACGGACTGCCCGAAACAATTGAAGGAAAATTGGTTTTAAAAGGATGATATCCGATATGTATTCTATAACAGAAACAAATGATTACACAGGTCTGGCAGAAATGTTTTTGAGAAACGGCCTGGAGATATCTCCCGAAGAATGGCCGCCCGAAGGGATGATCAAGTGTTGGGAGGTCATTGATGACGATACGTCGGAGCGGATTGCGGGAGTTGAGCTGGAGAAAAAAAGCGGCGAGTATGTGGTGGGCGGTATTTCCGTGGAAGCACCTTATCGCAGACAAGATTTAGCTACGCTGATGATGCGGAAGCTGATAGATGAAGTCAAGTTGTCAGGCGGCAACAGGATCATGCTGGTTGCAAGAGTGCCGGACTTTTTCAAATCATTGGGTTTTGTATGTATAGACAGAAGAACAGCTCCCAATATCTCCAACTGCATGACATGCAGACAGTTTGACATCGAATGTTTTCCGGAAGTTACGCTGCTGGATATGGAGTAAAATCAAGTTCTAAAATGCGCGCTTTGGCAGCCGGGTCAATACTTCGTGTCAACAAGGCAGCCGGTTCGTCCTGAGCATCGAGAATTTTATACAACGGAAAGTACTAAAACGCTGTATTAAGAGCACGATAATTCCGGATATATGCGAAATTAGGTAGCATTGGTATAGCTAAGTGAGACTAGCGTGTAATGGGGGACAATCCCATAAGAAAACAAATAACTTGACGTGGTGAATAGGAGTCGGAAGGGAACAGACATACCAAGGTTAGCTCGATTCAGTCGATTGTATGCCAGGAAAGCATGTATCTGAAGGACTTTGTGCGGTACATCCATCTCAATCCTTATGACTGTCCCACAATCCCCATCGTAGAGGAGGTTCCGGCATGGCTGAGAAGACGAAAATCGGGATTTTGCTTTGCGATCACCACTGTGTTCAAAATCAATGTCACGGAATCAAATGTTTCAGAGCCTTGAACAACAGAGAGGGCGCTTTCAGCGATTACAGGGATAAAGACCTCGAGCTGGCTTCTTATGTGACGTGTACCGGGTGTCCGGCTGGAGCCATTGGGAACACGGTTCTGGCCGAATTGAAGAAAATTGGTGTAGAAATCGTCTTTCTTTCCTCAGGTGCGGTGTGCGGATTTCCACCGTGCCCCCACATCGGTTACCTGCGTGACCTTATTGAAAAGGCTTTCGGCATGAAGATGATCGTGGGAACACATCCAATACCCACGACACTCTGGGAATGGCACAAGGCCGCAGGGTCGTGGGATTCCGCCGAATGGCAGGAATATATTAGACCGACAACCACGGATGAAAAGATCCGCGAGGCGTATATCAATATTGTTTGACGAACCGGATCGGGGTTATGGCCCCACCTTAGATTCCATGACCCCAGTTGTGGAATTCTGGAGACAATATATCTAGCAGGAGTGGTGGCGGAAGGGATGCCGCACCATATTACCCGGCATGGCCCAGAAGCCTGAAGGCGCCGCGCAGCCCTTCAATCGCCATTTGCATCCCGATCACCGCAAGGAGTAATCCCATCAGACGGGTGATGGTTCCCAATGCACCGGCCCCGATGTAGGTAACGAATTTCTCACCAAAGACAAAGAACACAAACGTGATCAGACAAAGGACAGCAAATGCCGCAATAGTGATCAGCATGCCCGTAAGGCCGCCCTGGGCGGAGAAGCTCATTGCCGTTACGATCGTGCCCGGACCTGCGAGAATCGGTATCGCCAATGGAGAAACCGCGACTCCGAGCGCTGCCGCTCGGGATTTCCGGTTGCCTTCCTCGTCGAGCTGATGAACACTTGAGAGATTGCCTTGCAGCATGTGGAATCCGATCAGCAGGACCAGCAGGCCGCCGGTAATCCGGAAAGCGGGAAGCGTGATCCCGAATACCTCAAAGATCATCTTTCCAAAAACACAAAATACCATCACGATCAGAAAGGCCAACGCGACCGACCGAAAGGCGACGATCTTTGCCGTCTGTTTGTCGTCGTCCGCTGTGAGGCCGAGGAAAATAGGAACATTGGCTATGGGGTTCATTATGGCGAAGAACCCCATAAACACGGTCACTGCATGGATCAGCATGGTTTTCATCTGTCTCGTCTCCCATCCTCACAAATTCTGGAGACAGTATACTTATTTCTTGGTTTAAATGGAAGGTCGGCCCTATGCTTTCTTCATGGCAAGAATTACAAAAGTGGTGACGGGGGCATGCCGCACCATAATTATCATACTTTCCCCGGAATTACGCGACCGGACATAGACACACCAAATGAAAGGACGTTTCAGCAAAGGGTTCTGTGTCTATGAATTGGCCGACAATTGTTGACATTCGCGCCCACAGGTTTCATATTACCGGGTAAATCATGGAATGCTTTGATCGTAGAATGAGAACGTCAGGAGGCAGATATTGAAGAAGGTCATCATTCTCACTATTTTTCTGGTCTTGTTTGTGGGGGTGGCTGCCCTGGTTTTCTATGGCCAGTGGCGCCAGAAGACGGCCCAGCTTTACTATTCAGGCACCATTGAAGCCACTGAATCAAACCTGGCCTTCCAGGTAAGCGGAAAGGTGGATAGGGTCCTGGTGGATGATGGCCGACAGGCTGAAA
>JBAPTR010000069.1:0-2250 GCA_049282265.1 Desulfatiglandaceae bacterium | reverse complement strand
GAGGTGGGGCACGCCGTTAACTTTTTCACTCTCTGAATGGGGTCAAATCTGCTCTTGACTCTTTTGCAAATATAGCATGAGTCAAGAGGAGACTTGATAATCATATAAAGGGCTTTAAGGAGTATATGGCCCGCGGGGAAAGTCTCCTGTGCTCCGACGAGCTATTCAGGGGCCCATTCTCGCACAGGAGGCTTTCCCCGCTACGCGGCTGATCGAGTCAGCTATCAGGGCCAAGGAATTGAAGTCAAAGAGAAAAGACACCTCCATTTCCATGGCAAGACATGCTATGGAAAACGTATCAGAAACAACAAAAAATAAGGAGGTGTCACATGGAAGCATACGCTGGAATCGATCTGCATTCAACCAATAGTTACATCGGTATTATCGATGAGAAAGACCAAAGGCATTTCGCCAAAAGACTGCCTAACAGCATCAGTCAAATCCTGGTGGCTTTAGAGCCTTTCAAGGAGGACCTGAAGGGGGTTGTGGTGGAATCAACCTATAATTGGTACTGGTTGGTGGACGGCTTACAGCAGGAGGGATACAAGGTACATTTGGCCAATCCATCAGCCATCAAGCAATATGAGGGACTGAAACATACGGACGACAAATGGGACTCTTTTTGGTTGGCCCACATGAAACGCTTAAATATCTTGCCCGAAGGGTATATCTATCCGAAAGAAGAGCGGCCTGTAAGGGATCTCTTACGCAGGAGGCTCTTATTTGTCAGGCAGAGGACCTCTCAGATCTTAAGCCTTCAGAGTACGATAACGAGGAATCTTTCATTTAAGATGTCATGCAATGCCATCAAAAAGCTCCAGGAAGAAGACGTGGAAGATTCATTTGAGTCGCCTTATCTGGTATTGACTGCAAAGAGTAATATTTCGGTGATTCAATTTCTGGCAAAGAAGATTAATCGCATTGAAAACGCAGTAAAATCTGAAGTGAAGCTGCGTAAAGAGTTCCAATTGCTGAAAACCATTCCAGGGATTGGAGACATCCTCGCCATGACTATTATGCTGGAAGTGGGAGATATAAGCCGTTTTGCTCAAGTTGGGAACTACTCCTCTTATTGTCGGTGTGTAGGCAGCAAGAGAATTTCCAATGGCAAGAAAAAAGGAGAGAACAACAGGAAGAATGGCAATAGATACCTGTCCTGGGCGTACGTAGAGGCAGCTAACTTTGCCATAAGATTCTCTCAAGAGGCGCAAAGATTCTACCAGCGCAAAACGGCCATGACCAACAGTATAGTGGCCATCAAGGCATTGAGTAATAAATTGGCCAAGGCATCTTATTATGTCATGCGTGATCAGGTTGCCTATGATGCGAATAAGCTTTTTGGTTGATCGTTGATCAGCTTGCGTGCAGCAGTGATCCAGTGTAGGGGTTGGAATGAAACCACAAGACTTGATTGGCGTCTGCTGCACGCAAATAACAGGACGGTCATTGTTTTTCTATTCTGGTTCGCCTGTGCCGTGAGTCCTGTAGGGGTTGGTTAAAAACCACAAGATCTGTGAATCATCCGATTGAACGCGGCATGGAACCGACGATTTTTTGGGGTCCGGCAATGGACCCGGGGCCGTACCTTAAGCGTTGAGCCTAAGGCACACCAGCCTTGATCCCGATGGGTGACTGGTGCGGATCAGTATCTGTCCGTATCCATGGAGATACCGATGATAAAGCTGACCGAGAACCAAGTGAAAAGAAGTAACGGGTGCGAAACCGGGCATTAAAACAAGGCCGTGCTGGTGCGGAGGCTGGAGCCAAGAAAAAAAAGAGACTCTGTTTCAGGGAGAGGTGTTTTTTCTCTTGACTTGCCCTTTAATGGGTGACCCCATTCACATACGCTCATTGCACACCTCCTCTTATTCACCCATGTGTCCGGGACGCTGTATGTGTCCGGAACGCTGGCAAAAAGTTAAGAAACTGTCCATCTATAGAGAATAATTTACTTTTTTATCAGCGTCCCACCAACCATTTCCGCCGTTGCGAACGTATTCGCTGGCCAAAACCCATTATTGAACACGATGAAGATGTAGCCATAAAGGCTTGGTGGAATCAACGAAGAGGTGAACAGCGAATCTGCCTGTGGTTTGAGCAGGAGAGTTATTTGGTAATTCTGGCTGATCGAGGAAGCTATATCTTGCCATGGACCGCCTACCTAGTGGAACAACCTCACAGGCAACGCAAGCTGCAAAAGGAATATGAAGCGTATTGTAGGAGCAAAGGGCAGAAACGCTGAAGCCGCCC
>JBAPTR010000068.1:0-10795 GCA_049282265.1 Desulfatiglandaceae bacterium | reverse complement strand
GGGCGGGACGGCCGGCCGGAGAGAAGAACTTTCCGGTAATGAGCACCTCTCCCCTGGGCTTGGGCATGCCAAAGTCAAGGATGGCCTCTTTTCCCAATTCCTGGGCCGCGAATTTCCACATGTCGATCTCGGATAACAATCGGCCGGCAGGGGTGAACGGAAAAAAACTGAAAACAGTCACGACAAAATAGGGCCTGTTGTCATTTTCATAGCATTTGTAGAGAAGCCCTTGTTTCAGCGGCTTGATGACCTTCATCTCCAGTTTCCCCGATGTCCCTTCACTTTTTTAAAGGATTCCCAGCGGCGCCTGCAAAAATGGCGGCCTCCACGTCGATGTTAGAAAAATTTGCTCCTTCAAGGACGGCTCTTACGAACATGGCGTCGCCGGCCTTGGCATCGGCCAGGTTTGCTCCAGTGAGGTTGCATTCCAGAAAGCGGACTTTTCTGAGGCTCGCTTTTTGCAGATTGGCGTTTTTGAAAACCGCTCCGGTACAGTCCGCTTCATCCAGGACGGATTCAGTCAGGATAGCTCCTGTCAGATCGGCCCGGACAAGGACCGCGCGGGAAAGATCCGCCCTTTTGAGGTCTGCGCCGGTCAGGTTGGCCTGTCCCAGGCACGCCTCTGAAAGCTTTGCCGAGGGGAGGAAGGCCTTGGTGAAATTGGTCCTCACCAGAACACACTTCGTGAAATCGGCACCGCGCAGATCGGCCCCGGAAAAATCCGCCCCTTCCAGAAAGGCTTCCTTGAAGTCAATGCCCCTGAGATCCATTTGAGAGAGGTCGATCCCCGAAAAATCTTTGCCTGAAAAACTCTCTCCCTTCTCGTAGTCCGCCAGGACCGTTTCCTTCATTTGCGCCTTCTCTTTTTCATTGGGAAGGGCGATGAGCGGAAAGGCGTAGCCGTATTTTCTGTAGGCATCATTATAATTCTGCTCCGCTCTGCGAATGGCCTCTTCGATCTCCGGATTGTTCATCCCGGCTGCCCGTATTTTCTTAATCGTCTCTTCGGCTGAAAATTTGGGCATTCCGGCCGTTTTGTCGACTGCCCCTGAGACGGTGATGACGTTTTCGTTATCCATCTTAAAAAGCTCTCCTCAAAAAAGGTTGCGGCATCCCAAAATGGTGCATACGGCCCTTGTCATTCAAGGCGTAATTTCAAAAGAAGTTTGTCAGGCCCGCCATGGAGCTCTTGATGGCGGATTGACTCAATTCAATCCCCTCATTCTTGATACCTGTAGGCGTATTCACTAACTTGGGGCCGGCGGCAAGTTCCAGACTGGCTGCTACGGTTATGGCGAGTTTTACCGCAACAACCAACTCAAAAAGACCGCCTATTTTAATATCCGATTTAAGGCCGATGAAGATTTCGCTCGCGCCACCGACAGCAATGGACGATTTGGCCCCGACGAAGACCTCACTCTTCCCCCCGACATATATTTCACTTGCCAGTGCGATGGTTATCTGGCTCTTGGTACCAACCCAGATACTGGTATTTCCCGCGATGCCGGTGATGTCCCACGATCCCACGAAGAGCGCTCTCTCACCGGCGACTTTGGTCTGTTCGCTTTGCCCTACTGCGGTGAGCTTGAGCCCGGCCAGATTGAGGATTTCCTCATTTCCGACCGTGGTTGATTTTGCATCCGAAAGCTTCTTCGATTCTGTCTTTCCAACGGTTGTCGACTGCTTGTCTCCCAGGGTCTTTGTCTTGACATTGCCCTTGAAATGTTCATCGGTATCACCACCCACTTCAAGCGACCGCTTTTTATCAATCTGGGTTTTCTGGTTCGCTTTCGTGGAAATCTCAATACCGGAAGGTCCCCCGGAGTCGGCCGCACCAATCCGGACGAAGGTCTTATCGGTGGGAGACTGCAGTTTCATCAGTTGGCTTCCTGATTTGTCTTCCGTATGGATCTGATTACCGCCGCCGGTCTTAATCATACACAACGTGTTGGTATTTGAGTTTACTGGGCTGGCAGTATCGGGGTTCGGGACGGAACCGGCAATGACCGGTCGATCCAGATCCCCGTTTACAAAGGTCAATAGGACCTCCGTATTTCCATGTAACGGGAAGTGCATTCCGTAGTCTCGGCCGGAATAAGGCTGGGCCATGCGGACCCATCTGGAGGCCTTGCTGGCGCCCCTGTCACTCTGGTCAAAAAACAATCTGACCTTGTAGCGCCCTTCATCGTCGATTTCGGCGTATTGACCGTCCGTGGCGTCCACCTTTGCGTTCATGCTACCGTAAAATCGCGGCTTGGGTGTTTTACGTTCCGGGCGGTACTGGAGATCAGCCGGGATGGATCCAAATCGATTGACATAGAGCAGTCCGGAATCTTCATCAGCGGAGCTTTGGTCTGTTCCAAAAAGGGCACGGGTCTGGTTCCCCTCGTGTTCCAGTTCCACTATGAGAAACCGCTCATTGTAGGTGTCCCGATAGTGCTCGGCCAACTCAAAGACAAAACCCGGGCAGAGGTTCGGGGCGGTGCTTTCTCCGTTGAAGATGCTCTCTCTGCAGAGAATCTCTTCAGCACGGATTCCGGCGAGGGCATTTCCCTCCTCGGGTGTCTTAAAGTGCTCTCCGTAAATGTAGACATCTCCCCGCCCCTGGGAGGCCACCTCAGCCTCCCCCCGGAGTTCCAGATCAGGCCTTCGATAATTGTAGTCTCTCAATATGACCTTTCTGGGGAGCATTTTTTTGCGGCAGATCAGATCTCTGACGATTTCCTCTTCACGAGCCCTCAGACTCGAGGGCGGATGGTATTCAATGGTGCTCGCATCGGGGATGTTTTCATGACTGGAGGCATTATCCGTTATGATCAGTTTCTCGAACTCTTCTGTTTGCTGAAAATAGTAGTAGATGCCCTCGCGTTCCATCCAGCGGGAGATAAAATCAAAATCCGTTTCACCATACTGGCATATATACTCCCACTGGGGGTAGGTGTTCGTCAGTCGCAATTCGTAGTCATTGGTTGTCAGACCGGCCTGCCGCAATATCTCCTCGATAATGTCAGGAACCGTCTTGTCCAGAAAAAGCTGGTTCTCATGATAAAGGTCTGCCTGCCAGAGCCGAGGAACCAGAACCGTCTTGTAGAATACCCGTTCAGCATCCTCATGAAGCTGTTCAAACAGGGAGGGTATTCCGTGAAAGAGCCTATCATCCCCTTCATTTCGGAAGATGGTCAAAGTAGCAGGGTTTTGAAGGACTGAGCCAAGGTCGATTTCGGGATCCTCTGAAACCAATTGGATTGCGAATTCATATAATTTCGAAATACCTTCGTCCCCTTGAAAACGGACCACCTGAAAGGTATCTTCAGGAAGACCGTGGGAAACGAATGTGAACCGTATTCTTTCCTGCTCGGTCATTTCAGCCTCCTTCACAGAAATCGAAATAATATTGGGCACCAATGCAGAGACATATCCGGGGAATCCCGGAAAGCTGTTTTCGGATGCATTCCAGATCAAGAAAGGGCAAGGTGCCTCATCTTTCCTGGATCAACAAAAGTGAATGCCAAAGGTCCCATCCTCGGCCACATCCAGTTTTATCTCCCCGGGCAGTGCTTCCTCGCTCATCCTGGCGAGGATGTCCCGGGACAGTTGCGGGAGGATGGTCCCGTTCATGATATGGTCGATGTTGCGTGCCCCGGTTTCCACCTCGGTACATCGGGCCGCTATCTGATCCACGACGTTTTGGGTGTAGGTGAGCTTGGCCTTGTGTGTTTCTTCCATCCTCCTGGCCAGTTTGTCCAGTTTCAGCACCACGATATCCTTCAGGATATCAGGCGGAAGCGTGTAGAAGGGGACAATGGTCATGCGGGCCAGCAGCGCGGGTTTAAAATGGTTGCTGAGGATGGGCCTGATAGCGGATGCGACCGTGTCCATAGGGGGCGGTTCCTCCCCGGAACAGAGCTCGGTAATGACGTCTGAGGCGAGATTGCTGGTGAGGAAAAGGATCGTGTTCTTGAAATCGATGACGCGTCCTTCTCCGTCGGAAAGTGATCCCTTGTCAAAGACCTGGTAGAACAGATTGAGGACTTCGAGATGGGCCTTTTCCACCTCGTCAAGGAGGACGAGGGAGTAAGGCCGCTGGCGGACCCCTTCGGTGAGGACGCCCCCTTCCCCGTATCCCACGTAACCGGGAGGGGAACCAATGAGCCGGCTCACCGTGTGCCGCTCCTGGAATTCGCTCATGTTAATGGTCACCATGAAGCGTTCTCCCCCGAAAAGGAGGTCGGCAAGCGCGAGAGCCGTCTCGGTCTTGCCCACGCCGCTTGGTCCCACCAGGAGAAATACCCCCATGGGCTGGGCAGGATCCTTGAGCCCGGCCTTTGACGCCTTGATCACCTGGGTGATGCCTTCCAGTGCCTCGTCCTGGCCTTTGATTCTGTCCTGGAGATTGGTTTTCAGGTTGACCACGTTCCGGGCCTCTTCCCGCATGACTTTTCCAAGGGGGATGCCGGTCCAGTCGGAGACCACCTTTGAGACGATGTCCGGGTCCACCTCGATGCGAACCAACGGGGAGTCTCCCTGAAGGGCTTCCAGCTCTTGATGCATGCCTTCGAGTTGTGCCTTGCTGTCATCACTGTCCGCGCCTTTTTCGACCGCATCGCCGTCGTTCCCGTATAATGCGTTTCTCAAGTCTATTATCCGCCGGGCCAGTTCCTTCTCTTTCACCCAACGTTCCTTGAGTGTACTTACCTCTCCGTTCAGGGTCGTGAGAAGGGTTTCGATTTCCGTCAGGCGTTCATCATCCACAGGCATGCCGTGCGTCCGGTCGCGTATGAGTGCGGCCTTCTCACGTCCCAGGGCCTGGATGGATCGTTCCTTGTCCTCCATGATATCCGGTTTTGCGCTCAGCAGAACCTTGACCCGGGCGGCACTGGTATCCAGCAGATCCACGGCCTTGTCCGGGAGTTGACGCCCCGAGATATAACGGCTGGACAACTCCGCGGCCGCTTCCACCGCATCGTCACGGACCACCACGCCGTGCGCCTCTTCATATTTCTCTTTGAGGCCCCGCAGGATCAGGGCCGCGATTTCAACGGAAGGTTCTTCCAGTTTCACCGGCTGGAACCGCCGGGCGAGAGCGGCGTCTTTTTCAAAATATTTCTTATATTCCGACCAGGTGGTGGCGGCGATGGTCCTGAGTTCCCCGCGGGCCAGGGCGGGCTTCAGGAGATTTGCGGCGTCACCTCCGCCTGCCGATCCTCCCGCCCCGATCAGGGTGTGGGCCTCGTCGATAAAGAGGATGATGGGTTTCGGCGAGGCCTTGACCTCATTGATGACCGACTTGAGCCGGTTCTCGAATTCCCCCTTCACGCCCGCGCCGGCCTGGAGAAGCCCCATATCAAGCCCCACGATGGAAACGTCCCGGAGGAGATCGGGAACATCCCCTTCCACAATGCGCAGGGCCAATCCTTCCACCACGGCAGTCTTTCCCACTCCCGCCTCACCGACGACGATGGGGTTGTTTTTTCTGCGCCTGGCGAGAATATCAACCATCTGGCGGATTTCCCTGTCGCGGCCGAAGACCGGATCTATTTCCCCGGCACCGGCCTTTTGGGTAAAATCGACACAGAATCGGGCGAGGGCGGTTCCATCCCCCGGGGCGCCTGTTTCCCTTTCCGAGCGTTCCCCCTCTGCCGGCTGCTCTATGGATTTTCCGATGATGCCATGGAATTGGGCAAGGATGGTGTCACGACTGAGGGGACTCAGAAAATCAACATAGGAACCTGTGGCGAACTGCGTGGGCTTATTGAGAAAGGCCGCCAGAATTCCGCCGGAACGAATCCTGCCTTCTCCAAGATCCACGGAACTGGCAAGCCATGCTTCCTGGAAGAGTTCCATGAGCAGGGGGGAGAAAACCGGTTTGGCCGCGTTTCCCGTGCGGAAGTCCTCGATAGTCTGGTCAATGGCCTTTTTCACTCTTCCTGCATCGACGTCGAACTGCCTGAGGAGCATGGGAAGGTCGGATTGGGGCTCTTCCAAAAGTTTGGTAAGGAAGTGTTCTATGGTTACCTCATAATGGGTTCGAGAAACACACAATCCTGCGGCCGATTCAAGACAGCGGGTACAGTACTGGTTCAGACGGTTCAACAAGGCCTTGATATCTACGCTTACCATTTCATGCTCCTTTTTCGGCTTTTTGCGGTTGAAAGATAACGGTTGTTTCCTCCCGGTATTGCTCGGAAAAGACCCAGGTATTCCACCCGAGATGCGCCCATTGGGGCCCTCCCAAACAGACGGCCTCCACTTCACCGGCCTCTATCCTGATTTCGAGATCGTATTCCAGCGGGGCAGCCAGATAGAAATCAGTCAGAAAGGTGAGAAGCCGGTGTTTTGCATTTCCGGGCAGGAGTTCTCGAAACGCTTTCCCCGTTACGGGGCCGATCATGAGTCGAAATTTGCCTGTTCGGTCGAGGAGTTCCTCCCCGATGAATGCACTTTCTCCAAGGAGGGATGCCGCCCCTCCGATACAGCATCTCTGATCCACAGGAACTTTGGCCATCCGGGGAAGGCAGGGAGTAATATCAATGGGGAGCCCTCCCAGCGCGTCTCCGAGAACCGTCCTGAGCCCCAGGGCTGAACGGGGGTGTTGGAGGACAAGACCCAGGTATCGGATGAAGCGGTAACTGTCCGGAACGCCTTTTCGTACTTTTTCGCTTCCCAGGCCAAGGAGGCAGAAGAGCTTTTGCGTCTGGCTCGGGTCTTCTTCCTCTACCACCTGTACACAGAGACGGTATTTCGTCCAGCAACGAAAAAGGAGCTGATACAGGTGCCTGTTCAGAACGTCAAGAAAATCACGCGTAACATTCTCGTCATTTGCGGCCTCTTCCAGAAGGTCCTCGGTATAGAAGGTGGGAAGCGGCGACGACGAGCCATAGAGCCCGAGGAATGTGGCTGTGACGAGGAATCCCCCATCCTCTTCGTCCAGGGTTTCGATTTTGGATACATCAGCGGCAGGAAAAGCCAGAGAAAGTTCCGGCCTCACTGCTATGGACACGTCTTTCCTGCCGCCCGGCGTACCTTTTTTCAGCCGCCTGTTTTCCAGGAAGCGAAGCAGGCGCATGATCTGGAAAAAAGAAAAGGCATGCGGTCTGGTAAGGCATTCTCTTCTTATGTCAGCGTATGATCCCCCAGCCTTGGCGGCCATAGGTACGTCTCTCCTTTGATGCTTTCGTGGATGCTCAACCGCGTGTAGGTGTTGATAGTCGCGTAAGCACCGAGAAAATGGTCCAGGATGGAGCCAAAGAGAAACAGGTCTCCGGGGCTTGCAAAATGATCCTGCCGCATCTTCAGATCGATCTCCTGTCCTCTGATCATAGCCCCTTTCACGATGCGGTCTTTTTGGGTAGCTGTCACCTTCTCTATTCCATTGATTCTCTTTTGATTGGCGAGAACAGTCGGGCGGTCTCGACTTTCAGAAAAGATATAGAGCTCCAGGAGGGCTTTCATGTTTTCAGCCGTGGTGAGGGACAGAAAGTTCAGGGAAAGGTGCCCCAGCAATTGCCAGAGGAGGTTCGTGCCCAGGGGGGGGAGAACATTAGGGGTAATGGACCTGACATTCTTAAAGGTTACGAACTCGGGAGAACTGCTCGTCGGTTCGCAGATGTCGCCGGGTCGCAGGTTTTCAGGGAGTGCCCCATTTGTGCAAAGCAGGTCGATAGAAAGTGTTTCGCTTGTTGGTATCCTTCCTTGGGGTGGGTAGGACACGGAGAGAAAGACATCAACACTTTCAGCAACGGGGGCCTTTCTCAGCTTCGCCTGATAGACCGAAGCATCTCCCTGTTCCCTTTGAAACATATCAAATGGGAGATAGGTCCTTTCCTCGGCAGTGCCCTGAACATATCCTACCACGTTTTCCAGGGAATAGACCTGGTAGTGATCCACGTTGGCACCGGCGGGTCGTACGAGATAGTCTGTTTTCCGGTGGTCAAGACGTATGGGGTCGGCCTCGTGGGGGAAGATATTGACCACGGGGGTGGCATAGAGCATGAAACTCTCTTTCCTGACCCTCGGAAAGGGGAGCGAGGGTTGGTCAAGTTCGAATAAAATTTCAATTTGGGATCCGTCGCCTCTATCCATCCACTTTTCCCACTCCCCAAGATCGAGGAAAAGGAATTTTTCCGGCAGTACAAAGTATTCCTGGAGAAGTCGGTATCCCGGGAAAGAGTTGGCGGGATAGGGGACCAGACCTTTTTTAAGGGAAAAACCGGCCGGCCGCAGCGCATCCGGCCCCAGGGAAACAGGACGACCACCGTCCGGGGAACTGATGGTGATCTTCCGCGTGTGTCTCTGCAGAATCATGGAGAGGTTCGCAGCATTCGGAAACGTATCCGACAAGAAAAATCTTAAGGAGTCGGGCTCCCACTGTTCAAGCTTCAGCCCGTCCATTTTCAACTGGAGCCGGACTGTGGGGGGACGACCGGCAGATTCATCCAGGGAACCATCAAGCAGGGTGAGGGGGTGGACATCAACATCGAAAACGGTCCTGAATGTGCAGGCTGTTCCTTCTGTGGGAACGGAGTTGAGATAGACCCCGGAAGGGATGTTCATGGACTGCTTCAGCGATGGTTTAGGTTCGAAGGCCACGATAGTGGTGGCCGGAAGGGGTCGCAGATAATGCGGCCAGATCATCTGGACCAGTTCGTGGACGATCTCAGGGAATTCGTCGTCGAGTTTTTCCCTTAAGAGCGCCGTGAGAAACGCTGTGCCTTCCAGAAGGCGTTCCACATCCGGATCGGCTGCAGCTCCGCTCAACATAGGGGCCACTGCCGGATGGGCCTTGGAAAAGGCCTGGCCAAGGTCCCTCAGATTTTCCAGTTCCTGCTGAAAGTAGCGGCTAAACATGGTCGGTCAAACAAACTTTCTTCATCTTTTTATGATTACCTTTCCGTCGGAACCGACGGTGCTCTCAAAACGCACGGAATCTTTGTATCCTTCGGATTGGAGTTTTCCCAAGATCTGGAAACGCAGGGAGAGGGGATCTTCCTCATCAGGAACAAAACGAACCCTGAGTCCGCCTAAGCGTGGCTCAAATTTCTGGATCGTTTGACGGATCGCCCGCTCGAAGAGCCTGAGAGAATCAGGATAACCCAGTTGTAATTCCGTCAGGTCCGGTATCCCGAAATCTTCAGCAATGGGGACACTTCCCTGCCTGGTGTTGAGAATCTGCTGGAGGTGGTGCAATACGGAATCAATGACCTCTTTTGGGCCCTCTTTCCTGCGGGTGCGCGGGTCTTTGTTCCGTGCTCGAATCCTTTCAAGGAGCCTGTCTTTTCCCATTGGGTCTCAACACTGGCCTGATGATTTGCCGCCGCTTCATATTTCACTGGTGTCTCCTTGCCGGCGAGACGCGCCGCGCGAAAAGACAGCAGCGATTCTCCCAAAAGAGACGAATGCAACCACTACGTTCTCTGCGACCAGTGATCTTCGTGCTCGATCCCGTCAGGCACGAACGTTTGGATGATGTCTCCAAAGACAAAGGTGACTTCCTCCGTCGGTGGGGCATTTGCGGATGCCGGGTCAATAACGTCGGGACTGACGCGCTGGTACGAGGCGATTCTTCCTTCTTTGATCTCAACGGTATAAAAATGTTGCGTGGTTCCATCACCGGCCGGGTTCGGCCTGAAGAACCGAAATGTGGCCTCGATGACCTCGTTATTGCACAGGGCCTTGAACAGGAGCGGTGAACTCTTGTCGATCCGCTTGGTAACCCTGATGGGTTCGTAGGTCCTCTCACCGCTCGCCATCCCCGACGAGGCCTCCCGGGCCGTTCGAACGGAATCGGTATACGAGAGACACTCGATCGTGTTTGCCCTATCCATAGATTCGATGGTGGAATCACCATCAATCTTGGTGCCGTTCGCCTTCAAATCGATATGCACTGTCATTGCCATGGTTCATTTCCCTCCTATCTGTTTGGTTAGCAATAAAAAGTTTCCCGAACACCACCTTCCCCTAGTCCTTATCCAGTTTTCCCACCAGGGAGAGGGTAAAAAACGCCCCCATGTATTTGAAATGGGGCCTGACCTTCAAGCCCACGCGATACCATCCGGGTTCTCCTTCCACGTCTTCCACGGTGACCTGCGCCTGCCGGAGCGGCCGCCGGCTCCTGACCTCCGGCGCCGGATTGTCCATGTTCACCACGTACTGGGTGATCCAGGTATTGAGCTCCCTTTCCAGGTCGGACCGTTCCTTCCAGGTCCCGATGTTTTCCCGCTGGATCACCTTCAGGTAGTGGGCCATCCGGTTGATCACAAACATGTAGGGTAACTGCAGACCCAGCTTGTAGTTCAATTCAGCCTCTTTGCCTTCCTTGCTGATGCCGAAGAATTTCGCTTTCTGTACCGAATTTGCTGAGAAAAAGGCGGCATTGTCACTCCCCTTTCGCATTGTCAGCCCAATGAAACCTTCTTCGGCCAGCTCGTACTCCCTCCTTTCCGAAATGAGCACTTCCGTGGGGATTTTTGTCTGAACCGCTCCCATGGCCTCGAATTGATGAAGGGGCAGATCTTCCACGGCCCCGCCACCCATGGGGCCGATGATGTTGGCGCACCACCGGTATTTTGCGAAGCTGTCGGTGAGCTTGCTGGCAAAGGTAAAGGCGGTGTTTCCCCAGAGGTAATCCTCGTGGCTGGCCGAGACATCTTCTTCGTAATTGAAGGCCTTTATCGGCTGGGTATTCGGCCCGTAGGGGAGACGGAGCAAAAATCGGGGGGTGGTGAGCGCCACATATCTCGCGTCCTCAGACTCCCTGAATGACTGCCATTTGGTATATTGCGGGCCTTCAAAAATA
>JBAPTR010000067.1:0-56854 GCA_049282265.1 Desulfatiglandaceae bacterium | reverse complement strand
CTTATCTTTCTCGTTATGATACATGGCTGCAAGTCCGCCAAACAAGGCCATGATAAAAGAAACAACAGAAATCAACTCTCGCACTTCTCATTCCCCCTTCCAATTTCCATACCCGGTAATAAGAAATTGCAGTTACGCTTCAAGACTATTGTGATTCTGCTGGTTATTAAGGTCTAATGCAGGTTTCACAGTTAATCACATTTTGGCACCTAATCTCAAATTATTTTTTCCGGAAAAAGGTGTCACCCTATTTTAACTAGTGTCCATCCATAAATGGCTATTTTGCCCGATATCTTCGTTATGCTCAAATTTTAATCCTCGAAATACCTCAATGTATTCCTGCGGTTAAAATTTTCGCATGCCTTCATCTCGAACAAACTATCTCATTTATGGATGGACACTAACTAATTAGACATACTATTGAGAACAACGTAATGTGGTGCCGCAGTCGTCAGGAATATTCAAGAATCATAAATATATCTTTTGATTTTCCCTATTGGAGGAATAATTCATGTTATCTCTTTCTTAGAAGAGTGGTTGACACTTGAGGCAAGAGTGAATAAATTAAAAAAATTAGGGTGTTATAATTCAACATAAATGGAAGGAGATATATGGATACCAAGGCAATCATCGAAGGGAAAAAGGTGCTTATCGTTGATGATGAAAAAGACATTCTCGACACATTGGTTGATCTTCTGGATATATGCAAAATAGACACGGCCTCGTCCTTTGAGGAGGCAAAGAAGATGTTAGAGGAAAATTATTATGATATTGCCGTATTGGATATAATGGGAGTTAGAGGATATGAGCTTTTGGAAATAGCCAAGGAAAAAAAGGTTCCTGCATTAATGCTTACAGCCCATGCTCTCTCTAGTGATGATCTGAAACGTTCTGCGGAAGAAGGTGCCGCTTACTATGCTCCCAAGGATGAGATAGAGAATATCCAGGAATTTATTGCTGATGTCCTGGATGCTATCCGCAAGAAAAAAAGCACCTGGGATAGAATGTTTGATAGGCTTGGCAATTTTTATGACAAAAAATTTAACGGGCCTGACTGGCGTGAAAAAGAAAAGAAATTCTGGGAGGAGAAATTACGTCAGGGCGGAACCTAAGTATAGAGACCATTCATGCGACACCATTTTGCCACCCATCGCCCACTTCTGATGGGCACCAACTGGATGATCACCGCTGATCATCCCCTGGCCGCCCAGGCCGGGGCAAGCGTTTTGGAATCCGGCGGTAATGCCGTTGATGCGGCCATCGCCGCCAACCTGGTCATGACCACGGTCAGGCCCCACATGTGCGGCATCGGCGGTGATCTGTTCATGTTGATTCACATGGCCGGCACGGGGGCTTTTGAAGCCCTCAACGCCTCGGGCCGTTCGCCGGCCGGGGCGACCCTGGCGTCATATCTGGCACTGGGCTATGAGACGGTACCTGAAGCGGGCATCCACAGCTGCACCGTGCCGGGGGCCCTCGCCGGTTGGCGGGCGGCATTGGAGCGGCATGGCACTCTGGGCCTGGACACGCTGCTGGCCAGGGCTATCCCCTACGCCGAGAACGGATTCCCCATCTATCCGGAACTGATCAATTCCATCAAGGAAAAGAAGGCCGTTCTGCTGGCGGCCGGCGCTGCCGGAGAAACCTTCCTGCCGGGCGGCAACATTCCCCGGGCGGGCCGGCGGCTGGTTCAGCCGAAACTTGCCGAATCCTACCGGGCGCTCATCAACGATGGCCCCGACGCCTTCTACAAAGGTCCCCTGGGCGAGGCGCTGGTGGCCTGCTCTGACGCCATGGGGGGCTTTTTTAGTGAGGCCGATCTGGCGGGGTACACGGTCGATTGGGAGACACCGATTACCTGCGATTATCGGGGGTACACCATCGCCACCCAGCCGCCCAACTCGCAGGGCATCGCGCTGTTGATGCAGGCCAATATGCTGGCGCACAGGAACATGGGCGCCATGGCCATAGACTCTGCAGAGATGGTTCACCTGATGGTCGAGGTCAAGAAACTGGCTTTCGTCGATCGGGATGCCTACGTCTGTGATCCGGCCTTCAATGCGGTTCCGGTAGCGGAAATGCTGTCCAAAGAGCAGGCCAAAGACCGGGTGGGCCGGATAGATCCCGACCGGGCGGCCGAGGCATACGCGGCAAGGGGTTTTTCAAAAGGCGGCGACGACACGATCTATCTGACGGTGGTTGATTCCGAAGGTAATGCCGTAGCCCTGATTCAATCGCTCTACCAGCCATTCGGTTCGTGCGTCATGGTGCCCGAAACGGGCATGGTCCTGCACAATCGGGGATGCGGTTTTACCCTGGATGCGGCCCATCCCAATGTGCTGGCGCCCAACAAGCGGCCCTACCACACCCTGCATCCGGTCATGATTCTCAAGGATGGCCAACCACATATCATTCTGGGAACACCCGGGGCCGACGGTCAACCCCAGGCCAACATTCAGCTGGCGGTGGATATGATCGACTTCGACGCCGATCCCCAGCAGGCCAACGAAGCACCGCGCTGGCGATCCAACCCGGACGGCACATTGATGATCGAAAGCCGATTCCCGGGAAAAACCATCGAGGGGCTGAAAGCAAAAGGACACGTTGTCCAGGTCCTGGAAGATTATGCGGAGGTCATGGGGTCTTCCCAGGTTATCCTCATCGACCGCGACAACGGCGTTCTCAAGGCCGGCGCAGACCCCCGACGGCAGGCTTACGCCATCGGCAAATAGCTGTCAAGCATGCAATATTAAAAAAAATTGCCAGTATAATGGGAGGCGAACCCATCCGGCTAAATGGCATTATAAGGTTAACTGGTTTTAGAAATGGGTCGTAAACAGGCAATGCTGCAGGCTGATATAAGAAGCGCACCCGCACCCGCACCGAATGCACCGAAGTAGCTCCCAGTTGCATCAAAAATAAAACCGCCGAGGGCAGGCCCCACCGCCGCTCCGAAGGCCCATACGGAGGTGATAATGCCCATGATCGCACCGAGATTTCGTGTGCCGAAAATATCTCCTACCAGAGACGTGATGATGGTGCCGGATCCGCCCCATAGGATGCCGAAGAGAAAAGCAAAGGCGTATATCATCCAGAGTTGATGCGAATACATGAGCCAAAGAAGAGATGCGGAATGAAATAGCCCGCAGATCACTCCAAGTGCCTTTCTTCCCATGGCATCGGATAACCTGCCCAATATGAGCCGCCCGAAAATATTGGCAATCCCTAATATACTTAGGATATACGCAGCATCCATTGAAGAAATACCGGCATCAAGGGCATAGGGAACCACATGGATAATAATCATATTAAGGCTTAAAGATAAAAACAGCCAGGAAACCACAAGGAACCAGAATTGGCGCGTTTTCAATGCTTGAGTCGTAATGAAATCTGAAGTCTCTTTTTTGGGTAGCCCTTTGGTCCCAATGCCTTTTGTAGCGTCCATACGGGCACCGTCAGGGAGGAGGTCCGTCTCGCGGGGGTCTTTTATTAACCAAAAAGAGGCAAAAACCATAAGTATCCAGGAAATAATTCCGATCACTATAAAAGCTATTCTCCAATTATATCCTGATATTAAATAGGTGGCGAAGGGTGCAAGAACAATGGCTCCAACACCTCCTCCCGATGAAGTGATGCCCACAACAAAGCCCCTTTTTTTGATAAACCACCTCGATGTTGTGGTGTTGACCACGCCGTACATGGCACCGGTCCCAAGGGAAAGCAGGAAGCTATAGGTGATCAGTAGCTGCCAGGGAGCGGAAACCCGGCTTGTTAAAAGAAGGCTCAATCCGGTAAAGGTGCCCATGACAATGCCGATTTTCCGCGGGCCGTATTTGTCAAGGGCCCACCCCCCCAATAGGGCAAAAAGGACGCAAAGCAGCATATAGATGGAAAAAATACCGGAAGCCGAGGCGCGGGTAATACCGAATTCGGTCTGGATGGACCTCAAAAATACCCCAAAGGAGTATCGAGCTCCGATGCCGAAAAAACTCAAAAGGAATCCGGCGGCGACAACTATCCATCCATAAAAAAAGTGGGGCTTTTGATTTTGTATTGAAACGGCGATTTTCAATTCCTCTCTGCAGGATATGGTTATGTATTTCAATAACAGAATATGCGATGGGGAACGAGCTTTTTTGCCACGGTGTTTGGTGGAAGACACGGAATGATATTGGAGTCGAGGGTTGAACCGAATGGAAAATCGAAAATCTATAAGTTGTTCAACAGGTTATTGGCATCCCTGAATTTACCCCGTGAAGCGCAGCAAGAGTCAAGAGTAGGCTTGTCACCATTTTCATGTGGCCCGGGCAGGTTTTCTATTTTTTTCCCGTAGCCGGGTGCCGTCTTTTCCAAGGGTAATCAGCCTTTTTTTGTACAGGTTGCCGATGGCCTTCTTGAATGTTTTTTTGCTGACGCCGAAAAGTTCGGCGATTACTTTCGGCCGGGATTTATCGGTGACCGCGATAAACCCGCCCCGTTGTTGCAGTTCGTCCATGATTTTTCGGGACAAGGCATCGATGGCTTTATAGCCGGGCTTTTGAAGGCAAAGGTCTATTCTCTTGTCGTCACGCACTTTCTTGATAAACCCGTCAATCTTCTGACCGATTTTCAGCGGCTGGAACACTTCGTTCTTATACAGGATGCCCTTGCGGGTGCCGTTGATGACGGCGATAAATCCCATCTCGGTTCGATCGGAGATGAGCAGTGCTACCTTTTGGCCCTCAAGAAAACCGGTCTGCCCCTCTTTGGCCCTGCCTTTTTTATGTTGAGTTAATACCATTGTATAGCTCCGGCAATTGGTGCCGGTCTGTCCCTAAGCTTACCGGTCCTCCGCAGGGGGTGTCGCGTCTTTTTCAATTTCATCGGTTTCAACCCCCTTGTTTGCCAGCTTGCGCCTCGTTTTTTCCTCTTTCTTCTTTTTCTTGGCCAATTCTTTCTGACGTTTCTTGAACTGGTAATTGGGTCTTGCCATAGCGTTTCCTCCCTGGTCGGTTACCGGAAATCAGACTTCTCGGATTCCGTCAGTAAAAGGTTCTGGAGACCGGACCTTTTGCGATTCCATCAGTTGTGGTTCGATGCAAGTGATCAATAAAAAAGGCATCCCCCGTTTTACAGGTGATGCCTTTAATTGACTCAAAAATGAGATTAGACGGCAGTCACATTGATAGCAGCCGGACCTTTCGGCCCTTGCTCGATATCAAAGGTTACGCTCGCACCTTCACTGAGGGATTTAAAACCGTTTGCATTGATTGCGCTATGATGCACAAATACATCCGGTCCGTTTTCCTGTTCGATGAATCCAAAACCTTTGCTGTCATTAAACCACTTAACAGTTCCATTTGTCATGATATCATCCTCCTTTCGAAAAATTTCAACGTTGCAAACTGAGGATGATAGTATTCAACAAACGCATAATCCCCAAAGAAAGAAACCCTCCCGCCAATTTACGGCGGGACTTGATTGATAACATATGTTAAGCATCTTTAAATGTAATTGCAAGGTAAATATTTATTTTAAATATCAACACATCAGCGTTGTTCACGGAAAGAAGCATGTCGGACCGAACTAACTTGCTGAAAGGAAGTGAAATATCAGTAGTGTCCGGGTAACATTCAACTCATTTTACTGGCTACCCTCCGTCGTTAGGTAATTGAAAGCATGATTTCTCTCGCCGGAGATTTCGAAATTCAATCGGATTCTATTTTTTTGGTTCTTCCAGCGTCATGTAATAGGCATCGCCCAGATTATTCGGATCAAGGGCCTCCTTGATTTTGCGCTGGTAATGAAACACCGAGGGTTGGGGCGTCGCCGAAAGCATGTTCTCACGGTCTTCTGTGGGAGTTTCTATACCGTCGGCACCTCTCGAAGGAGCATTCCAACGTTCCATGCCGGGGGGAATGCCTTTTTCCCTGGCGAATCGGGAGCAGGCCTCAAAGAAATCAAACGTTCCTTCGCTGGATTCCTTGTCATGCGGATCAAAGTGCGCGAAGTTTTCCCACATTGTGCCACCGCCTCCACCCATGCCACCGATCCCGCCTATCATGCAGTCGCCGCCGGCATCTACGATCGCCCCCTTGCGTTCCCATTCGCATTTGAACTCCGCTACCTCTTCAACATGTGTCGTCCCGAGATCCGGCGGTCCCACCATGCCGAAACAGCCGTCATAGCCGCCGCCGTATACCAGATTCAAATTTTTGTGCCCCAACCGAATCAGATAAAGCAGAGCCCATTGCCGTATTTCGGGCTCATTCATGCCCGCAACCTTCCACCCGCCGGTCTCAGCCAAAATGTGGTCCAGGGCCTTGTCCTGCCATTCGATATCCCGGGGCGTCATCCCAGCCAGCACGATCTGAAAGTCGCGCTTCATTTCCTCGTTCAGCTTTTTTATTTCCGGGTCTTGCACCAGCTTTTCGAGGTCGTACAGGGTCTTGGTGGGGTCGGTTAAGATTTTGATCATGGCGGCTTTCAGTTCGCGGCCGAATAAACTAAATTGCCGATGGGCGATATAGCCGATGCCGGCATCCCAAATCTGATAGCAACAATCCGCCCACGCCTCCCAGGTCGGAAATGCGAGGGTGTAAGCCCTGAAGTTGTCCGGCAGCATGGCTTTGTAGGCTGGAGCGGTTCCTTCAACCGGAAGTTCGGGAGGTCCGGGCCACGGATAGAGTTTGAGGGCGCACTTCGTGAACACGCCCATGGCCCCTTTGGCCCCGACAACGCCACGGATAATGCCCCTTACGCCCGGTCCGGGCCCTTCACCGCAAAACCAGCCCAGTACGGAACCCAGAGATCCGGTTCGAAGAATTTCCCCATCAGGCATGACCCACTCCAGGCCAAGCAGATTCTCATCGCCGAAACCCATAAACATGCAGTCCGGGCCGGCCCCGTTGTAAGAGGTAGCACTCGCAAGAGGCGAGCAACTTGACCCGGCCCCGATGATATGGGTGTTCAGTCCCAGTTTCATTGCTTCGGCCTGAAGGGTGGCCCCAATGACACCCGGTTCGATGACGGCAAACATGTTTTTTTCATCGATCTCGATGATTCGATCCATCCTCCGCATATCCAGCTGGATTGTGTTTTTCCCGGACGGATATCCCATGGCCGACCAAAATGTGCTGGAGGCCTTCAATTTTAACTTGTACTGATTGCATATCCTGACTATGGCCTGAACTTCCTTTGCATTGCCAGGCATCAACACGGCTTCACCCCTGGGTGTGTAAATGTCGAAAAAAGGACCCATGTGAATGGCGGTCTGGGTTAAAGGGTAGCTGTAGGAATCCAATACGGCCGGATCGTCACAAATGTATTGCGTCCCCACTGTGTCTTCCAATGCCTTGTATATCTCTTGCAATAGAGCCATGTACTGATCTCCTTTGTAGCCTGATTCTGGTTTTGCAGATTCAGGCAGCTACATTGCCTGATTTACCAGATCGACGACATCAAATACCTTGATGCCATCGCCACGGAGAGCGGCGGCATCAATAAAGTTCCGTTCACACCACGGGCAGGCGCTGACGATGGCCTCAGCTCCGGTCCGGCTGGCCTCTTCGATCCTCTCGGTCGCCGTCCAGCTGCTGAAGTCGGCATAGGCTTCTCTCACCCCCGCTCCGGCACCGCAGCACCAGGCGTACTCTCTGATTCGTTCCATCTCCACCAGCTCCACACCCGGGATACTCTTGAGCACGTCGCGCGGCGGATCATAAACACCCCAGGCCCCGTTGTATCGGGGTCTTCGCGGCTCGTAAACGATGACTTGTTTCCTGATTTTTTTCTCGATGCCCTTCCAGGGTACATAGGGCTCCCCCTGCCTTCCCAAATGACAGGGGTCATGATAGGTAACGGTCATGGGAATGGTTTTGGTAAATTTGATCTTGCCCTCTTTGATAAGGCGATCGATAAATTCCACGGTGTGCAGGACCTCAACCGTGGATCCGACCTCCGGGTAGCGGCGCTTGAATCCATGATAGCAATCGGCGCAGGAGGTAACCACTGTCTTCACACCGGCTCCGGTCCAGGCTTTGATCAGCCTTGCTGCGCAGTTCGTTAATTCTTTCCGGTAGCCCATCGTATAGGCACGCGAACCGCAGCAGGTCTCTTTGTTTCCCAGAATGCCGACATCGACACCGGCATCTTTTAGCAGACTCACCGCAGTACGGGCCGTTTTCTGAAGCTGCGCGTCATAACTGAGGCGGCAACCGCCATGAAAGACAACCTCCGCCGTTTCCGTTGCGAGGTCCTTTATGTTCAATCCCTCGGCCCAGTGGCCCCGTGCGGCTTTGGGCTTCAGCATCATGTTTTGCTCTTTGTGCAGATGGTTCATGAGCACCCTATGCTCCGGGAGTGATTGGCCGTCCTGGACCAGCTTGGCCCGCAATGCAAGGATTGCCGCCAACGGTTCCAGGTTGTAGCGACAGATCTTGCAGGACACATCACACGAACCACAGGCCTGACATTTGTAGACGATATCCAGCACCCTGTCTGTATAAGTGCTTTTGCCCTGTAAAAGAGATAGGGCCACCGCATAGCGGCCCCGGGCGGAATAACTCAGAAAATGGCTATAGGCTACACTGGGGCAGCCTTTGGCAAATCGCCGGCTTTTTATCCGGTCGAGCGGAATCCACGTGCAATACGAACACTGACTGCACCTTTCCATCTCAGCCTGGTAGTCTTCCAATGGCATTGTATGTTACCTCCGATTTGATCAAACTCCCCGCAGTCTTCTTGAGGCGGACAAGGTATCATCGTGAAGGGGGATTAAAACAAAGCTTGCCCGGATTCATCACATGGTTGGGGTCGAATATGCCTTTTATCTTTTTCAGCACTGTTGTCGTCTGAGTGTCCCGGCCAAAAGCCATATCGGCCCAGATACCATAGGGTCGGGAAAAGAAGGCTCCTTGCTTTAGCATCTCTTCACTGGCCCGGATGAAAAGTTCCCGAATCCTGGATGCCTCGGCCGGGTCATTGGGGTCGAAGGGCAAGCTGAATTCGCAGTGGCAGCCGGCGCCTTGGTGCACCGGCTGAATGTAGACACCGATTTCCGATTCCGGGTACCCATGGCCTTCTGCCACCGCGCACATGGTCTTAACAAATCCGGGTGTCTTATCAAGGGTCGTTAAAAAGAAGATATCCTGGAATCCCCCTTTGCAGCCGAGCTTCCAGAAGGGATCCCTGGAGGGGTTGAGGATCAGCTCCAAAACCTCATTCGCTTTTGCCCCTGGAATTTCTTGCAAAGGCTGTAGTCCATTCTGATGGGCCATTTCCGTGATGTCCTTTTCCTGAAACGCGACCCTTTCCTCGGGCAAAACACTGAGTCCGGCCACGCCTGCCAGGAGAATCCATGGCGGCAGCTTTTCCTTTAAAACCCTGATTTGATCGGCATCCGCCTCCAGGATGGACGCCAGATTCGAACGGTTTAACAGCAAAAGTTCATCACCGAATCGAAATCTCAGGAGTTGGTAGGCAAAATCAATGAGGTTATCGAGTCTTTCGGACGGGATCAAAAAGAGCTTGCGGATTTTCGGAAGCATCTGGCATTTTACCGATGCCCAGGTCACGATACCCATGCTTCCCTGGGCTGCGGAAACCAGCTTGTAAAAATCCGTCTGGTGCGGCCCTGGCGCTGCCACCTGTGCGAGCTTTTTAGCCCATTCTTCTTCTAACGAACCCGGGCATTCTGCTTCGCCGGTTGTGAACACCTGCCCGTTCCCCCAGACCAGCTCCAGGCACCGCAGAGGATCGAGGATCGCCCATTGGTACCGGGGAACCAGGGTAGGTTGTCTTTCCAGCAGGCCGGCAACCACCGACTTGCCGGCCCGCGGTAGCAAAGGGCTGGTGAGTCGCAGGCCCTCCTTGGCCAATTCCGGCTGAAGCTGGCTGTAAGTCACCCCGGGCTCGATCAGGGCCATTCGGTTGCGACGGTCAATGCGGCGGATCCGGTTCATCTTGCTGAGGTTGACAACAACCGCGCCCGACGCGCTGGGTACGGTATCTCCATGGAAGCGCGGTGGACCGGAACTTGCGGGGATGAGCGGTGTCTGGGCCCGATTGGCCCATTGAACGATTTTCTGTACCACATTCACATTTTCAGGATAGACCACAACCCAGGGCTTCATCGGTAAAGCAAAACTATAATCCCGGGAATAAGCCTCCAATGTCTCCGAATCATCGAAAACATTTTCTTTGCCGATTATTTCCATCAGTGTCTTTTTTTTACTGTTCACATCTTCCCCTTTAATTATTTTGTAGATTTGAAAAAGGAAATTTTTATAGTGACAAGTTTAAGGGCAACGCCCCCCCAGAAGAAGTCCACTGAGGGGCGTCGTCGTGTCTTAGCACTTCAACCGCAGATGGGAACAAACATGCCTTGGCAATGGCGGCAATTTTCGGGTAGTCCGGTTAATATACATTGGATGGGGCAATATCAGCCTTCAAATCTCTGCAAGGTTTCGGTAGTCCTTTTCCAGTCTTGCCAGATTATCGTAGAATATTTCGGCATGATGTTTCATCGCCTCAGCTGCCGCTTCAGGGTCGCCGGATATAACGGCTTCAACAATGGGGCCATGCAAGCCGGGTGGATGAATGACGCTGGGAGGGGTCGGTCTCATCTCTTCCAAGATTTTCTTGGTCAGTTTGAGTAGGGAATTGACCAGGGCCTCCAAAAAACGATTGCCGCACATCTCCGCCAGTATGAAATGAATTGTGGTCGCCGAAGTGATATCTTCGCTCAGAGAAGCACCGGGGGGGTGTTCAGCCTCATAGGCTCGCTGCAACCGTTCGCCATATTCAGTATTCACATTAAGGGTGGCCAGGCGTGCCACCTCCGGTTCAATGAGTATACGAACGCGATGCAGTTCATGGATTGAAATCTTGTTGGCCAGAAACAAGTCAACGCAGGCGTTGGCCAATTGTCCAAATGTCAAATCGGTCACATAAGCGCCTCCGTTTGTACCCTGGCGAATCGTCACAAAGCCGGCACTTTCAAGCGCCCTTAGAGCTTCCCTCACGGCAACACGACTGACCTGAAATTGCTCTGATAGATCCCTTTCCACAGGAAGTTTGTCTCCAGCCTTGAAATCATTGGATAGGATCCTCTTCTTAAGTTGCTGAAACACCTCATCCGAGATTCTGCGCTGTCTTACCGGCCTAAAGTTATGCATGTTTCTCTCCTTAAATTTTGTGTATAATACAAAAGCCGCTTAATTTCAACAGGGATTTAAATATATTTTGATTGACAATATATTTTTATTGTTAAATATTAGACCATTAATCGGCCCCCGATATTTATATCATCTATTTGCAGTACGCTTAAGATCAGGATCTCACAATATCAACGGAAATCCAGGGACTTTGTCCCTGCTAACGTCCATATTAGGGAAATCGATATGAACAATAGATTGATATTAAAAGAACTGAGCCGCTACCAACCTGGAACGTTTGCAGATCTTATCTATCGAAATGCCCTTCTCAACCCTGACGGTGAAGCCTTTGTATGCGGTTCCGAGAGAATCGGGTTCAGGCGCTTCAACGAGAGGGTAAATTCTCTTATTCATGGCCTTGAGAGCCTCGGCGTCAAAAAAGGCGAGGTGATCGGAATCCTTTCATGGAACCGATTGGAATATCCGGAAGTGTTTGGGGCCGCCATGAAAGGCGGGTTTGTCTTGGCCCATTTCAACCCTCGCCTGAAAGAAGATGAACTGATTCATGTTGTCAATGACTCGACCGCATCTGTCCTCTTCCTTGGCCCTGATCTCATTGACGTTGTGGGTACGATCCGACAAAAAATCGCTGGAGTGGAGACATGTATCAGTTTTGGCGGCCCGCAGGGCAGAATCATGGGGTACGCTCATCTGTTAGAGGGCCAGAGAAACGAAGAACCCGTCTCGGATGTGGGCAAAGCGGATCCCTTGGTGATCTTCTATACCAGCGGTACGACCGGAACCCCTCGAGGTGCCCTCTATACCCATGGACAGAAGATGCAAAACACCTTGATCAAGGCGTTGGATCTTGGGCTGGAACCCGGTGATCGACACCTTCTTGTCCTCCCCATGTTCCACGTCGGAGGAGATAGCCACATGTGGCCCTTTTTCCTGACAGGCGGGTGCAATGTCCTCCTGCCAAGGCCTTCCTTCGATCCGGTGGAGGCACTCCTAACCATTGCCAGGGAGCGGATTACAGATGTGCAGGTCGTTCCTACTCAACTGATATCCCTGTTGAATGTCCCTGATCTGGAGCAATACGACCTCCCGACTCTGAAGCGGATTTGGTATGCGGCATCTCCCATGCCGGTGGAGGTTTTGAAAAAAGGCCTCGCAGCTTTTGGGCCGATTTTTTACCAGGGGTACGGTCAGACGGAATCCGGTCCCCATACCACTGTCCTCAACAAAGCGGTCCATCGGGCCGCTATGGAATCAAAAGATAAGGCGGATGTGCTAGGGTCCTGCGGGCAACCCTGTATCGGTGTCCATATGCGGGTTGTCGACGACAAAGACAGAGATCTCCTGCCTGGTCAGATCGGTGAGATCATTGTTCGAAGCGAGCGGATTATGTCGGGCTACTGGCGAAAACCGGAAGATACAGAGGAAACCGTGAGGGAGGGATGGCTTCGAACCGGCGACTTGGGCTACTATGATGAAAGGGGGTTTATTTATATCGCCGACCGAAAAAAAGACATGATCGTCACCGGCGGTGAAAACGTTTACCCGAAAGAGGTGGAAGAGGCCCTCTACGCGCATAGCGCCGTGGCCGAAGCCGCGGTGATCGGCATTCCAGATGCCTACTGGGTGGAACGTGTTCATGCACTGATTGTCTTGAAGGCGGGGGCCGAGGCCACGGAGGATGAAATTGTCGCGTTTTGCAAGATGCGTATCGCTTCGTACAAGGCGCCTAAATCGGTGGAGTTTACTCCCTCGCTTCCCAAAAGTCCTCAAGGCAAGATCTTGAAAAGAGAGCTCAAAAAAAAGTTCTCTAGAGGCAATAAAGCGATCGATTGACATCTTTACGAAACAGCAACCTGAATTCACGACATGTCTTTGTCCGGGTAAGAGCTTTGGAGAGCTTTGGCAGTCGCTGTTATGGTATTCCTGCCATCCAGCATTGATGAAACCGCAACAAGTCTTGTCCTCAGGACATTTTGCACAGTCATCAACATTTATTTAGGATAAGGAGGAAAAGATGGATATCAGAGGCGCAGTTGTATTCGAGCAATCAGGAGAATTCAGTATTGAACCATTGCAACTCTCTGATCCCAATGACGATGAGGTCTTGGTTCGTATCGTCGGCGCGGGCATATGCCATACGGATCTGGCCGCACGAGACCAGCATTTGCCCGTCCCGCTGCCCTCTGTTTTGGGGCACGAAGGGGCCGGTGTCGTAGAGAAGGTGGGTGCGCGCGTCACCAAGGTCAAACCTGGGGATCATGTGGCCTTGAGCTGGATGTGCTGCGGATCATGCCCTTCCTGCAGGGCCGGCCACGATCCCTATTGTGAAAATTTCCTGGCGCTCAATTTCAGCGGGGCCCGGCCGGACGGGACCACGACCCTCCGAAAGGGCGACCAGGTCATCCATGGATCCTTTTTTGGTCAGTCCTCCTTTGCGAATTTTGCCTTGGCCGAGGAACGTAACGTCGTAAAGGTGCCTCAGGATATTCCCCTGGAGATCCTGGGTCCAATGGGTTGCGGTATCCAGACGGGGGCCGGGGCGGTCATGAATGCGCTTCAGGCCGGTCCCGGAACCTCCATTGCCATATTCGGGGTCGGACCGGTGGGGATGAGCGCGGTTCTGGGCGCAGTCGTTTGCGGCTGTACCACAATCATTGCCGTAGATATGAGCCCGGAGCGCCTCAAGATGGCAGAGGAACTGGGGGCCACCCATACCATCAACGCCGGCGAGGTGAATCCGGTGGAGGCGATTCTGGATCTGACCGGCGGAGGCCCGAATTTCAGTCTGGAATGCGTGGGGAACCCCGCGGTATTCCGGCAGGCCGTGGATGTTCTGCCCCTGCTGGGCGTCTGCGGGTTGGTGGGGGTTGTGGCCCCCGGCACCGAGGTCACCCTCAACATGGATCTGATCATGAACGGCCGCACGGTTCGAGGGATCATCGAAGGCGATGCCGTTCCGGACCTTTTTATTCCCAAACTGATTGAACTGTATAAGCAAGGCCGGTTCCCCTTTGATCGCATGATCACCTTCTATCCCTTTGAAGAGATCAACAAGGCGGTGGAAGAAATGGAAAAGGGCCTTGTAGTCAAACCGGTCTTGCGCCTGTAGCGGCAGGCGTTATATGGAGATCCGGCAAGGGCAGGGCTTGAAACAGGTCGGCGGGTGAACCGGAATTCGTTACATATTGTCATGAATTCGATGGAAAGGGGGCAGGTATGAAATTCATCAGGGTGAATATGAATGAGAAGACGGTTCGTGTTCAGGTGGTGCCGGAGGGCTACCTGGGTCTCGGCGGAAGGGGTCTTACATCAACTTTTGTCAACGGGGAGGTCCCTCCCATGTGCGACCCGCTGGGCCCGGAGAACAAACTCATTTTTGCCCCCGGTTCCCTGAGCGGGACCCCGTTGGTCAATACCAGCCGCATCTCGGTCGGGGCGAAAAGCCCGCTCACCGGGGGGATCAAAGAAAGCAACGCAGGGGGAACGGTGGGGGCGGCTGTTGGAAGATTGGGCATAACGGCCCTGATTATTGAGGGGCAGGCCCCCGAAGGTGAGCTGTACGTCCTGAGAATTGACCGGGATGGGAAGGCCGATTTGGTGCCGGGAAAGGCCTACGAGGGAATGAGAACCTATGCCATGGTGGAGAAACTGTTGGAGACCTATGGCGAGGAGAACTCAGTAATCTGCATTGGGCCTGCGGGGGAACAGAAACTGGCTGCGGCCTCCATTCAGACTACCGATGTGGATGGACGCCCCTGCCGGGCTGCGGGCCGGGGAGGCCTGGGCGCGGTCATGGGGGCCAAAGGACTGAAGGCCATTGTCGTGGACCAGCGTGGAGACAATGCCGATCCTATGAGCGATCCGGACGCCTTCAAAGAGGCAAACAAGGTGATCGTCAAGGTGATCAAAGAGCATCCCATGGCGGGTCATGTGATGCCTGAACTGGGTACGGCCGGTCTCGTGGCCCCGGTCAATGCCATGGGGGCCTTTCCCTGTTACAATGCCACGAAGGGCGTGCTGGAAGGGTGGGAGAAAATCAGCGGGGAGGCCATGGCACAGATGATTCAGGAGCGGGGTGGTAAGACCACCCACACGGGTTGCGCCCAGTGTATTATACACTGCTCCAACGAGTTTGTGGATAAAGGGGGCAAATATGTAACCAGCTCTCTCGAATACGAAACCATCTGGTCAATGGGAGGAATGACCGGTGTTGTGGATCTGGATACCATAGCCCGTCTCGACTTCCTCTGCGATGACATCGGCGTGGATACCATGAGCACAGGAGTAGCTGTTGCCGTGGCTATGGATGCAGGATACAGGGCCTTCGGAGATGGAGAGGCCGCCATCGATATGGTGGAAGAGATTGCACTGGGTACGGAATTCGGCCGAATCCTGGGACAGGGCCCGGCCGCGGTAGGTAAGCATTTCAACCACGTCCGGGTTCCCGTGGTGAAGGGCCAGAGTATCGCTGCCTATGACCCGAGGGCCATGCAGGGCAACGGCGTGACCTTTGCCACCTCACCTATGGGAGCGGATCACACGGCCGGAAATGTGATCGGGGAGTATCTGGAACAAAAGCTGGATCCGTTGAACCCCGAAGGCCAGGTAGAGGCCTCCAGAAATTTGCAAATAGGCACGGCTGCTATGGACTGCACGGGCCTGTGCTTGATGGCCTATGTGGCCTTGACTACGCCCGAAGGGGGCGGGGCCCTGCTCAAGGCGATCAATGCTAAATTCGGCACGCAGCTTGGGCCGGACGACGTGCCAGCCCTGGGACTTCGCGTGCTGAAGGCGGAGCGGGAATTCAACCGAAAGGCCGGGTTTACCAGCAAAGACGATCGGTTGCCGGAGTTTTTCTACAAGGAACCCCTGCCTCCCCACAATACGGTTTTTTCCATCTCTGACGAAGAGATCGATCAGACTTTTAACTTCTGATGAAGGGTGTGGAAGAATTACCAAACAATGAACGGAAAAACAGTGAACCCATCAAGAATGCTTGTATGGGAGTTTGAGGCTGCTAAATCGCGGGACTGTTTGATTGTGGGATTCACATGCCATCAAACCTTGATAGCCAATTAGTCAATTGCAGTAAGGAGGTCCGCTATGCCACAAAAAGAAGGTGAAACCGATTACAAATATGAGGACTATGCTGCCGATATGGCCTATCATCGTCTTCCAACGACGACGGATTTGGTCAATCAGAAAATGAAACTGACTCTTGATTCGGGTACGGTTTTCGATCTCGAATTTGTTCAAGCCAATGAGGTGAAATGGCAGAGCGGATCTGAGAGCGAGACAGATTGGTACGAGGCAATCGAGGTTGCGCCTCAGACGTACTATATTGATATGACCTTCACCCACGAGCCGCGGCAATCCCGTACATTCTTCGTTAACACTGAGACACGTCAGGTTCTCTCAGTCCATACCATTATGCGTGAGGGTGATATCGGTCATGAACCCCGTGCCGTACAGGATTTCACGCCTGGGATACTCGGTGATCCGGCCATCCCGCCGACAGGCCTGAAGCCGGCGCCGACCCGTGATCTGATCGGACTAAGGGCTCTTTACATCTATAATCCGAATCAGTGTTTCGAGCATGTCTATCTCAACCAGAAGCGTTATGCCTGGCATTGCATCGTCGGACCTCTGAAGGGGGAGTCGGATGTTGAACTTCACATCACCTACAAATTCGACATCAACCAGTACATTTTTAGTTGGCGCGAATTCGGTTTGCCCGTCTCCACCGTGTTCTTCCATAACTGGGATCAGATGAAAGAAACGGGCAAGTTCTTTGCCATCGGTGAAGATGGGACCATCGCAAATACACCCGCGGGCGCCTTGATCAGAAAACTGTCAAGGACCTTCTATCCGCCAGAAACGCAGCCCCTGTGATCATCGATAAGCGGTCCAGGAAAACCCGCTCACCGGGAAGATTTGGGATTTGGATGCTGATGACAATTCCAACAACCAGAAAACATTGCTAAGGAGGCAACAAGATGAGACTGGAAGGGAAAGTCGCACTCCTTACAGGAGGAGGCACGGGTATAGGCGCTGCAATCGCGAAGCGGTTTGTTGCGGACGGAGCGAAGATATGCATCTCCGGCCGGCGCCAGGCGGTCCTCGACAAGATCGCCCAATCATTACCCTCAGGGACGGTAACTACAAGCTCAGGGGATGTTTCGAACTACGGGGACGTGGAGCGAATGGTGGAGACGGCACTGAAATTTGAAGGCAGGCTCGACGTGCTGGTGAACAATGCGGGCATCGATCCGGGCGGAACGATTGCCGATATGGATGAAGAAGTCTGGCGGAGGGTTATCGAAGTGAATCTGACCGGTCCTTTTCTGACCATGAGGGCATCCATCCCGCATATGATTAAAGGAGGCGGCGGATCGATCATCAATATTTCTTCCTTGGGCGGAGTAGTTTGCCTGCCGGGTATGCCGGCATACTGTACGTCGAAAGCCGCTCTCAATATGCTGACGAAGCAGGCTGCTTTAGATTATGGACCATTTAAGGTCCGATGTAATGCCGTCTGTCCGGGGGCGACCAGAACCGAGATGCTGGAGGAGGCACTCAGTCCTCTTACAGAGGTGCTATCAACGGATGTGGATGGGGTTTTCAACTGTATATCATCCAACGTACCCCTTCACCGGGTCGCGGCTCCCGATGAAATAGGCGGCATTTGCAGTTACCTGGCAAGTGATGATTCTTCTTTTATGACGGGATCCGTAATTCTGATTGACGGTGGTGCATCTGTGGTCGACGTGTCGGGAGCGGCACTCAGCAGTGCGGGTGTCAAGTGGGGCGTCTAACAAAACCCTATCCGGACACATCCGGAGATTTTTATGCCGATGTCCTCCGAACGCGGTGTGATGTAGAGGATTCTTGATTCGTAGTGCCATCGGGAAAGGAGGTAAGGCACACAAAAATAGAGACAGGTCACCGGAACGTTTTCCTAAGCCGGTGATAAATGAAATGCGGTTGTATGGCAGTCATGGGTGAAATGCTCTTGAGGAATCTGGAAGGAGGGATACAATGAAAAACAGGGTATGGATCAGATTGTCGGTATTTGCGATCATGGTTTTTTTCCTGGTAGGAACCGCCGGCCCCAAAGAGGCGGCAGCCAAAGATAATATTCGAATCGGCCAGCCGGTTCATCTCTCCGGGCCGTTGGCAGGGGGGCCGAAGATATCGGGCGGACCCATCTACAACTTGTGGGTGGAGGAAGTCAACAAGCAAGGCGGCATATATGTGAAGAAGTACGGCAAGAAGTTGCCGGTGAAGCTTATTGAATATGATGACAAAAGCGATATGGGCACCATGACGAGGCTTTACGAAAAGCTGATCTTGGAGGACAAGGTGGACTTTGTTTTTCCCCCGTGGGGCACTGCCTTTCTCTATGCTGCTGCACAGATAGCCAATAAATATCATTACATCATGATCGGCGGGCCCGGGGGTGCGTTGAAACTCAAGGAGCTTAACCTGCCCTACTTTTTCCAGGTCCTGAATTTTTCCGAGACCCAGGCGCCTGCCCTTGCCGGCATTTTCGAGGAAGTGGGCGTGAAATCGGTGGCGTTGGTCTACCGAGGGGATCTCCACGGCGTCGAATACGGCGATGCCATGGCTCCGTATTTCAAAAAGAAGGGAATCGAAGTCAAGATGAAAAAGAGCTATCCCGACGGGATCAAGGACTTGTCGCCCATATTGAAGGAGGCCAAGGCCCTGAATGTGGACGCCTTTGTGGCCGCCTGCTATCCCCCCGGCGGGATGCTGCTTACCCACCAGGCCATAGACCTGGGCATCAATTTTAAGGCCTTCTTCATGACCGTTCTCCCCTTTTCTCCTACGCTTTTTAGAGACAACTTCGGGGTGCGGACCGTGGAGGGAGTCATGGGCGGGGGCGCCTGGAATGCCAAGACCTCTCCCGGAGCCAAGAAGTTTGTTGAAACATATGTCAAGTATTACAAACATGAACCCGACTATTGGGGGGCATTGTATTACTGGTCGTCCCTGCAGGATTTCCAGCAGGCGATCGAGAAGGCCGGGACCCTGAACCAGAAGAAAATCAGGGATATCATGGCCAAAGAGACGTTTGATACAGCCCTGGGACCGTACCGGTATGATAAGGATCGATATTTGGCAAAGCAATGTCATCCCGGTGAGATCGGTCAGTGGCAGAAAGGTGTGTTTGAGGTCATTGATCCCGGCCCGAAACGCACCGCGCCTCCGGAATACCCGAAGCCGCCCTGGCCGAAGAAGTGATTTTGCAGGGGATAAACAGAATCTCTTCCCGAGGGGGGCCACCCCCTTCAGGGAAGAGGTCTTCCGGGCCACTTGGATAGAAAGTGTTACTGTAATTTCGAAAGCGCAGGAATTCATTCCACATGATTGTAACCATTCTGAACGTTGTGATTGCCGGTTTATTGCTGGGGGGGATCTATGCCGTGACCGCCGTGGGGCTCAGCCTACAGTACGGGGTGGCTCGCGTGCTCAATATTGCCCACGGCGAGTTCATCATGCTCGGGGCCTTTATCACCTGGTCGGCGTTTACCCTCCTCGGGATCAACCCCTTGGTTTCTCTCGCCATTTGCGGTCCGATTCTGTTCGCGGTCGGGTACATCCTTTACCGGACCTTGTTCACCCGCCTGAGAATCTCGTCTCCCACGCCGGGGGCGTTTGAGGGAAATTCCATGTTGGCCTGCTTCGGGCTCCTGTTCATCATCCAGAATGTCGCCATATTGATCTGGGGGGCGGATATCAAGGGATACACCTATCTGACATCTTCGGTGGATTTCTGGGGAGCCAAGTTTTCCGCCAACAGACTCATCACCCTTGGATTTGCCCTGGTTATCTGTCTGGTGTTCTATCTTTTCCTGGCCGGCACCCGGTTGGGCAAGGCGATTCGGGCGGCCGCCCAGGATCCGGATACGGCTGGACTCATGGGGGTCAAAATCAACCAGGTGCTGGCCCTCTGCTTTGGTTTCGGGGCCATGATGGCCGGTTTGGGCGGCGCCTTGATCAGCATGTGCTACGAGATCCAGCCGACCATGGGTCTCGAATACACCATGATCGCCCTCATCGTGATGGTCCTGGGGGGGTTGGGCAGCATCCCCGGGAGCTTTATCGGGGGGCTTATTTTGGGCCTCGTGGGAAGCATCGTCACCTATGTCGAGCCGGGGCTGTCGCTGGTCGCCTACTATGTCATCTTCATGCTTTTGCTTTTGGCAAAGCCGACGGGTATCCTGGGAAAATAGAGAAATGGGGATTGGGAAAACAAGTTCTAAGAATGTTTTTGTCATGGGATTGGTGTTGCTTATTCTGATCCTGCTGGCTGCCGCACCTCTCTACGCGTCGATATATACGGTCATTCTGCTCACCAGTGTTCTCATGTATGTGATCATTGCGGTGAGCTGGACCCTGTTCTCCGGCCCCACGGGTTATATATCGCTGGCCTCTGCCGCCTTTTTCGGGGCAGGGATTTATACGTCGGCTATACTAGGAAATACACTGCCTCTTCCCTTGGTGATCGTCCTGGGAGGGCTGGTCAGTTTCTGCCTCGCCCTTTTGGTAGGTGCGTTGACCCTCAGACTGAAAGGCATCTATTTTGTAATGTTCACCTTTGGGCTCGTGGAGCTCCTTCTCCATTTTATCATGTGGTGGGAGGTCAATATTACGGGTACGACCGGGAGAGTGGTCCCCCCTGTGGCGAACACCACGGTTTTTTACATCATGCTGATGATTCTTGTCATATTGCTTCTGACGGCGCTCTTCATCAGACGTTCGAGATATGGACTGGCCCTGCAGAGCATTGGGGAAAATGAGGAAGCAGCATCTCACTCCGGCGTTCATGTAACTGCCTTGAAAATAATTATCTATGCTGTCAGCGCGTTTTTCATGGGGGCGGCGGGGGCCGTCATGGCGACACGATGGACGTATATTGATCCGACAATCGCCTTCAATCCGCTAATCTCGTTTATGCCGGTCCTGATGGCCATCTTCGGCGGCATTCAACCGCTGTACGGTCCCATCATCGGTGCAGGTATTTTTACGTATCTGGAGCAATTCCTCATTACACGCTTCCCTTATTATTACATGCTCATTTTCGGGATTTTCATGCTAGTGGCGATTCTATACATGCCCGAGGGTCTCGTTGGGCTGGCACAAAGGATATGGAAAAAAAGTTCGGGGAAAAAACATGCCGATACTTGAGGGGAGAGAAGTGACCAGGTATTTCGGAGGCCTGGCCGCTGTATTCAATGTCGATTTCGAGGTGGAACAGGGCGAAGTTTTTGGTCTCATCGGTCCCAATGGCGCCGGGAAGACAACCCTCTTCAATTTGATTTCGGCCGCCCTCGCACCCAAATCGGGGAGCATCAAATTCAGGGGTAAAGAGATCACCGGCCTGAAGCCGTATCAAATCTGCAGAATGGGTGTGGCAAGGACCTTTCAAACGGTCAAGGTCTTCGGCAACATGTCGGTTTTTGAAAATGTCCTGTTAGGTGCGTCTTTTGGGAAGCGGAACCGTATTGCCTCGGCGGATGCGGCAAAGGAAGCCTCGGCACTATTGGAATTTGTCGGATTAACCGAGGCAACAGCGATCCCGGCCAAAGATCTCACTTTGGGCAACCAGAAGCGACTTGAAGTCGCCCGGGCCCTGGCGACTCGGCCGGAACTGCTGCTGCTCGATGAAATGATGGAGGGGCTCAATTCCACAGAGGTCACCCGGGCCATGGCGCTGGTCAAAAGAATTCAGGAGAGCGGGATTACCGTGATCATGATCGAACATGTAATGAAGGCTATTATGAATGTTTGCGGGCGTATTATGGTGCTCCATCACGGTGCAAAGATTGCGGAGGGAACCCCAAAGGAGGTCTCCGCCGACAAAACAGTGATTGAGGTGTATTTTGGAGAACGGGCGGATGCTTGAAACGAACGAAATCGATACCTTTTATGGGAAGGCCCAGGCCTTATTCAGGGTATCCGTAAGCGTTGAACCATCCGAGATCGTGGCGCTGGTCGGGTCCAACGGCGCCGGAAAAACCACCCTGCTTAAGACCGTATCCGGTCTGCTACGCCCGGCTTCCGGCCGTGTAGTGTTCCTGGGGAAGAGAATCGAGGGACGACCTTCTCACGCTGTTATGGATCTGGGTATCGCTCATATCCCTGAGGGTAGAAGACTGTTTCCCGACATGTCGGTTCTGGAAAACCTTGAGATGGGTGCGTATCTTCAGCGCGCGTGGAAACAGAAGGAAGAAAGCCTGGAAAAGATCTATCAGCTTCTCCCCGTATTGAGATCAAGAAAAGGCCAATTGGCCAGAACACTGAGCGGCGGTGAGCAGCAGATGGTCGCTTTGGGGCGCGGTCTGATGTCGAGGCCGAAATTGTGCATGATTGATGAGCCGTCATCCGGTCTGGCGCCGGTCATGGTGGACGAAATTTTCCACATCATAGAGGGACTTCGCGACCAGGGGATTGCCATCTTTTTGGTGGAACAAAATGTTCGGCATACCTTGGAGATCGCCGATCGGGCATATGTGATCGAAAACGGACGCGTCATCATGGCCGGGGAGAGTGAAAAGCTGCTTTCAGAAGAGCTGATCAGAAAGGCCTATTTGGGGCTATGACAGTAAGGCGGCATGTGAAACTCAGGGTCAAGTTATACGGGACTTTCAGGAGGCGTTTCCCCGGCTACCAGGTTGCAAAGGGCATGGAGATTGAGATTACGCCGGGGGTGTCGGTGAAGAATCTCTTGGACCGACTGGGGATTCGTGAGAACCAGGGAGGCGTAGTGGTTATGGATGGTCGAATCCTCAACACGGAAGACGAAATCCCTTCGGGGGTTGAGGTCCAGATCTTCCAGGGCATTCACGGCGGATGAGGAACCACACGTTTTTGGATGACAACCTTGAAACATCGAATGAAAGGAGGGAGATAATGGCAAAGACAATCTTTTTTTTCGGCTTGATGGTAGTAATGGTACTGGTACTGGTACCTTTCTCTAGCCTCTATGCCAAAAACCCGGCATCGATGGCCAGGGTAATTCCCCCTCTTGTCTCCACTGAATGGTTAGAAAAGAACAAGGATACTCCACACTTGGTTATACTTGATGTGAGAAACTCCCAAGAATATGACGCAGGTCATATTCCCGGCGCAATAAATAGCTCGTCTTCGCAGTGGTTCATAAATCCACCCTTCGGGGAAGGATTCCCCTGGATGGAATTGCCAAAGGAAGCTGATCTGTTTAACACTATCGGCTCCTCTGGCATAACGAAAGAGTCCCTGGTAGTTGTTGTTGGGAGAACGGCTGGCTCAATGGCAGCCTATACCATCGCTGACTCCACCAGAGTTGCAGTTACCCTCATATACGCGGGAGTTAGGAGCGTATCTGTTTTGGATGGCGGCTATAACAAGTGGGCAGAAGACGGAGGACATGTATCCCATGAACCGATTACGCCAGCTCCATCATCATACAAAGGGGATGTAAACAGGGAAATGTTTGTTTCAAAGAGCTATGTTGAAGGGAAGATGCGGAAGTCCGTTCTTGTCGATGCCAGAGATGCTGATGTATATTTTGGCGTAACCTTAGAGCCTTGGTGTAAAAGGGCGGGTCATATCCCCGGCGCTAAATGTTTGCCGGTCCCCTGGTTTTGGGATTTTTCAAAAAACAATGAAGGGGGTGTGATTTACGGGACTTACAAGGAATCAGAGATACTTAAAGCAATGGTAATGCCTTCGGTTGGCAGGAAAAAGGCTGAAAGGATTATCATCTATTGCGGAGTAGGAGGATATTCCAGCACGATGTATTTTGTGTTAAGCGAGGTGCTTGGATATCGAAATGTAAAAATATATGACGGTTCGGCCCAGGAATGGACAGCAGATCCAGGCACCCCTGTTGTCAAATATGTTTGGGAATGAAAAACCGCAATATCAATGATAAAGGAGGAGCCGATAATGATGTCTAAAGAGCTTGCAAGGCTGTTAGCGGATTTGAAAGAAGCGGAAGTTATAGAGTTTCTTGAAGAGGCCCTGGAACAGGGGACCGATCCTCTGGATCTGTTGGAGGGGGCCAAGGAGGGGATGAATATCGTAGGACAGCGATTTGCCGATGCAGATTATTTCATCCCGGACCTTATTTTTTCAGGGGAAATCTTGAAGCGCATCGTCGCAATCCTTGAGCCCCGCCTTAAGAGCGGCAAAGGTGAAGAGGCTGAACGGATGGGGAAGGTCATTATCGGGACTGTGGCCGGAGATATCCATGACATTGGGAAGGACCTTGTTGCCTTTATGCTTGATGTCAGCGGATTTGAGGTCTTCGACCTGGGCATTGATGTGCCGGCGCAGAAATTTGTGGACACGATAAAGGAGACCGGCAGCAAGGTGGTCGGACTGAGCGGATTCCTGACTCTGGCATTTGATTCCATGAAGGAGACCGTAGAGGCGATCGACAAAGCCGGTCTACGAGATAAGGTGAAAATCATGATCGGAGGCGGCCAGATGGATGATCAAGTCAGGAACTTTACCGGTGCGGACGCCTATGGAAGAGACGCCATGGCAGCCGTACAACTGGCCCAAAGCTGGATAGGAGGATAGATCAATGGGAAAGAAATGGGAAGAGATGTCACCAGATGAAAAACAGGAGGCGCAGTTCCAGAAGTTGCTTACGCCGAAAGACCCTGAGGGGAATGACCTTCAGTTTCAAAGCCAGCAAGCAGAGGCCAACTACAAGGCAAGCATCAATAGAATTAAGGATGCCATTCAGCTGAAAAAGACTCCGGACAGGGTGCCGGTCACCATACTTCCGAGTATGTTCCCTTATATCAATGCCGGGATGACCGTTGAGGAGGCCATGTATGACTATGATAAATGCACCGCGGCCTTCAAGAAATTCATGTTGGAATTTCAGCCGGACATGAATATAGGCGCTTCAGCGCCGGGACCGGGGAAGTTCTTTGAGATTCTTGACTACAAGTTATATTCCTGGCCGGGCCACGGGGTAAAGCCTGAGCATTGCTACCAGTGCAATGAAAAGGAATACATGACCGCGGAGGAATATGATCTCCTGATAACCGACCCGTCGTTTTATTTCAGAAATTTCTACCTGCCGCGCGTATTCGGAGCGTTAGGGGGATTTACGATGCTCCCTCCACTAACCGGCATACTTGAAATGTATGGGGTTGCCTATAATTTTATACCCTATGCACTTCCCCCTGTTCAGGGTACCTTTAAGGCCCTTTTTGAGGCCGGCGCTGAAGCCCTGAAATGGGCGATGGCTATGGGTGGTTCAGATGTTGAGCTGAAATCGTTAGGATTTCCAAATATCCTCGGTGGATTTACCAAGGCACCGTTTGATGTAATCGGCGACACCCTCAGGGGCACCAGAGGGATCATGGTGGATATGTACCGGCAGCCCGATAAGCTTCTCAAGGCCATGGAGGCTTTAGTCCCTATCATGATCGGTATGGGAATAGGCGCTTCACAACAGACCGGAAACCCTCAGATATTCATGCCCCTCCACAAGGCTGCTGACGGCTTCTTGTCCGACGAACAGTTTGATAAATTTTACTGGCCTACCTTTAAAGCTGTCATGTTGGGCTTAATTGATGGTGGATGCATACCTTTTCCTGCGCTTGAGGGGCATTGGGGCTCGCGTCTGAAAGTTATCCAAGACGTACCGAAAGGCAAGACGATGTGGATGGTTGACCAGACAGATATGGCGAAAGCCAAGGAAACATTGGGTAAGAATGCTTGCCTCATCGGCAACGTTCCCTCCTCCACATTGAAATTAGGTACACCCGATGAAGTGAAAGAGTACTGCAGAAAACTCATCGATACTGCTGGTAAAGGCGGTGGTTTTATTATGGGAAATGGTGCGTTTTTCGATGAGGCAAAACCGGAAAATGTCAAGGCTATGGTCGAGATCACCAAGGAATACGGCGTTTATGAATAGATCCCCGCGGGCTATGTGGGCCGGGGTTTCCTACCGATTGTTGAGATAAACATGAGCGATCATCAGATAGAGTTGCAGCCTGTCGGCAGGCGAGGGTCATGCCCTGCCGGGGAAACACTTCTGGCCTGTGCACACCGCCTGGGTGTTGAGTTGGTCAGCGTTTGTGGGGGCTTTGGAAAATGCAGGGGCTGCAAGGTGAGGGTCATGGCAGGAAGATTTTCGGAAGCAACTCCTGCCGAACGGGAGGCCTTTACCGAAGAGGAGCTTGCGAGCGGCTGGCGTCTGGCCTGCCAGACCTATCCACAAAACGATTGCAGGGTGCACGTGCCTCCTGAATCCTTGGGCGGACAGCAGCGCCTCCAGGTTGAGGGCCGGGACGTAGATGTTTCCCTTGACTCGCCGATTAGGTCCTTTGCCTGCAGACTTGAACCGCCCTCATTGGCGAAGCCTGTGGCAGATGCGGAGAACCTGCTCGAAAAGATAAGTGCTCCCGGCCCCATACATTTGGATATCCGCGTCTTGAGGGACCTTTCTACGCGGCTCCGGGAATGGGATTGGAACTTAAAGGCACATATTCAAGACCGGGAACTGGTCGCCGTGAGCCCTCCTGGTTCCCGTCCGTTTGGCCTGGCCGTTGACCTGGGCTCAACCAAGATAGCGGGCTATCTGATTGCTTTGGATACAGGAAAGACGCTGGCCTCACAGGCGATCATGAATCCTCAGATCAGCAAAGGCGAGGACATCATTACGCGAATCAATTTTGCGATTCGATCGTCGGACGGACGGACTCTGATGGCGAATCTGGTCCGAGAAGGGCTGATGAAGCTGGCGGGAGACCTATGCGCTGAAGCAGGCGTTGAAACCGTAGATATTCTAGAGGCCGTCATTGTCGGAAACACGGCCATGCACCACCTGATGCTGGGCCTGCCTGTCCGTCAACTGGCCATATCTCCCTTTGTGCCGGCCGTGTGCGGGGATCTGAACATAAAGGCCAGGGATATAGGCCTTGATTTTGCTCCGGGAGCCTATGTTTATTTGCCCTCCAACATCGCAGGTTTTGTGGGTGCCGACCATGTGGCGGCCCTGACGGCCACGGACGGAGAGTGGAACCACGGGAACGGAATGGTGATTGATATAGGCACCAATACGGAGATATCACTGATAACCCGGGGGAAAATAACGAGCACCTCCTGCGCTTCGGGCCCTGCGTTTGAGGGATATCAGATAAGGGATGGTATGAGGGCCTCTCCAGGGGCGATCGAGAAAGTATATCTGTGGGGCGAGGATGTCGGTTATAAGACCATTGATGAGGCAGAGCCCATAGGTATTTGCGGGTCCGGGATACTGGATGCCATTTCTCAGCTCTATCTGGCCGGCGTGCTGGACAAGGGGGGGCGAATACAGAAAGGATCACATTCCCGTGTGGTAGAGAAAAATGGCCATTTAGAATTTATCCTTGTCCCCCTAGAGGGGGATCGGAGGGGCCCGGAGATTTCCATCACCCAGAAGGATGTCCGGGAGGTCCAGCTGGGCAAGGCTGCTATCCAGGCTGCCATAGAGATTCTTATGGAGGCAGAAGCCGTCTCCCCAAAGGAGATCGAAAAGGTCATTATAGCCGGTGCCTTTGGCACTTATATTGATGTTTCCAATGCGATAGCCATAGGCATGCTGCCTTCTCTTCCCCTCAGCAGGTTCCATCAGGTTGGAAATGCGGCGGGCATAGGCGCCAAGCTTTTGCTGTTGTCTTTCGCCAAACGGAAAGCGGTCGGGAATTTGCTGTCACGCGTGAAATATCTTGAATTGGCGGGCACACCGGAATTTAGTAAGGCCTTTACCCGTGCCTGCTTGCTCGAACCCTATCATCTGAATCCCGATGCCGAAGGAGGCTGAGGGACACAGAGACATAATGGATTGGCCTCTTGGAAAATCCAGTGTGTGTTCTTCGTGGAGTGTCAAGGAGGAAATTTATGCTCATTGTCGGTGAACGAATCAATACAAGCCGCAAACTGATAAATGAAGGCGTGGCCAACCGGGACGCCGCATACATTCAGGCGGACGTGAAGTTTCAGATAGACTCCGGAGCCGATCTGATCGATGTTAACGCCGGATCGCGCCGAAATTCCGAGGTGGAGGATCTTGTCTGGTTAATTGAAGTCATCCAGAAGGCTCTGCCACAGGCAAGGCTTTGTATCGACAGTCCAAACCCGGACAGCCTGAAGGCTGTCCTGAATCAGGTCGAGCATTCGCCCATGCTCAACTCGACAACACTGGAAAGATCCCGCTTTGAGTCTATGGCGCCGATTATCCAAATGAGGGATTGCGATATCGTGGCCCTCTGTATTGATGACCGGGGTATTCCCAAGAGTGCGCAACAGGCACTGGAAAACGCCGGTCGACTCGTTTCAGAGCTGGAGAGACTGGGTATGAAGAGGGAGCGAATCTATTTGGACCCTGTAATTCAGACAGTCAGCGCCAATACGAATGCGGCATTGATGGTTCTTGAGACCATCGAACGGATTCGACGGGAACTGGAGGGGGTCAATGTCATCTGCGGTCTATCCAACATCTCATTCGGCTTGCCCAGGCGCCCCCTTCTGAACAGGGCCTTTCTGACCCTGGCCATGAAGGCCGGGCTCAACGCGGCCATTGTTGATCCCCTGGACAAAAAGCTCATGGGAATGTTGAAGGCTGCAGCCGTCTTGCTGGGTCAGGACCCGTGGTGTCAGGCTTACACAACTGCATTTCGGGAAGGTAAATTGGAATCGATTTCATAAGATGGTAAGATGCATGTTATCTGGCAGTCAAGGGGACTGCACCTCTGATGCCTTGGATATTTTGTATGCACATCACTTTTTAACTTCAAAAAAAGGAGCACCGCATGAAAGCAGACGGGAAAAAGGGGATCACGAGAAGAGAGTTTATTAAAAAGTCATCAACCCTTGGGGCGACGCTGGGAGCCGCAGTCTTGGCACCCTCACTTGCACGGAAAGCCCTGGCCGCGAAACGAGATTATATCCTGATCGGCCACCCCAGTTCTCTTACCGGTCCCTTGGCCGGCCTGGGGGAACCGACTCAATGGGTGACCGATAGAGTCGTGAAGGCGATCAACAAGAACGGCGGGATATATATCAAAGATCGCGGAAAGAAACTTCCCGTTAAAGTGAAAATTGTGGATACGGAAAGCAGTCCGAACAAATCGGCGCAACTCGCCTCCAAACTTATTATGGGGGACAAGATTGATCTGATGCTTGTCATGTATACGCCGGATGTCGTAAATCCCGTTTGTGGGGTTTGTGAGAGATTTGAAATGCCCTGCGTCTGTCTTGGGGTCCCTGTTGAGTCATGGCTGACCGGCGGGCCTTACAAATGGTCTTATGAGTCATTTTGGACGCTCGACAGCTGGACTGACCTATTCATTGGCATGTGGGATCAGGTTGCGGATAAAACAAACAAGGTCGTTGGAGGTCTCTTTCCGAATGATCCCGACGGGACAACCATGGCGCCGATTTTCGCAAAGAAACTTGGCCCGAAAGGATATAAGTTCATAGACCCCGGCAGATTTCCATACTTTAATAAAGATTTCAGCTCCATTATCAACCGTTTTAAGGAGGAGAAGGCCGAGATTCTCACAGGATCTCTCATTCTACCCGACTTTGCAACCGCCTGGAGGCAGGCTCATCAAAATGGGTTCATACCAAAAATCGCCACTATGGGAAAGGCTCTTCTTTTTCCATCCGGTCTCCAAGCACTGGGAGGGAATCTGGGAAATGGATTGACCATGGAGGTTTGGTGGAGCCGTTACCACCCCTTCAAGTCATCTCTGTCCGGAGAAACCCCTGCGGCGATATGCGACACCTGGGAAAAGGAGACCAAGAGGCAGTGGGGCCCACCAATCGGCTTTAAGCATGCGGGGTATGAAATTGCCTTTGATGCCATTAAGCGTGCGGAAAGTTTAGACAAAAATGCCTTGAGAGATGCAATAGGAAAGACTGATCTTGACACCATTATCGGTCATATCAAGTTCAATGAAAAACACTACTGTGAAACGCCACTGGTGGGAGGTCAATGGGTCAAAGGTAAAAAATGGCCGTACGAGCTTGAGCTGATTTACAGCGGAAAATATCCTGAGATTCGCCCGACCGCCGACATGATCTTCCCGCTTCCCAAGACCTCATGAGGTCGCGTTCCGAAATAAACGGGACTATGGAAATTGAAGACGAATGATCAAAAAAGACATAGGGTTGAAATGGATACCTGATCCCCTCACTTGAGGAGAAGGGTAAATAAGTGTCCAATGGGACGTGGTATCATCTTGGTTTATAGAAAAGTGCTAGTCCAATAAACGCGAAAGGAGCATAATGACATGGCAAAAGTACTGGCAACATTGCTTGCGGATTTGAAGATAGAGGAGGCAATCAACTTCGTTCAGAAATCTCTGGATGAGGGAGTGGACCCTTTGGCGATCCTGGTGGACGCAAAAGAGGGAATGAAAATCGTGGGAGAACGCTTTGCGGACAGCACATATTTCATTCCGGATCTGGTATTTTCCGGAGAGATCTTAAAGAGGATAACGGAAATCCTGGAGCCTCATATGAAAGCCGCCAAAGGGGTGGAGACTGAAAAGATCGGAAAAGTCGTGTTGGGAACGGTTAAAGGCGACATCCACGATATCGGGAAGGACATGGTCGTTTTTATGTTGGAGATAAGCGGCTTCGAGGTGATTGATCTCGGCATAGATGTCCCTGAGCAAAAATTTGTGGACGCCATCAAGGAGAGTGGCGCGACTGTAGTCGGGTTGAGCGGATTCCTGACCCTGGCCTTTGAATCCATGAAGGAGACCATCGAGGCCTTTAAAGCCGCGGGTCTGCGCGATCAAATAAAAGTCATGATCGGCGGCGGCCAGATAGACAATCAGGTCAAAATTTTCACCGGGGCTGATGCCTTCGGTCTTGACGCGATGGCGGCCGTCAAACTTGCGAACCAATGGATTGGAGGATAACCATGAAAAAAGATTGGAAAGAACTGACGGCTGAAGAAAGACAGGAAGCCAGATTTGAACGGTGGCTCGCAGGGGAAGGCCTTGACTTCGCAAGTCCCGAGGCAAAGGCATCTTATCAAAGAAAAATTACCCGGTTTAAGGACGTGGTTCAATTAAAGAAGGCACCGGACAGGGTGCCTGTTTTTCCCTTTCATACCTTTATGCCCGTGAGCCTTTTTGGTGTCCTTCCCGGGGAAGTCATGAGGGACGGCGAAAAACTCGTTTCCGTGTGGAGGCGATATCTTGCGGAATACAAACCCGATTATTACATCAGCCCAGGGCTCGTGCTGAACCATGCACCGCTTGAAAAGCTGGGATACATACTTTATCGGTTGCCTGGAAAGGGCGTGGACGAAAAGTATCCCTACCAGTGCGTTGAAGGTGAATATATGACTGCAGACGAGTACGAGGCGCTTATTGAAGATCCTTCCGATTTTTTTCTCAGGACCTATCTGCCGCGCATCTGCGACGCCCTCAAACCCTTTCAATTTTTCCCGCCCCTGACCGGTCTTCTGGAACTCCCATGCATGGGGCCTACTCTGATTGCCCTGGGAACGCCCGAAATGCAAAGCGCCCTTCAGGCCCTTATGGATGCCGGAAAGGCCGCCTTTGAGTGGGGAGGGCACATAGGCGCCTTTGAAAAAGAGGCCCAGGAGCAGGGTCATTTGAACGGTGCCGGAGGTATTTCAAAGGCCCCCTTTGACGTGCTGGGTGATACCATAAGGGGAACCCGGGCTATAATGATGGACATGTATATGCGGAAAGACTTACTGCTCAAGGCCCTTGAGCGGCTTACCCCGCTCATGATCAAGCTGGGCGTCTCCGGTCCTAATATTTCCGGGAACCCGATCGTGTTTATGCCCCTGCACAAGGGCGCCGATGGTTTCATGTCTGATGAGCAGTTCAAGACCTTCTACTGGCCTTTCCTCAAGGAGGTCATCCTTGGCCTTATTGAAGAGGGATGTGTCCCCTTCCTCTTTGCCGAAGGCGGTTATAACTCACGGCTGGAATATCTCAATGAACTCCCGAAGGGCCGCTGTGTATGGATGTTTGATAAAACCGACATGATAAAGGCTAAAGAGGTTGTCGGCGGAACAACCTGTATCGCGGGGAATGTGCCCATTACCACAATCCTCTCAGGCACCCCTGAACAAGTCAAAGAGATATGCAAGGGCCTGATTGATGTTGCAGGCAAAGGGGGCGGGTATATCATGGCAAGCGGATGCTCCATGGATGAAGGAAAACCCGACACCATTCACGCCATGATCGATTTTACAAAAGAGTATGGCATGTACAAGTGAAAAACGTAAGGGCCAGAATCAAAACCGGACGTCTCGGCGGGAAAACACAGGAGATTTGTATGGAGGAAGTCAAGAAAGTTAAAACAGTCTGTCGAAGCTGCCATGGGGGATGCGGTGTCATCGCCCATGTGAAGGACGGCAAGGTCATAAAAGTGGAAGGAGATCCCGAGTCCCCTATCAGTCACGGCACCATGTGTTCGAAAGGACTGTCTATCACCCAACTGGCCTATCATCCGGACAGGGTCCTTTACCCCATGAAAAAAAACGGGGAGGGCTGGGAGAGAATTTCCTGGGACGAGGCATTGGATACAGTCGCCGGGAAATTCAAGGAAGTTAAAGAGCAATTTGGTCCCGAGGCCATCATGATCGGGCAGGGGACCGGCCGGGACTTCGAAAGCCATTTCTCCCGGTTTGGCAACCTCCTGGGCACGCCGAACATGATTACCGCAGGGCATATGTGTTACCTCTCACGGATAGGTGCCGCCCTGATCACATGTGGTAGGCATCCAGCCATCGATTATGCCAATAATCCCAAGTGTATTGTCATGTGGGGGTGCAATCCCCTGTGGACCAATCCGGACGAATACAAGGGGGTGAGTTTCTGGCGGGCCTACCAGAAAGGGGCCAGGCTGATTGTCATCGACCCCAGAAAAGGGTTTCTTTCAAAGAAGGCCGATCTGTGGCTCCAGGTGCGTCCGGGCACGGATGCAGCGCTGGCCATGGGGTTTCACAACGTGATCATTGAAGAAGGACTCTATGACGAGGAGTTCGTATGGCAGTACATTCACGGTTGGGACACTTTTGTTGACCGGGTGAGAAAGGACTATCCTTTAGAGCGTGTGGAAGAGATTACCTGGGTGAAACAGGACCTTATCCGGAGGGCTGCCAGACTTTATGCCACCACCAAGCCGGCGGGAATCCATTGGGGCGTTCCCACAGAGCAGACCATCAATTGCACGGATTTTACCCGGGCTGCGGTGGGACTGATGGCGGCCACAGGGAATCTCGATGCGCCCGGGGGCAACGTGTTTCACCAACCGCCCGGGACCCGCTCCATTTCCGAATTCTCATCCCACAAATCCTTGTCTAACGAGCAGCGATTAAAGCAGCTTGGCGGTGAACAATACAAACTCGCAGCCCGGATGACCATTGTGACACCTAAATGCGCCTGGGATGCGATCCTGACAGGTAAGCCCTATCCCGTTAAGGCAGGATACCTGGTGGGAACCAATCCGGTGATAACCCGAGCAAACGCCAATGAGGTTTATGAAGCCTTGAAGAAGTTGAGTTTCCTGGCCGTATCGGACTTCTTCATGACACCGACCGCAGAACTGGCCGATATTTTTCTCCCTGCCGGTACCTGGCTGGAACAGAACCACGTATCGGAAAACTGGAAATTTCACGGGTATGTATTGGCGAGACAGAAAGTTTTGGAAATCGGCGAATGCTGGCAAGACCACAAGATCTTCATGGAACTGGGCAAGCGCATGGGGCAGCAGTGGTGGGACACCGTGGAGGATGCGCTGGACTGGCTGCTGGAACCGACAGGCCTTACCTGGGAGGAATTCAAAGAAAAGGGCTACCTTCATGGCGAACAGAAATTCTACAAATACCGGGAAAAGGGATTTTCAACCCCCACCAAAAAAGTGGAGTTGTACTCGACGATTCTCGAAAGATGGGGGCGTGATCCCCTGCCCAAGTATACGGAGATCCCTGAAAGCCCGGTGTCAAGACCGGACTTGACCGAAAAGTATCCCTATATCCTCAATTCGGGGCTCAGGACGCCCACCTTTTTTCACTCGGCAAACCGGCAGATCCCATGGCTGAGGGAGATCAGGCCCGATCCCATCGTAGAGATCCATCCTGCTACCGCCGAGAAGCACGGGATCCGGGAGGGGGTCTGGGTATGGCTGGAATCGCCCAGGGGACGGGTCAAAGAGCGGGCCAGACTCAATGAGGGGATTGATCCCAGGGTGATTGTGGCCGAGCATGGCTGGTGGTACCCGGAGATGAAGGGTCCCGATCACGGTTGGGATATTTCCAACATCAATATGCTGACCGACAATTCCCACGAGTCCATGGATCCGGTGATGGGCGCGACTAATCTGAGGGTCCTGCTGTGCAACATATCCCGCTGCGAAGAACAGGAGGAAGAATAGAATGGAGAAGGCCTCTTTGCGTTTTGAGAAGAAGGACTGCATGGGGTGTCATGCCTGCGAGATCGCGTGTAAGCAGGAACATGCGCTGGGGGTAGGTCCCAGACTGGTGTGGGTGAAGGAGCAGTCCCCTGATTATATCCCTGTATATTGTCACCATTGCGCCAGACCGCCCTGTGGGGAGGCGTGCCCGGTGGATGCGATTTCAAGGAACGATCAGGGCATCGTATTGATTGATGCCGGCCTGTGCATCGGATGCGGGGAATGTGTACAGGCTTGTCCTTTCGGAGCCATGCAATTCGAAGACCAACGCGAAATAGCCGTAAAGTGCGATCTCTGCATTCACCGGCTGGCCGAAAATAAACAGCCTGCCTGCATGAGCGTGTGCCCGACGGGTTGTATTCATCTGGACGGCAAGAAAAGCATCGCGGCTGTGTTTGAGAACAAGATATATCAGGAAATATAGATAGATGAAAACGGATAGAAACGTTAAACTACAAGTTGACTCCCTTTTGCTCAGTTTTGGTGGTGTTTATGCCCTTCATGAAGTGAGCCTGGACGTCAGGGATAATGAGATCCTGGCTATCATTGGGCCGAATGGGGCCGGCAAGACCGCCCTCTTGAACTGCATCAATGGTTTTTACAAACCCCAAGATGGCGAGATTTACTACGATGGGCAAAAAATTACCCGCATGCGCCCAGATAAGCTGGCCAAACTCGGCATTGCCAGAACTTTCCAGAATATCGAACTCTACACGGGACTCAGCACTCAAGATAACATCATGGCTGCCCGGCATGTGCTTATGAAGCAAAATTTTGTCACCGGTGCGCTATACCTTGGCCCGGCACTTCAGGAAGAAATCAAGCACCGTCAAGTTGTTGAGGAGATTATCGACTTTTTGGAAATGGCGCCGATGAGAAAGAGAGTCGTGGGCGTCCTGCCGTACGGGATGCAAAAGAGAGTTGAGCTGGGAAGAGCATTGGCGCTTGAGCCTAAAGTGCTGCTGTTGGACGAACCCATGGCAGGGATGAATCTTGAGGAAAAGGAGGACATCGCCCGCTTCATCCTTGACATATTTGAAGGTCAGGGGGCCACCTATCCGGACACACCCGTTTTGCGAGATGGCATTCGCAGCATCGTCCTTGTCGAACATGATATGGGTGTGGTGATGGACATAGCCGACAGGATTGTTGTCCTTGATTTTGGACGTAAGATTGCCGAGGGTACGCCGGCTGAAATTATGACGAATCCTGATGTTATCAGTGCGTACCTGGGAAAGGCAAAAGAAGGTTGATCGATGTGCACACAAATAAGAAAGAGCAGAGACTATGCTGGAAGTCAACAATATTGAAGTTGCCTATATGAATGTTATACAGGCGCTGAGAGGCGTATCGTTATCGGTGGCTGACGGTCAGATCGTTGCCCTGCTCGGAGCCAATGGTGGCGGCAAGACGACGACTTTAAAGGCCGTCTCGGGGATGCTCAAAACGGAAGAGGGCGAAGTAACCGAAGGTAGCATTGCGTTTGATGGTCACCGTATAGACCGGCTGGGTCCCGAGGATATTGCTGTACTTGGCATCAGCCAGGCGATGGAAGGGCGCAGGGTTCTTGAGCGTCTCAGTGTTGAGGAGAATTTGTTCGTGGGGGCTTACCGCCGCAAGGACCGCCGTGGAGTCAAGCAGGATCTTGAATGGGTCTTTGACTACTTCCCGGCCATTAAACGTCTCCGCCGCCGGATGAGCGGCTATCTATCCGGCGGTGAGCAGCAGATGTTGGTCATCGGGCGGGCCATGATGGCGCGTCCCACACTGATGCTTTTGGATGAACCTTCGCTCGGTCTCGCCCCGCTTTTGGTGCAAGAAATATATGAAATTATCCGGAAAATCAATGCCGATCAAAAAATGGCCATACTCCTTGTGGAGCAAAATGTCAGAGCCGCCCTTGCTATTGCCGATTACGGCCATGTCTTGGAAAATGGCCGGGTCGTCCTGAGCGGTCCGGCAGAAGATTTGAGAGATAATGAGGACATTCGCGAATTCTATATGGGACTGTCGGCGGTCGGCTCTAAAAAGAGCTATCGTGAAGTCAAACACTACAGGCGACGAAAGCGTTGGCTGGGTTAACAGAAGAGCAGAGGGAAGCGACGATCAGGATGGAACAAATCTACCAAGCAAAGGACGATACCTGGCCCAAGGTACTCAAATATAATTTCGAAAAATACGGCGATAGCCGCACGGCAATGCGTCACAAGTACTATGGTGTCTGGCAGACTCATACCTGGAAGGACTATTATCTCAATGTTAAACACCTGGCACTTGGCCTGCTGGCTTTCGGTTTTGAGGCTGAAGACAAGGTGCTGATTGTCGGGGATAATGCCCCCCAGTGGTACTATGCTGAGCTGGCCGCCCAGGCGAACAATGGCGTGGCTGTGGGATTGTTTTCGGAATTGCTGCCATTGGAGATAAAATACATCGCTGAAAATTCCGAGGCAAGATTTGCCGTTGTTGAAGGTCAGGAGCAGGTTGATAAGTTTCTTCAAATCAAGGATACGCTTCCCCTTCTAAAGAAGGTCATTTTCTGGAATTATAAAGGCCTTGCCCACTATGAAGACGATATCCTGGTCGGGTATAGGGAGGTTCTGAAACTGGGTGAAACATATGAAGCCGAACACCCCGGGAGCTTTGAGCAGAATGTGAAAACCGGCAAAGCGGATGATATCTGCGCCATCATTTACACCGCGGGTACCACAGGGGCGGCGCCCAAGGGAGCCGTCCACACTTACCGGACATTAAGAGCGGGTGTCGATTGTCTCCTGGAGCTCGACCCGTGGTCTGAGAATGATAATGTTGTCCCCTATCTGCCACCCGTCTGGATAAATGAGCAATGGATCGGAATTGGTTGTCATCTGTTATCGGCCAACATCCTCAACTTCGCCGAAGCCCCGGAAACCCAGCAGCGGGATAGTCGGGAAACCGGGCCAAGCATTGTATCCTGCGGGGCGCGGCTATGGGAAAGTCAGGCAGCTATGGTTCAGGCACGGATTCTCCATGCGGACGCCGTTAAGCGGTTTGCCTTCCGGCGGCTCATGCCCATTGGCGAGAAAATGGCCGAATTAAAGTATCGCAAGCAAGAACCAGGTTTGCTCTTGAAAATACTTTATTCTGTCGCGGATATCATCCTGTTCAGGTCCATCAAACATAGCCTGGGTCTGTCAAATGCCAGAATCTGTTATACTACCGGTGCAATACTCAGTCCGGAGGCCTTCAAGTTCTACCACGCGCTTAATCTTCCTCTCAAAAGCCTGTATGGGTCAACCGAGGGAGGCGTTCTCACCGGCGCGAAGAATGATGACATCCGGCCGGAGACCGTAGGGCCTGTTCACAGGGGAGTAGAGGTTCGCATCAACTCCAATGGTGAACTCATTTATCGGCAGTCCGGGTTGTGCGTCGGTTATTATAAGGACCCGGAAAAGACGAACGCGGCGCTTAAGGGTGGGTGGTTTCATAGTGGAGACAGCGGGTTCATCCAAGAGGACGGGCATGTTGTATTTGTAGATAGGGTCCGGGACCTGGTTAAGCTGGAGAGTGGCGATAATCTGGCGCCCCAGAATATGGAAAGTCGGTTGAGGTTTAGCCCTTATATAAAGGACGCGTGGGTACTGGCCGGCCCTGAAGGGGCCTATGTTTCGGCGATCATCATCTTAAACCATGATAACGTCAGCGGGTGGGCGGGACAAAAGAAAGTGGCCTTTACTTCTTTCGCCGAACTTTCTCAGGCGCCGGAGGTTTACGAGCTGGTGAGGCAAGATATCGAGAGAGTCAACCACATGTTGCCCGTCGGATCCAGGGTGAGGAAATTCGTCAATCTCCCCAAGGAATTCGATGCTGATGAGGGGGAACTAACCAGAACCAGGAAGTTGAGAAGAGCATCCCTGGAAGAACGTTACCGCGCGCTGGTTGATGCTATCTACAGTGACAAGACTTTGGTGCCGATAGAGGCTCTGGTGGGATACCGTGACGGGCGGATGGCAACAATGAAGATCACGCTTAACATCGCGTCTGTTAAAGGGGTTGGCTGATGACTTTCTTCTTACAGTTGGTACTAACCGGCTTTGCTCAAGGCATGGTCTATGCCCTGATTGCTATCGGATTTGTGATCATTCTTAAATGCTCTGAGGTGTTTAATATTGCCCAGGGACACTTTGTTATGATCGGTGGCTATCTTGCCTATACCTTTTTGGTGCCCTGCGGCCTGCCGATGTGGGCCGCTCTGCTGCTGGCAATCGCAGTGGCAATCGTCATGGGTCTGTTGATCGAACGGCTGATGCTGCGTCCGATGGTGGGCCAACCCGTGCTGGCCGTCGTCATGATGACCATAGCCCTCGCCACGGTATTGTCAGGGCTGGCAACTCTGCTCTGGGGCGCGCAATATAAGACTTACTATGGATTGTTGCCGACTATAACCGTGAAGGTGGGTGCGGTATCCATACCCTCGGAGTCTTTGATAGGACTGATCGTGTCTGTTATTTGTGTAGTGATGCTCATGCTCCTCTTCCGCTTTACCAAGATCGGACTGGCAATGAGGGCGACTGCCGAGGATTTGCAGGTGGTACAAAGCGTTGGTATCAAGGCAACAACCGTCTATGCCGTCTCATGGGTCATTGCCTGTGTCGTCGGTGTAATCGGAGGCATCCTTCTGGGGGGCGTATCCGGCGCGAATATGGAGCTCGCCAATATCGGCCTCAAGGCATTCGCGGTGGTGCTGCTGGGCGGTTTAGACTCCATCGGCGGGGCCATCGTCGCAGGGATAATACTGGGCATGCTGGAAAATGTGGCTGCCGGGTATCTGGACCCACTCCTGCCCGGCGGTGGACTGGCTCAGGTATTCCCATTTATAGTTATGATCATTGTGCTCATTTTCAGACCGAACGGGCTCTTTGGTCTATCCAGGATAGAGAGGGTTTAGGCAATGGGTTTGCGAACGGGAATCTTTAAGGAAAACTACGCCCAGGATATGGCTATCTTTCGCTCCAGAATGCGCTGGGGCATGCTGCTTGCCTTGCTCATCTTCCTTTTCATCTGTCCGCTGTTTTTCAGCGACAGGATTCTGACCATCATGACCATGATCGGGATTGCCCTTGTCAGCGTCCACGGGCTCAATATCCTGACCGGATACTGTGGCCAAATCTCCATAGGCCATGCGGGTTTTATGGCAGTCGGCGGTTATACCTCGGCTATTTTGTGCGCGAAACTCGGCTTTCCATTCTGGGTGGCCCTCCCCTGTGGTGGCTTGGCCGCGGGAATAGCAGGTTTGATCTTCGGCCTCCCATCCTTGAAAATCAAGGGCTTCTACCTCATTATGGCCACCATCGCCGCACAATTTATTATTATCTGGATCATCATCCAGCTCCGCAGCATCACCGGCGGGACTGACGGCTTGAGTGTGCCCAGCCCTTCGATAGGGAGTATCAGCCTGAGCTCCAAGACCAACTATTTCTACCTGGTGATGGTATTCGCCTGCCTGGCGACGATCACGGCTCACAACATCGTGAGGACCAGAGCGGGCAGGGCCTTCATCGCCATCCGTGATAACGACCTGGCGGCTGAGGTCATGGGGGTTAGCCTGTGGAGTTACAAGCTGCAGGCATTCTTTATCGGTTGTGTATATGCAGGTGTGGCCGGATCACTGCTCGTTCACTACATCAGTTTCGCAAGTACGGACCAGTTCCCATTTATGGATTCAGTCTGGTATTTGGGTATGTTAATCGTCGGAGGTATGGGCAGTACGACAGGTGCCATCTTAGGCGTTGTTGCCCTCAAACTGCTGGATGAAGTCGTCACCATTGCCGGACCGATCCTGGCCGCCGCCGTCGCTCCTCAGACAGCCGCGTCCTTGGCCCTCATGTCCCACGGATTGATCATTATCATCTTTCTCATTTTTGAGCCCCGGGGGCTTCATCACCGATGGGAGATTATCAAGGCCTACTTCAGACTTTGGCCCTTCTCCCATGAAGTATCAGAGTAAAATGGGGGTGCTACACCTTCACTGAACGACCCAAGTATGATGGAATCGTAAAAAGCCCCTCCATGGACTTTTTATTCACGGAAACCGAAAAATGCGATTTTCGGTTTGCTTACAAATCGATGGGTTACACTGCACCCCATTGATTTCCGTGCCCGTCCGTGGACACGATGATGACTTTTTACAAAGTCATCAAGTATAGTTTGTAAACACGAAAACGGAGAAAGGAGGTGAAAGAAATCTCAATTTAAAAAAAGGGTTGACCGAGCGCGTATCCTAAATCATGCTTTGAATTATTAAGGAGGAAAATCATGGCTAAAATAAGATGGATGTCAGCAGCTGGCGCGATTATTCTAATGATGGCAATTTCCCTAGTGCCTGTCAGCGCCCATGCAGAAAAAGTACTCTATATCGGCGGCACCCAGTCGCTGACCGGTCCCTTTGCTGAGGATTCAGCGGCAGTCCTAGCCGGCATTGAGGACTATTCCCAGTATGTAAATGACACAAAGATGCTGGCTCCGTGGCTAAAAGAGAAATTTCCCGCCGATATAACCCTGAAGGTGCTTTGGCGGGATGATGAGCTCAAGCCGGCCAAGGCCCTGTCAATCTATGAAGAGCTCAAGGCCAAAGGGATGCTGGTCGCCCGGATATCGGGGTCACCCATTGCGCTCGCAATCAAAGACAGATTATGGGCGGACCATATGGGCGCCACGAGCATGGCCACCGGATCCTATCTCCTGACGCCACCCCAAAGCATCTTCACCTATTACCCTATCTACACCGATTCCTTGGCCGCCATCGCCGACTGGTTCAAAGCGAACTGGAAGAAAAAAAGGAAACCACGGGTTGCTTACCTGACTGCCGATAACGCCATGGGAAGGTCGATTGAGATACCTGAGATGAAGGCGTACCTTAAAAAGATCGGCTACGAGTTTGTGGGAACCCAGTATGTGCCCCTCGTGCCTACCTCGCCGCCGACCACCCAGCTTACATGGCTGAAGAAAAAGGGCGTTGATCTTGCCCTGGGCGTTATGATTAATCCCGGTGCACAGCCAACGATAAAGGAGATGGTCAGACTGGGCATGGGACCCTATCAGCCCTACAAGATGACCTTCGGCACTGCTGCACCAGGTCACGCCGCCGTGTTGGCCGCGGCCATGGGTAAGCTGGGTGACGGTTATGTCTGCGCCGGCAGTTTCCGCCCCATGGATGACCTGGGCACTCCCGGGATAAAGTTCTGCAACGATTTGCAGGAGAAGTATCACCCCGGCAAGCGGATTACCCACATCATGTATGAGGCAGGGATCCTTGAGGGCATGATCCAGGTTGATGCATTGCGGCTTGCCATGGAAAAGGTGCCCTTTAAAAAGCTTACGCGCCGTGACGTGCTGGAGGACGGTTTCTACAGGATCAAAAACCTTCGTACCGGTGACATAAGCAGCACGCCGCTAACCTATGGCAAGGGCGATATCGAGGGTGTGGACAAGATACGTATCGACCAGGTGCAGAACGGTAAGTCGGTAAAGGTCGGTCTTTTCCCGGTGCGTCACATCTATACAAAAAAATAGCCACATTAGTATTTCAGGGGCTCTGTGTTTAAGGGAGCCCCTGGACACCCTCATAGCCCAGGTTAGCCTTTTTCGATCTCGACAAAACCGTTATCTGCGTCGATTCGAACAAAATCCCCCGTCTGGATCACCTCAAGGGGGTCTTGTTCAAGTTCGTGGACCATGGGCGTGCCTGTGATGATGGCGCTGATCGCCACCACGCCCTCGGCCTTCACATTTATGATCCCTTCAGGCGCAGTGCCCCTCTTGAATGCGGCGTAGAACTGCCAGGAACCGGTTGTTGATCCCTTGCCTGCCGGAAAGACAAGGATCTTGCCCGCAACGCTCTGCCCCTCCAGCTCGTGACCGGGTTCCCGAATGATTCCCGTATCTGGATCCATACCTCCTGTAAAGGATATGGCAGTTCGGGAGACAATGGCTTCCCCTTCCGCCACGCCCGGCATCACGGTTTTCGCCCTGAGTTTTATCACTTTCTCCCCTCCCATTTGCCGGACAGGGCCGACTCGACACATTCCCTGGTGGAACCGAACCAGGTATCCATGCCGAAGAGGTTGTGGGCGTAGTAGCTGCCCCTGGCCGAGTTGATGGCGAGCACTCGGACCCCCTGCTCCCTCAGGTAGAGGTGGGGGCCGTCCGCTGCGCCCACATCCGCTACAACTCGGGCTCCAGAGGCACGGAGACTGTCCAGGAGGCCCATTCGTTTGCAAAGCGTCTTGACCCATGCCGAGGTGCAGATCCAGAGCCGGGTGTCGGGGTGAATCTTGCGGTCTCCCAGGAGATCGGCGATTTCTCTAACTTCCTGAATGGAGCACTGGGGACAGCCGAAGATCACCATGTCCACCTTATCCTCTGAACTGCTGGAGATTTCCAGATAGGCACGGTTCACATCTTCCTGTGAAGGTGTGATTTCGGGGAGGGGAGGAGGGCCTCCTGCAAGTGCGGCCTCCACCGTAATGGCCTCCGGGGTTATGCCGACCAAATGAATAAGCCCGGTCGCTCCGGTCACGGTCAGGGTATAGAGGAGTCCTTTTATTTCCTCAATGTGCATGTCACGGGGAAGATTCACGAACACCGGAATTCTCGCTCCCACGGCTTTCCCCAGATGCCAGCCAAGGGCCTTGTAATCGGCCGGGCCGTACTTTTCCAAGTCAAGCCTACCGACGTCAATGATGAGTTCACCTTTCCGGTTTTCATCCAGATGCAGCCCCCATTCGGGAATGGCGCCCGTTATGGCCGCTGCCAGGGCGGCATGATCACCGTCGCGGTTGGAGCGTGCCCCAATCACGGAATTGGCGAACGCCTGGCTCCCCGAAGAGGCCCAGGCGATGTGATCCCCGAACCGGGGCACGTTCCCCACCAGGTAGTGGTGGCAGGAATAGGTCAGGGTGACTCCGAGGGATTTCAGGGCATCATGTATCCTGTTCTGCCTTACCTGGTAGGCCATGGGGATATTGAGTTCATCGGCCTCTTCAAAATCATACATCTCCGGGTTCTTGGTCGTATAAACCTGGACCCGGGTTCCGTCCCGGGCAAGGTCCTCCAGCCATTGTATCCCCTCGTCCATGAGTACTGGAAAATTCCCCGCCATGTGGACGCTTGAAACCGGGATCATGCGCTTCGCATCGTACACATCCCCATAAGCGACGAGGATCTCCATGGCGCGTCTGGCACCGGGGCCTTTTTTGCCCTCGAACATATCTTCCTGTTGCCTGGTGAGTTGCATAATTCGAACCCTGCCTCTCATGTCTGCGATGCCGGATGCATCTGTTAAAGTCAGAAGGAGTATTTCCTGAGTTCACGCTTCAGGAGTTTTCCCTGCGGCGTTCTGGGAAAATCCTTCACAAAGACTATTTTCTTAGGAGCCTTGAAAGATGCCATTCGCTCCTTGCAGAACTTTATCAAATCCGATTCCGAGGCCTCATACCCGGATTTCAGCCTGACAAAGGCGGCCACTGCCTCTCCGTATTCTTCATGGGGAAGTCCGGCCACCGCGCATTCCTCAACGAAATCATGGCGGTAGAGCACATCCTCGACCTCGGTTGGGTAGATGTTCAACCCTCCGCTGATGATCATGTCCTTGATTCGATCCACGATGTGGAGGTAGCCCTCCTCATCGGTACGGCCCAGATCTCCGGAATGGAGCCAACCACCTTCCATTGCCCTGGCGGTCTCTTCCGGGCGGTTATAATATCCCTTCATAACGTTTGGCCCCCGAATCAGGATCTCTCCCTCGTCTCCCTGGGGTACCGGCTTTCCGCTGTTGTCCGCGATCCTTACCTCCACGATCCCAGCCGGCGTTCCCACGGATCCGATTTTGTGCCGGTAAAGGTGGTTGAACGTTACCAGGGAGGAGCTTTCGGTCATGCCGTAGGCCTCATGTATATTGAGGCCGAAGGTGTCATTCCACTGGCGGACGATTTCCGAGGGCATGCTGGTGGCCGCGGAGAAGGAATAACCTACCGACCGGAGGCGGTTGTGGCACTCGGGGGTATTGAGAAGCCGGATGTAAACGGTGGGGACCGCATAGAGACGGGTGACGCTGTTTGCCTCGATCGACGAGACGATCTCGTCCATATCAAATCCCTTGTGGAGGACAAGAGTCCCAAAGGCATGGAATATGGAATTCATGATGTGGTTGCCGGCAAAGACGTGATTCAGGGGCAAAAAGCAAAGCCCCCTGTCCTCCACAACCATTCGTTCGTGATAACAGACGTTTTGGGCGGTGTACAGGAGGTTTCTGTGAGTAAGCATGGCCCCCTTGGGTATGCCCGTAGTACCCCCCGTGTAAAGGATCACGCAGGTGTCATCCGCATCACAGTCGGCGCTCGGGAAGGGCTCTTCCGGCGAGGACATCTCTTTTTGACACAACCTCGCCAGTCTGTCATCTCTCTCGATGACGAAAATGTCGCTGATTTGGGATATCTTAGATATGTCGGGGATATGATCCACAAGGCTCTCGGACGTGACTACGCAGGCCGGCGCAGAGTCGGTGAGGAGGTACTCCAGTTCCGTGCTCCGGTAGGCCGAACTCACGCAAACCACAGCGGCTCCAAGTCGTATGATGCCGTAATAGAGCATGATCCACTCAGGCCGATTTTCACAGTAGAGGGCAACCTGGTCATTTCGTTTGATTCCCCGGTCTCTCAGGTAGGAGGCCACAAGACTCACCGAGTCGTTGAGCTCCCGGTAGGTAAAGCGCGTATCCTCGAAAACGATGGCTTGTTTGTCGGGAAAGTATCTGGCACCCTGGATAATCATGTTGGACAGGTTCAAAGCGTATTCCTCCATTTTCGAGGTGAAACAGGATCAAGCACCATGGCCATCCTATTTCCTGAGATAATTTGACACATTTGTCAATAGAAATGATAGACTGAAGGTGAAAGGGGCACCCTATTTTGCCTGTCGGTCCAAAACAGCCGTTTGATATTAAAAAATATGGGGAAATGGCATGGATATCGCAGCAATAAATCTTCAGGAAAAACTCGCCGGGTTTTCCGACCACTGGTCTCCAAAGATTATCGCCAGAATGAATGAATACCATTTCAAGCTTTCGAAATTCCAGGGAGACTTCGTTTGGCACGCCCATGATGATACGGATGAAGTGTTCATTGTTCTTGAAGGAGAGATGACAATCGAATTCCGGGATGGTATGATTGATTTGAAGGCGGGAGAGATGATCGTGGTCCCAAAGAAAGTTGAGCACAGGCCTTTCGCCAAAGAGGAATGTAAAATTATGCTCGTCGAACCTGCAGGTACCATTAATACAGGTGATGCAGGCGGTGAAATGACGGCGGAGGATGACGTTTGGATATGACTTCCGGATAACCTGCCGGCCAGGCATTGGAGCTGGAAAAGAGAAGACCGGAATCCAAAGGCAATGTTAAGAAAAGCGAAATAAGCAAGAATAATTTTGATATGTGAAAGGAGCGCCCATGAGAATTTTGCTGATTTATCCGGAGTATCCGGCTACCTTTTGGAGTTTCAAATACGCCCTTAAATTCATTCGAAAAAGGGCGGCCTTACCTCCCCTGGGCCTTCTGACGATAGGGGCAATGCTGCCCAAAGAATGGCCCAAGAAGCTGGTTGATGTGAATGTGGCCAAGCTCACTGAAAAAGACCTGGCGTGGGCTGATTGCGCTTTTATCAGCGGCATGGTTGTGCAAAGAGATTCGGCACGCGAGATCATCGCCCGGTGTAAGGAGGCGAATCTCAAGGTCATAGCCGGTGGGCCGCTTTTCACCAACGAATACGATGCGTTTGAGGATGTGGACCATTTTGTACTCAATGAGGCCGAACTGACCCTTCCCGCCTTTCTGGCGGATCTGGAGAAGGGAAAAGCCAGGCACATCTACGAGACATCCGGGTTTTGCGACATTCGAAAAACACCTGCCCCTTTGTGGGAGTTGATGGATTTCAAACATTATGCTTCGATGAGCATCCAGTTTTCACGTGGCTGTCCATTCAATTGTGATTTCTGTAACATAACCGCACTATTCGGGCATCGCCCACGCATCAAAACAGCCGAGCAGATTATTGCCGAGCTGGACGGGCTTTACGATAAAGGGTGGCGTGGACAGGTCTTTTTTGTGGATGACAACTTTATCGGCAACAAAGGCTATCTGAAGAACCATCTCCTGCCGGCACTTATCCAATGGCAGAAAGGCAAGAAGGGCGTCCCTTTCAACACAGAGGCCTCGGTCAACCTGGCCGATGACGAGCCGCTGATGGAAATGATGGTCCAAGCGGGTTTTGATGCGGTCTTCATCGGAATCGAAACGCCCAGTGAAGAGGGTCTGGCTGAATGCAACAAAAAGCAGAACAAGGACCGAGACCTCCTGGAGAGTGTAAAGCGCATGCAGCGGGCCGGACTGCAAGTGACCGGTGGCTTCATTGTGGGATTCGACAGTGACACGCCGTCCATCTTTCAGCGGCAGATTGACTTTATCCAAAAGAGCGGCATCGTCACGGCCATGGTGGGCTTGCTGAACGCTCCTCCCGGCACAAGACTTTATGAACGAATGAGAAAGGAGGGCCGTCTGATCGACGCTATCTCCGGAGATAACGCAGACGGCACAACCAACATCCTTCCCATAATGGGGCTTGATGTATTGCGCGAAGGCTACGGAAACCTGATGCAGCACATCTATTCACCCGAGCATTACTATAAACGAGCGAGGACCTTCCTCCGGGAGTATAAGAGACCAAAGGTCAGGACCCCCCTGGATTTTCAACGTCTGCTGGCAGTCTTGCGTTCAAGTGTCCGCCTGGGTGTTTTCGGAAAGGAACGATTCCAGTACTGGAAGAGCATGTTCTGGACTCTTTTTCGCCGACCTAAAATGCTCCCGCTGAATATTACGCTTGCGATCTACGGCCATCATTTCCGCAAGATCTGTAACTTGAAAATTACCTAGTGAGTCGCAAAAGGAAGGAGGTCAATTTAAAAAAATAGTGATTTTGAAGGGGTCTTTTATAGATTGCTTAGAAGACTATGTGCTGAGGGAATGTCTAGGAATAATGTTTCCTGAGTGCCACATCGAGGTTCGATCAGATCCACATGTAAATAGGCCGAAGGAAGAACTACAAATTAGGCCTGAAAAAAATCAGTTCGCTTCATAAAAAGAAAAACCAAATTCCCAATGGCCTGAATACGGGACTTGCCATTGGGCTGAACCAAATCCCGCAAATTAGGAGGTGCATTATGGCACTGGTAACATGGGATCCGTGGCGAGAGATTGCGGACAGGTTCGACCGCTACACGAGAGCGGTGGGACAACCTCAGGCTGGAGGCCAAGAGGTCATCGCAACAGGGGACTGGGCTCCCCGGGTAGACATCGCTGAGACCGACGAAGCATTCGTGATCAAGGCGGAGATTCCCGAGGTCAATAAGGATGATGTCAAAATTACTGTGGACAACGGTGTTTTGACGATTCGGGGAGAGAGAAAACAGGAAAAAGAAGAGAAAGGGAAAAAGTTCCATCGAGTCGAGCGATCTTACGGGAGCTTCACCCGTAGCTTTACGTTGCCTGACAATGTGGATGAAACCAAAATCAAGGCTTCCTTCAAGGGTGGCATGCTGAATCTCCATATCCAGAAGACTGAGAAGGCAAAGCCGAAAACCATCGAGATCAAAGTGGAATGAAATGACATAAGCTCCAAGCATCGGCTGACCGGGAACTGGGAAAAGCTGTCGCTTTTTCCAGCCGGTTGGCTGTACGATAAGTCGTTTTTACACTGACAGGAGGACCTATGGGGACCGGCAGGAATAAAATCCTCATTGCGGATTTCGAAGAAATCTCCACAGTGGCCCAAAAGGACTTGCAGCGGATCTGAAGTAGGCCAACATGTACATTTCGTTAATCATCACCTTTTTGCTGCTCCTGGTTATTATCATCACCGCTGTACAAAACAGTATGCCTTTGGACTTCAAGTTTTTTACCTGGAAGTTGCAGTTATCTATTACAGCCTTGATTTTTTATTCCTCTCTCATTGGTGGAGCTATTGTGGCGGTTTTGGCCTTACCAAAGCTGGCGAAGAAATCCCTTCATGGAAGGCGTATGAACAAGGAGATGCAAAAATTGAAGGAGAAGGTCCTGGAGTTGGGAAAAGGAGATGTTGGCGGGTCTCAGATGGAATAGCTCTCCCTTGAGAAATATGGAAGGTTGGAGTCTCTGCAGTTTCATGTCAGAGTATGGAGGATAAGAATTTTCTTTCAACGGGAGCTTGAGAATGGAGGTCCGCAATGCTGGAAAGCACATTAACAGCGATGGGCAGGGTCACTAAGAAGGCGGTTATCGGAGCCCTCAAGGGCACCGGCGAGAAAGCACAAGCCATTGTGGAGACGACTGCCGATCTGGTGAAAGTGACTATTGAGGGAGTGGGCGATTTCACGCTTGCCATTGAAATAAGAGTGGGAGAGATCGTGTCAGGGGCAATCGACGCCGCAACCGAAGTTGGCGGAGACTTATTCATGACCATAAAGTCCACGGTCTATGGAATTGTGAAAGCGGGTTCAGATGTGGGGGCAGATGTGGCCAAGATTGCTGTTGCAGCCACTGAGGCAGCCATCAAAGCGGCAGGCAAGGCTAGCACCGATATCAGTGAGGTAACCAAGGAAGCAGTCGCTGGGGCTATTGAAGCTGGTGATGAAATCGGGACACAAGCATCCAAGGCCGTAAGGGATGCCCTGACAGCTTCGATTAAAGGTGCCAAGGACGTGATCAAGCCGCCGACTAAATAGAAACTAAATAGAAAAGGTCTGGTTTTCAACCATGTCATCAACAAATTTACACGGAGGAGTAACTGCTATGAAAAGGAGGAGTAGGTTTGTCGGCTATTTGGTCCTTCTTGCGCTCATCGCCGCCTTTGCGGCCTGTGCATCGACATCCAAACAGGAAAGTACAGGTCAATACGTTGACAATTCGGTCATTACGGCCAAGGTCAAATCTCTGCTTGCAGCTGATGATTTTCTCAAGTCGTTCCAGATCGGGGTGAAAACATACAAGGGCACCGTTCAACTGAACGGCTTTGTCAATTCTCAAAAGGCCGTCGATAAGGCGGGTGAAATCGCAGGTAGCGTCAAAGGGGTCACATCCGTAAAGAATGATCTGATCGTGAAATAAACGACGGCAATGGAGGGAAGAGCGCGAGGACCTGAAACATGGCTTTCCATAAGAAAAAGATCCTGTTCATAACAATGGGTGTCATCACGTTTGCTGTCTTCGTAGGCATCCTCGCGCTCCTGCTCAATATCAAAGCCTTTAAACCGCAGATCGAGACGGAAAGTGTCTTTAAGCCAATTCCCGGATCCGTGTTGAAACCGCTGGGGGATGCGCTGAAATTCATTCAGGGTGAAAAGTGCACGGTATTTTATTCAGGATCCGTAGCGCAGCCGGAGGGGTAACGCAGGTACTGAAAGTGCGTGTCTATCTGAGTTAAAGGGAGAAGATGATATGGAATTGGTTTGGTTTATATTGATTGGACTAACTGCCGGATGGCTGGCCGGCCATTTGATGAAAGGCGGGGGATTTGGCGTCATTGGAGACATCATCGTCGGCGTGATCGGCGCATTTCTTGGCGGTTTTCTGTTCCGCACTCTGGGCGTGTCCGCCGGAGGTGGCTTGTTCGGCAGTTTGATCGTCGCGACGATAGGCGCCGTCGTCCTCCTATTTCTGTTGCGCCTGATCAAGAAAGCTTAGGCATGCGACTATATCTGATCAACCCATCCAACCCGCTTGTCAGCATCGTCAATGTCAAGGAGAGCCGCTGGAACCGCTACCGCGTGTGGAAACCGCTCAGCCTCATGGTTCTGGCGGGCCTGACCCCTTCGGAGTGGGAAATCTCGATCGTGGACGAGAATTTCGGCGCGCCGGACTATTCGGCCATGCCCCGGCCGGACCTGGTGGGGATTACCGCTTTCACCTCCCAGGCGAACCGAGCCTATGCAGTGGCCACTCACTTCCGGCGTCTGGGCGTACCCGTCGTCATGGGCGGAATTCACGCAACCATGTGCCGGGAGGAGGCCATGGAGCGTGTGGACTCGGTCATCACGGGGGAGGCGGAGGGCATCTGGCCGCAGGTCCTGGAGGACGCACGGCACGGCAGCCTCCGATTTCTGGGAGCGATGGACTGGCGTGAGTTCGTCGAGACCATGAACGCCGTCGAACAGACCCTGCGTTCGGATCCTGGCGGCGTCTACGGCAGGATGGATTTTGCCACCCGGGATCGCTACCGTCACGTCATTGCGCCCGACGTCTATGCGCTACCACCGCATGCCGGCCGCGGCGGCTGGATATGGTACACGGGCTCGGCCGGCTGGATGTACCGGTTGATCCTTGAATCACTTTTGGGGCTCAGACTTGAAGTGGATAAACTGCGTTTTACGCCGTGCCTCCCTGCGGATTGGGAGGGGTTCAAGATGCACTCCCGGTATCGGGAGACGGTTTACCACATCGCGGTCCTGCAAACGCCCGCCGGGAAGGGGGAGATGTGCGTGAGCGTGGATGGCATTGAGCAACCCGATAAGACCATCCCTCTTGTTACGACCATGAGGAACACTGGGTCGAGGTGCGGAGTCCGACGTGCGCGAATCCGTCATTCAAGCCCTGACAGAGCCTTTCGTTGGGGAGCAGAGCGGATTTCGAAACGCTGTTGCCGAGACTCAACGCATCCTGTACCTGGCCGATAATGCGGGCGAGATCGCCTTCGAACGACAGGATCACTCGGTCGAGGTGAGAACACCCGGCTCGCGCACAGCCCTCCTATAAGGACTTAGCTGGGCCGGCACGCCAGGGTTACGGGGCAGGATGCGGCCAAGACGAAATTCAGAAAAGTTGAAAAAAAGGACCGAAAGATGAGCCACATACAAGTGATGTTTGATCCCAAAACAATAGCCCTGATCGGCGCAACTGAGAAGGAAGGAGCCGTCGGACGGACAATCCTGGAGAACCTGCTCCGGTCAAAGGAGAGGAAGATATTTCCGGTAAACCCCCTCAGACAGATGGTATTGGGCGTGAAGAGCTATCCCAGTATCGCAGGCGTTCCCGAGCCTGTGAATCTGGCAGTTGTTGCTACGCCTGCCCGGTCAGTGCCTGGTGTGGCTGAGGAATGCGGTCAGGCAGGCGTAGAGGGGGTAGTCATAATCTCCGCCGGGTTCAAGGAGATTGGAGAAGAAGGCATACAGTTAGAGAGCGAAATCGACCGGATCAGGAAAAAATACGGGATGCGTATTCTGGGACCAAACTGCCTTGGTTTTGTGCGGCCCCTTCTGGGTTTAAATGCGACCTTTCTCCAGGGTGAGCCTCCGCCTGGCAATATCGCCTTCATCTCCCAGAGCGGCGCCCTTGGCAGCGCGATAGTCGATTGGGCGGTCAGCGCCGGGATAGGGTTCAGCATGTTTGCATCACTGGGCTCCATGATCGATGTAGACTTTGGCGACATGATCGATTTCTTAGGAGATGACGAGGCCACGAGGAGCATCCTGATCTATATGGAGGGTGTGGGCAACGCGAGAAAATTCATGAGTGCGGCTCGAGGGTTCGCCCGGCGAAAACCTATCATCATTTTGAAGCCGGGGCGATTCGCGGAGAGTGCAAGGGCAGCACATTCCCACACAGGCGCTATGGCAGGTGACGATGCGGTATATGAAGCGGCCTTCAGGAGGGCCGGCGTCGTAAGGGTGGGGGAAATCGCGGAACTCTTCGATGCTGCCCAGGTTCTTGATTCGAAGAGGTTACCAGCCGGCCCGAGGCTCGCCATAGTAACATCTGCCGGCGGGCCTGGCGTGATGGCCACGGACGCCCTTATTCACCTGGGTGGGAAACTGGCGCAACTCTCTGAGGAGAGCATGAAGCAACTCAACGCATTTTTGCCATCCTACTGGAGCAAGGCGAATCCGGTAGACGTTCTTGGAGGCGCAACTGTCGACCGGTTCACGAAAGCACTTACCATATGCCTCAGTGACCCCATGGTGGACGGAGTGCTGATTATTTACGTGCCCATGGACTCTGCCCCTTCAACCCGGGTTGCCCAAGCGGTGGTCGATATTGCAAAGAATGCCTGGAAACCCATCATCGCAACGTGGATGGGGGCGGAAGACGTCGAGGAAGGGAGACACATTTTTGTCGAGAACAACATCCCGGCCTACGACACTCCTGAGGAGGCGGTCAGAACTTATGTGAATATGTGCAGGTACAAGAGACATCTCGACCAGCTCTATGAGACTCCTGCCGAGTTGCCGCCACACAAAGCGCCATCGAAAGATCACCTGAAAGAGCTTCTCGATATGGCCCTCAAGGAAGGACGAACGCTTCTCAACGAGGAAGAGTCCAAGAATTTTCTCATGACCTACCGTATCCCGGTTACGATGGTCCAGGTCGCTCAAGATCCCGAAGCGGCATTAAGCATAGCAGAAAAGTTCGGCTATCCGGTCGTTATCAAGGTCGTCTCGCCTGACATCTCCCACAAAAGCGATGTGGGCGGTGTCATCATGGGGATCGATTCAAGTGCAGCCCTGAAGGAAGCGTATGAGAAGTTGATGCAAAGGGTGCAGAAACGCGCCCCGGAAGCGGCTATAATGGGCGTAGCCGTAGAAAAGATGGTCACAGACGTTGATTACGAGCTCATTCTCGGGACCAGGAAGGATAGGGATTTCGGTTCGGTCATCCTCTTCGGGATGGGGGGGACTATGGCGGAGTTCATCAAGGATTTTTCGATTGGGCTTCCCCCGCTCAATCAGACCCTGGCAAAGATGTTGATGCAGGACACCAAGCTATACAAAATGCTCCAGGGCTTTCGGGGAAAACCGGCGGCAGATTTTGAGGGGCTCGAGGAAATCCTTGTCAATTTTTCCAATCTGATCGTCGACTTTCCCGAAATAGCTGAAATCGACATAAATCCTCTCGCCGTATCCAATGGCAAAGCCTCCGCCCTTGATGCACGAATCATTATTGACAAGAATTATGACGCTACTAGCCGATCGCCCTATCCTCACTTGATTATCACTCCCTATCCAACCAAGTACACCACACCCTGGCAACTGTCGGATGGGACCGAAGTACTTCTGAGGGCCATACGCCCTGAAGACGAGCCCGCGGAGGACGAGATGCTCTCTTCGTTGTCCAAAGAGTCATTGAGGACCAGGTTCTTCTCCAGGATCAAGGACATATCCCATGAGTGGCTTATCCTCTTCTGTAATATCGACTACGACCGGCACATGGCAATCGTTGCCGAAGTACAGGAAAACGGGAGACAAAAAATGATAGGGGTCGCAAGACTGATTATGAACCAGGACCTGACGTCCGGCGAACTGGCCGTCCTCGTGCAGGATAAGTTCCAGGGGAAACGCCTTGGGACTAAATTCGTAGAGATGCTCATCGAGATAGCCAGGGAGAGAGGGCTTGAGCATGTCCGGGCAGATGTCCTTACGGAAAATCAGAGCATGATCAAGGTCTTCAGGCGGTTGGGGTTTACAACGCAGTGGGTTCCGGGCGGCACGAGTGAAGCCGTGTTGAAGCTGAAATCTTAAGAATATGGTCTCTTATTTCCTAATAACGGGTCAACCACAAGAAGGTACTGCGGAAATCGTAAGAGATGCCAAGATCGCTCTCAGAAAAAAACTTATCAAGCTCTAAGAATTTTCCCCATTTGGACGCTATCGGCAGAAGTCCAACATCTGGTACTAGGCTTTTCAATAGACCACTTCATATTGTGGTCTTAAGGGCGGCTGTTCTTCTCCCCCTTGAAAGCCTTGGCCACCAACACCTCCCGCTTTTCAGAAATAAACTACAAAAAATCAGTATTTTCCTGATAGACAGGCATCAATAGTCGGTCTAAACTTTCCATCATCTTCACCTTCTCATTAAGGAGATTCACAAGAAAGCCAGGCTGAGAAAGGAGGCGTGATCTTGGAACAAATAGTGATTCGAAAAGGGCGAGCTGAGCCGGACCCGCTTCCGGTCTCTCTGCTGAACCGGTACTTTCCAGAATGTGGAATTCAAAGCCGACCACGTGCAATAGGAGGAACCATGAAAGCGACACAACGGCTTCATGATCTCGGTCAGAGCCTCTGGCTCGACAACATCACGCGCGGGCTCCTGACAAAGGGGACTCTTCGCCATTATATCACCGAACTGTCGGTGACGGGGCTTACCTCTAACCCCACGATCTACGATCATGCCATTAAAAATACCGAGTTCTACAACGATGCCATCCAGCAAAAGGTGCGTGAGAGAAAATCGGGGGAAGCGTTGTTCTTCGAACTTGCCCTGGAGGATCTGACCCAGGCGGCCGATCTCTTTCGGCCGATCTACGACGCAACGAACGGGGTTGACGGCTGGGTATCCTTAGAGGTTTCACCGCTGCTCGCATACGATACTGCCGGGAGTGTCAAAGAGGCAACCAAACTGCACGGCAGAGCGAAACGACCCAATCTCTTCATCAAGATTCCGGGCACTCCTGAAGGACAGCCGGCCATCGAGGAGACGATCTTTAAAGGAGTGCCGGTGAATGTCACACTCTTGTTCTCACGAGAGCATTACGTCGCCGCAGCCGAAGCATACATGCGAGGGATCGAGCGGCGGATCGAAGCCGGCCTCGGCCCGGCAGTCGGCTCCGTGGCCTCACTCTTCATCAGCCGCTGGGACAAGGCGGTCATGGAAAAGGTTCCGGGGGAACTTCGGAACCGCCTCGGTATTGCCATCGCCAAACGGATATACAAAGCCAACCAGGACCTGCTTGCCTCGCCGCGCTGGCAGAAGCTTGCCGGGGCCGGAGCACAGCCACAGCGACTCCTGTGGGCCAGCACTGGAACTAAAGACCCCAAGGCTTCAGATGTCCTTTACATCGAGGCGCTCGCGGCCCCAAGCACCATCAACACGATGCCTGAGGAGACCTTACTCGCCTTTGCCGACCATGGTAAAGTAAATGACGTGTTGCCGGTTGACGGGGGCAACGCCGAAGAAATACTCGCCGGATTCGCAAAGGTCGGGGTGGACGATGCGGCGCTCGCCGCTCAGCTCCAGAGGGAGGGAGCCCAATCTTTCGCCGAGTCCTGGAACGAGCTGATGGATTCAATCGCGTCAAAGAGCAATGCGCTCGGAAAGGCGAATCAACAGCGGGAGAAAAAATGATAGCACGAACGCAATACGGAGGACATGGCCACCGACGCAACGCCCGGCGTGAAGATCCAGCGTGGCATCCTTCATCAGGAGAATGAAACCATGATCGACCAAGCTCAACTCGATCGGCTTTGCATCAATGCCATTCGCACCCTTTCAATCGATGCCATTCAAAAGGCGAACTCCGGTCATCCCGTTACCCCGATGGGCGCCGCCCCAACAGTCTACTGCTTGTGGCAGCGCTTTCTGCGCTACGATCCGGAGGACGTCAACTGGGCGAATCGTGACCGCTTCGTTTTGTCGAACGGCCACGAAGTCGTCATTATCGAGAACGACAAGGCCAGGATCGATGCATTGTCCGAAGAGATGGACTGCAGCTTTCTGCAAGGCGATGGGAACCTAAGCCGGCGAAGGAGGGGCCGTCGGATGCGGCTTCGAAGAAAAACAAATAGTTGAAACTGAAATCGAGAGACAATGGGTTGGCTTTGCTAGACGGAATGATGGGCGGAGATAACGTACCGGCATGGAAACGGAAACCATTTTAATTTTGCTCTTCGTTGTCGCCACCGCCGTGGCCATCGCGGTACAGCGTCTGGCCGTTCCCTATACGGTGGCCTTGGTCTTCACCGGCCTCGTGTTGGGGCTGCTTCATGCCTTCGAAGCACCCCACCTGACCAAGGCGCTGTTGTTCAACGTCTTTCTGCCAGGGCTGCTCTTCGATGCCGCGTTTTATATCGAGTTCAAACAATTCTGGCGGAACCGGCTCACCATTCATTCGCTGGCCCTGCCCGGCGTGATAGCAGCGATCGCGCTGACGGCCCTGATTTTGACACCGGTGGTCAACACGTTGCATTTCGTACAGGATTTCACCTGGAAACATGCGCTGGTCTTCGGTGCGATCATCTCCGCCACCGACCCCATCGCCGTCGTCGCGATCTTTAAGAGCCTGGGTGTCCCGAAACGTCTATCTGTGTTGCTCGATGCCGAGAGCCTCTTAAACGATGGCGTCGCAATCGTATTCTTTACGCTCAGTCTTGCGCTCGTGACGGG